>JANPNV010000112.1:0-5966 GCA_031427625.1 Bacteroidota bacterium
TTTTCTATTTCCTCAAAACTTTTTAATGGTTCGCAACTTACGCTCGAATATCCTGAAAATCGTAGTCGCTACGTAAAAGTCATTGTTACCGATCCTGCGGGTAATCATTACACCCAATCTAGTTTTTTTATTGTTCCACATTGTAATGGGCAACACAAGCTTGCGTTCGAAAATAAAATTGATATGTTGTCAGAAATGATTTACCCTAATCCTGGTTTTATTGATTTCACTCTATTTATTGTGGCTGAACGAACGGAACTGATATCGTATGAAATTTATAATTCACTTGGAGAGAGATTGTAATGAGAGAAAAATATCAGCTTACTTTCGGTGAAAACAATATAAATTTAAATCTGAATAAATTTGTTAAAGGAATATACACTTGTAAAGTTATCTCTTCAGAAATAGCGAAAAGCATAATATTTTCAAAAATAAATTGATGAAATCAATATTTTCGGCACTCTTCATTCTTCTCTTCTTTGCTTGCAAAGAAGAGAAGAATGAAACGCCAACTCCATTTCGGCCAGCATACCTTGATTATGGATGTACTTCAACAGTAAATATTAATGGGAGTAATGAAATAAAATACTTAAAGGTTATTAAATGTCTATATCAGAGTTTTCCAACTGCATTGAGTCTTGAGTTTATTAATTCTGATCCAAATTTCAATTATTATTATTCAATTAACTTTGCAGTTAAGGAATTTCATTCAGGTATATTTCGATTGAGTAGTGCCGATAGTACATTTAGCAAAATATTTTATAATAAATACTGTTGTTATTCAAACCCTGACGAATCTTATTGGCATTATGTAACTAATGAACCTGATTCCATTAATAATTTAATAAGCATAAACATTGATTCATTAACACAGTCGATTTCTGGATCATTCAAAGCTACTTTGATACCATATAATGGATTTTCTAATGGTGGACCAGACACTGTTTGGCTAAACTGCGATACTTTCAGTTGTGGCTATACTACCCAACATTTTTAAGGTATTCAGAGAGGTTGGAACTTAAATAGATCTTTTTCCGTCTCCGGAAACAAGGTATCCACTCCAAGCTTTCACTTCTATATGCCCCATAAATGTTCAGCTTGTTCGTGTCTGCGCATGAGCGCGAACTCCCAGCTGTGACGGACTTGCTACCCCAACTTTGCTTCTCTTCATCTATCAAAAATAATAAAAAAACAACGCTTCGACGGACATTCGTCCGTTGTTTTGAGCTGTGTGATATTTATCCACTTTTCAAGGCTCATCGTCTATGAATAATTCCAAAATCTGATGCGGAGAATTGAAAAACACCAGCTGTTTTCCTTCTGCAGCCATTTTATTTAACTATATGTAGGAACATATAAGTATGAAACTTGAAACTGCAAGGATTTGAATATTCCTTCATCCAATTTTAGCCAAAAAAAATTACAATATGGGAAGAGGTTTTCATTACAACATACATAAGGATAAAACCTATTTCTTAACAATGACAGTTATTGATTGGATTGATCTGTTCACACGTATCACTCAGAAACAACTAATTGTTGATTCGCTGAAATACTGCCAGGAAAATAAAGGTCTAAACATTTTCGGCTGGTGCCTTACACAAGTTAGAGACTTATTACTTCACATTAAAAGAATTGATTTTGCAAGATATGACTATATCAATTCCGAGGAAGAGAAAGCAAAGAATCTCAATTTGGATAATTACTGGAAACTTGGACAGGGAGAAATCATTCATTCAACTATTGTGAAAGATGAAATCATTGATAAATTCCTTGTTCCAATGCAAACTATTTTGAGAGGAGTTGTCAGGATGCCTTTTTAATCTCACCTATAAAGTCACTACGTTATTGCGCTCCTCCTAAAACCCAATATGAAATGCAGTTCGATTCCACATAAGGGGGCTCACATTTTCAAAGTGTGAGAAAAAATGCCGTAGTTTTACAGAAATAAAGAAAAATTACTAAAAAGAATTTTAACCGGACAGTAGTGATTTGAGAATGTGCTAATTTGAAAATGGATGATCGTCATGCAGATAATTTTTTTATAAAAACATATTAGACCGCGAAGGGAACATAGATATATCATACAAAAATTAAGAAATAAGCAATGACCCTTGCCAATACGAAAGGGCCATTTTCAAATTAGCACATTCTCAAATTATCTTAGCGAACAAGGCTTTTGTAACGTAAACGATGCGGCTGTACATCGCCAAGGCGTTGCTTCTTATTCTCTTCGTACTCTGAAAAATTACCATCGAAGAAGTAAACCTGTGAATCGCCTTCGAATGCTAAAATATGTGTTGCAATTCTGTCGAGGAACCAACGGTCGTGACTGATAACAACTGCACATCCCGCAAAATTTTCCAGTGCTTCTTCCAAAGCACGCAACGTATTTATATCAATGTCATTTGTTGGCTCATCAAGAAGTAAAACATTGGAGCCCTGCTTTAATGCTATCGCAAGGTGAACACGATTCCGTTCTCCTCCACTAAGTACTTCCAGTTTCTTACTCTGATCGGTGCCGCTAAAATTAAATTTAGAAACGAATGCTCGTGAGTTCAATGAACGTCCGCCAACCATCATCGAATCGGTTCCGCCAGAAATGATTTCATAGACGGTTTTTCCCGGTACTAAATCATCATGTGTTTGATCTACATAACCTATCTGAACAGTATCTCCTACTTTAAATGAACCAGAATCCGGCTGCTCCTGCCCCATAATCATTTTGAAAAGTGTTGTCTTTCCCGCACCGTTCGGCCCTATAACACCAACAATTCCTGCAGGTGGTAAACTGAATGTCAGGTTTTCAAAAAGGACTTTATCTCCGTATGCTTTCGAAATATTTTCTGCTTCGATAACAACACTTCCAAGTCTTGGTCCTGGTGGAATAAAGAGTTCAAGTTTATCTTCTCTTTCTTTCACATCCTGATTCAGCATCGTATCATAAGCTGCAATACGCGCCTTCGATTTTGTATGTCTTCCTTTAGGTGATAGTCGTACCCATTCTAACTCACGTTGTAAAGTTTTCTGTCTTTTACTCTCTGTTTTTTCCTCCTGAGCGAGGCGATTTGATTTTTGTTCCAGCCATGAAGAATAATTTCCTTTCCATGGAATTCCTTCGCCACGGTCAAGTTCCAAAATCCATCCTGCAACATTGTCGAGGAAGTAACGATCGTGAGTAACAGCGATAACTGTTCCTTTGTATTGCTGAAGATGTTGTTCGAGCCATAGAACTGATTCAGCATCGAGGTGATTCGTCGGCTCATCGAGCAATAAAATATCTGGCTCTTGAAGAAGAAGGCGGCATAAGGCTATCCTTCTTTTCTCTCCACCCGAAAGTTTGTCAACCTTCGCTTCAGGATCTGGACAACGAAGTGCGTCCATGGCGATTTCAATTTTATTGTCAATCTCCCATCCTCCGGCATTATCAATTGCTTCCTGAACCACTCCCTGACGCTCGATGAGTTTATTCATCGCATCATCGGTCATCGGTTCAGCAAACTTATTGTTGATCTCTTCGAATTCTCTAAGCAGTGAAACAACTTTCTCAGCACCTTCCATCACAACTTCTCTTGCTGTCTTATTAGGATCGAAATCGGGCTCCTGTGAAAGATATCCGACAGTATAACCCGGCGAAAACACTACTTCACCATTGTAAGATTTCTCTATTCCTGCGATTATTTTCAGGACAGTCGACTTACCTGCACCATTCAATCCTAAAATGCCGATTTTGGCGCCATAATAGAATGAAAGATAAATATCCTTCAATACCTGCTTCTGCGGAGGGTAAATTTTGCTTACCCCTACCATGGAAAATATGATTTTCTTATCGTCAGCCATCGGATTAAATTTCTTTAAGTATTAGTTAATTTCTTGAATTTTGAATAAACAGGTAAAAAAACGCCCTTTTTCAGCGTGGCAAAGGTGGCAAAAAGTATCCAATTTTTGATGGCTTTTGTCAGTTTTCTATGGATTATGCAAGAACTATCAGAGGTATTGTGGGTATTATAATCATCTATAAAAATACCTATGAAAAGAATACTTCTTTTTTTAATGATTGCCGGATTAACAGCGAATGCGCAGAAGGTAAAAATGAATTTTGATCTTCAACAGAAATTATCTGTCAGCCGAAATTCTGATCGAGAAATTTCTTTGTTTGTAAAAGGTGATATATCCATCATCAAACAAAAAACAGAAGCGCTTGGAGGCACGTTCAAGTATGCAGCAGGAAATATTGCAGCTATTCGTCTTCCACTTAGTAAAATCACACAGCTTGCCGAAGTAGCAGAAGTGAAAAGCATAGAAAGTAACGACCTTCGATTAAAGCCACTAAACGATCAGATGATTGCAAACAATCATGTGCTCGAAGTACAGAGCGGTTTCAATCTGCCCCAGGGTTATAACGGTGAAGGTGTTGTGATGGGAATAATCGATGAAGGAATTGATTATACACATCCGGATTTTCGCGATGAATTCGGTCGTACAAGAATAAAATTTTTATGGGATCAATCGATCGTAAATGCCGATCAGTTGACGCAACCTCAACCATACGGTTACGGCAAACAATACATCGGAAATCAGATTGATACATCATCACAACATTACGATTCACAATTCGGACATGGCACTCACGTTGCGGGTATTGCTGCGGGGAACGGACTTGCTGTAAATAATTACAAAGGTGTTGCTCCAAAATCGGATCTCATCATTGTGAAGATGAATCTTAATCAGCCCGATAATGATTTTCTTTCTAATCTTGTTGATGCTGTAAAATATATTTTCGATCGTGCAGATGCATTGGGAGAACCGGCTGTAATCAATATCAGCATGGGAACCTATTTCGGATCGCATGACGGAAAAGATATACAGGCAGAATCAATCGATAATCTTATTCAGTCAGCACCCGGACACGTAGTTGTTTGTTCAGCCGGTAATGCAGGAACTGCGCCTATTCACCTTGGTTATAATCTTTCCGCTGATACAAATTTTACGTGGATGCAGTACACGAATACATCTGTTTACATTCAGGTCTGGTGCGATTCTGCTGATTACAGTGGCATGCAGTTTTCTCTGGGAGTCGACAGAGTAAAAAGCTCTTATACTCCAATCACCTCATTGCCATTCTCGAATGTCAATTCAATAGAAGGGACAATTGTTACAGACACGCTCTTTAGCAACAACGGACGACTCGCAGTTGTTCAAAGCTTAATACAAAACTGGAATGGCAGATATTCGATTGAGTATGCAATCTATCCTGACTCAGTAATAAATGTAAACGGTAATGATACTTCACGCTATTTCTGGAAGCTGATGACAACAGGTACGGGACGTTTCGATGCATGGAGTTTTGATATGGTTTTCGATAATCTTCCTTCTGTAAATGCATATCCTCCTATTCAATATTATAAGAAGCCCGACACGGATCAAACAATTGTTAGCAGTTTCACATGCAGTGACAAGGTGATTACGGTAGGATCATATACGAACAGAAATTATTATACAAATGCGAACTTTGCAATTACACGCGATACATCTTTGCATCCCGGAAATCTTTCAGTCTTCTCAAGCCATGGACCGACACGCGATGGAAGAATAAAGCCAGACATAAATGCAACGGGAGAATGGGTACTATCATGCGGAACGCAAAGCGAATTAAATATTCTTGCATCATTGGAACCACAAAAAGTAGCAGCAGGAAAAAAACATAAACGCAGTAGTGGAACTTCGATGTCATCGCCAGTTGTTGCCGGTATTGCCGCATTGTACTTGCAGAAAAATCCTCAGGCTACATGGTACGATGTAAAGTCAGCCATACTTAATTGCGCAGACCGGGATATGAGCACAGGTTTAAATCTTCCTGACAATAAATGGGGCTATGGAAAAGTAAATGCCTACAGTGCATTGAAAGGTTGCAATGTCGGCATCGAAGAATTTAGCGGATACAATCACGTCGACTTCGGATTTTT
>JANPNV010000113.1:0-18130 GCA_031427625.1 Bacteroidota bacterium
GGAATTATCAAGTCTTAATTACTACTGGTCAATTCTTTGGCGAAGGAACCGATTTAAAAAATGCTAATTGCCTCTTTCTTGTCTACCCGTTTTCTTTTGAAGGTAAATTGGTTCAATACATCGGAAGGGTGCAGCGCTCGGTAATAACTCCGACTATTTATGATTACCATGATATAAAGATTGATTATCTAAATAAGATGTTCCTGAAAAGAAATACTTATTACAGAAAAATAGATATGCAGGCGTCTTTGTTTGATGATCCTGTCGAAGAAGTGAGTTATTCAAAAAGCAATTTCATAATTGATAAGAAAATTAAAATTCTATTAGAGGCTCTTGAGTTTCGTTAAGGAAGTATTGTATTCAAATATAATATTCTGGAGATGAACATCGAGCTTGAATTTGATATTAAGAATTCTGAGATAAGGCCAGAATTTGAAGTTTTGAAGACGTATTTTTCGAAGTCGCTTTCAATGAATAACGTAACAGTCCATATTTTTGCAGAGTTTGAAAATGGGAAATTAATTTCACAGTTAGCAACTTCTGAAGATGTAGAGAAAATAAACCGAGAAATAATTGAAAGTGTAAAGTTTAAATTTATCAATAAGAATTTCATAAGTAAAACAATGGTTGATGAGTTAGGGAATTTGCTTGATATATCACAATTGCAAATCAATGGTGAAAGGAAGAATAATCTATATGATTCAGGTGAAGATTTATTAGGTGACGTTTTAAAAATAAGAATTATAAACACTACAAAAACATAAGGTATTTGGTGGAAAATCATGCAAGAAATATTTTAAAACTCAGGTTTGTCCTTCAGCCTTTTTCATTTTTGTTTCTACTGACGGGCAAGGAAGGGTTTCATATTATACTTGAAACATTGGACACTGAAGAAGCTAAATATATCTGGCATTACGATAATCAGAAACAAACACTGCCTGAAAAATTAAAACAGATTAACCAATATTTGAATATTATTAGAAACAAGGGAAGGCAATTATTTCTTGAAAATCCACCGGAGAATTTCAGCCGCATAGTTCATGATTATACTGATGAAAGAAAGGGATTTATTATTTGGAAGAATTCATTGGAATAGCGCCTTGTTTAAAAAACAATATTACTGCCTGTCAATTTTATAGATTCAGGTGCGCGCTTTTGGTGCGCGATAAGGGTACCCTTTTGCTTCCTTTTGTTCCCTTTTGTTGCGAAATGTTGCATTTTGCAACATAAAGTAGTACTTAAAATCCTGTTCCCGTAGAGGGAGTACGAGTTCGATTCTCGTCCCGGGTACGCACTGCAGTGTGAGTGAACAGAGTGAGTGAACAGTAGCTTTCTGCTCACTCGCACTGTTTCTGAAACTCAGACAGCGACTCAGACTAACACTAAATCCTTTCCTTAATCTTTCTGCTCACTCGCACTGTTCACTCAAATATAAACAGCGACTCAGACTTATACTAAATCCTTTCCTCAATCTTTCAGCTCACTCGCACAGTTGCTCAGACGCACACTATCTTTTTCTCAAAATCCGTGAACTTAACAATCAAATATTTTTCCTGTTTTATGTTTTCTCAAAAAAACAGTTTAGAAGTGCATAAGCTTTTATAGAAATTAAATCCGCTGTCGAGGATTCTCATTCATCTTCTGTAAAAAAATAAATCACTCACTTCAAAGAATTTAGAAATTCCTCGAAACAATAACTTTTTTATAAAAGTGGCAGGTGTGTGATTCCTGCACAACGAGAGTCACGGGTAGAGAGCCATTCCGACTTTGAATGCTCATAAAGACTATGCATTTATTAGTTACATTTGCTACCCTGCATTAATGCAACAAAGCACCCTCCCCAATAAAATGAGACCCCATATTCTTTTCTTGCTTTGCTTATTTATTCCTGTAAAAGGGTTTTCTCAGCTTGTTATTGCTAATAATTCATCTGCTGTTTCATTGGCACATGCTATCGTTGGGAGCGGAATCACTGTCAGTAATGCAACAATAGATTGCGGAGGGAATTCAACGGCAACATTTACTTATACCGGGACTAGTCTCGGAGTGCCGAATGGTGTTTTATTGACCAGCGGAAATGCTTCTGATGTTGCAAACCCGGGAACGTATTTCAGCAGTATTCAAAATGGAAATAATTTAAGCGACCCGGATGTAATTGCAATAAGTTCGCAGGCACGCTACGATGTATGTTTGCTTGAATTTGATTTTATTCCGGTTTGTGATACACTTCACATTACGTATGTTTTCGGTTCGGAAGAATATCCGCAGTACATCAATCAATACAACGATGTTTTTGCAATGTTTCTCACAGGTCCGAATCCGGCAGGAGGGAATTACTCATCTCACAACATTGCAACATTGCCCAATGGTACAACACCTGTTTCTATATTCACTGTAAATGGCGGATGGCCGATTGGCTCCGGCGCTTCTAACCCCGCCTATTATATAGACAATTACTCAAATCCGAATAACGACATTGCTTATGATGGATATACTATTCCAATTACTTCTATCGTTGCCGTTACACCTTGTGTATCATATCATCTGAAGATTGCAATTGTAGATGCTGGAAATGGGAGATATGACTCAGGAGTTTTCATACAGGGAAATACTTTTACCTGTACCACTGCACCAAATTCAACAATCTCTGCAACAGACGCATGCATTAATAATGGAACAGCAGCGGTTATGGTGAGTAATTATTCCGGACCATCAAGTTATTTATGGTTTCCCGGAGGACAAACTACTTCTGCAATCACAAATTTAATTCCTGGAAATTATTCATGTCAGATTACATATCCGGGATTATGCACCATTGACAGTTTAACGGTCACTGTAAATGATGCGCATCCAACTGTTACTCCGGTGCAGGTAGCAACAATTTGCATCGGACAAACAGTTTCATTGACTGCTAACACATCAGGAGGAGCACCGGCTTATAATTATTCATGGTCAACAGGCGGTATCTCTGTGAATTCAACTGTGAGCCCTGCTGTAAATACTACATACTCCGTAATAGCAACCGATGCGAATGGATGCAGTTCGTTACCTGAAAATCTTTTAATAAATGTAAATCTGCCATTGACAATTCAGACTACGAATCCACTATCAATTTGTGAATCTTCATCAACAACACTTTCAGCAATTGCGAGTGGCGGCAGTGGAAATTACAGTTACTTATGGTCGCCATCCTTCGGTCTTAGCGACTCAATAATTTCTAATCCTGTTGCGGCTCCGACTTTAATAACCCTTTACACAGTGACAGTATCGGATAATTGCGGTTCACCTGCGACCACTTCTTCAGTTACTGTTACTGTCGAACCACAACCACTTCCATTGATTTCTGCAAATGTTTTATCGGGTTGTGTTCCACTTTGTGTGGCGTTTTCTGACAACTCACAATTCTCCTGTTCGACGGCGACCTGGACATTTGGTGATGGTACAGATACAACTTCTTGCAACAATGCAATGCATTGTTTTATTAAACCCGGGACTTATACTGTTACTAATACCGTTACAAGTACTGCAGGTTGTACAGGATCCATAACGAGGAGTGATTACATAACTGTATTTCCCCAGCCTGATCCTTCATTTACATATTTTCCGGATCCGGTTTTAATCGTTGATCCTGCAGTAAGTTTTTCAGATCACACAACTGATGCCGTTTCATGGCAATGGTCATTTGGTGACTATATAAATGATACATCAACAGTGAAAAATCCACAGCATGTCTATGCAGATACGGGTTGTTATAATATCCAACTGATCGTAAAAAATATTTATGGTTGCGCCGCCACATTAAATTCTGAATTATGCGTTGAATTTGAATTTGAATTCTATGCACCAAATGCTTTTACACCAAACAATGATGGAATCAATGACGTCTTTCTCCCGCAAGGCACGGGAATAAACGAAAGCGACTATGAATTTTTAATATTTGATCGTTGGGGAAGAGAAATTTTCAAGACAACAAAATGGGGCGAAGGCTGGAATGGAAAAATGCTCGACGGATCAAAGAAGGCACAGGAAGACACATATGTTTGGCTGGTAAAGATGTATGACTTGCAGCATAATTTTCATCAATTTGCCGGGAGGGTGAGTTTGATTTATTAAGACATATATAATTGTTTACGTCAAAATTAATGATGGCGAAAAAACTGACCGATATAAAATAGTTGTAAAAGATTGAGTTGAGCATTGATGAGTGAAATATGAAATTTAAATCCTTCACCCATCTACTAGCCAAACCACCAACTCCAGTTTCAACCACTCTTCAACCCATAGCTTTGATCTCAGTACAGCAAAGATCATCTTGCCGGCATCTAAAAGACGAGCGATAGTTTCGTTTTTTGAACGTGGGAGGTAGCCAAGCTTTTCTCGGCTCGATGTGTAAATAGCAACGGCAAAATTGTCATGCTTGTTTTCCGATTCACGGATAAGCAGGAAGCGGTCGTTCAAATTCAACTGTGGCTCGATTGCTTCAAGATTCTGGTACGAAGTGCCCGCCACCTGGCATTCAAGAACGATCAGCTCCCGTGCAAATGGCAATAGTGATCCTGTTCCTTGTACCAGTGTAAGAAGCGCGGGATTTATTTTTATTAAATCGGTACTCATATACCCGTTCCGATTAAAAGAATTTCAATCGCTTTTTCATAAGCAGTCCTTTCCTCCAATGCTTTCGAAATCGCATTCAGACTATCATTGTTTTCTGCGTCTATCCATAAAGTATCTTTTAATCGTTCACTGTAAGTAATAGGAAAATTGGTTTTGATATGTTCAATTTCTTTAATCAGCTGAGAGATTCTGGAAGATAAAATTTCATTACGCCTTTTTAATTCTTGTACTAATGTTGGAGTTGAATCTGTAGTAGTCTCATGCAATGACAAAATTTCCAACAATTTCATTTGATTTAAATCACCTTGCTGATAGCACTCTGAAACTTTCAACCACAACATTTTCATTGTTTCGCTAGAATCCGGATTTAAATCTGGATGAAGCTTTCGAGCAAGTTTATAATAAATATTTTTAAGTTCGATGGCTTCTTCGATTTTCATTATAGGGAGACTAATAAATCGTATTGCCTTGTCTAATTTTTTCGATTCTTCTTCCAGATTTTTTCTCTGCGCCTGCATTTCTTTTTCGAGCAATATATCAATAGCCTCGGGTACGATTTCGCTTTGTCTGTTGATACAAGACTGAATGAGTTCCATTTTTCTTTTTAACCGATATACCTCAATACGACTTTCCAGCAATTCAAGTTTGAGTTTGCCAACCTTCGATAAGTAAATCGCCTGAAGTTCGGGTAATGCCTGATGCAGCAGATATTTTTTTCCACTTCAGTCTGTAAAAGAGATTCGCGTAACATTTCGTAGTTCTTCAATGTACTTGAATATTCCGGTGTTAGAGATATTTCGTCTGTGTTATTCATTAAATAGTTTGTAATTATTTAGTATAAATGTAATTATTTTCCGTCAGTTTCTATTTACTATTAAATTGGTAACTCACGGCATTATATTTTATGAAATTGATTCAACAAAGTCCTAGGAGTACGAATAGCTTAATTGATATGATGGATTGTAATTCGCGCCATATTATATTGGAATGGTGTGAAGAAAAATTAATTTTTTGGATAAATTTGTTTTACCTACTGAACATTTAAAAAGAAAAACATTGTTGATTACAATATTAAATTTGGCTGAATATTGATTGAAATGATTATTGACTATTTCTACTTAGTTTCTTTAATCAAAAATTAGTTCTATATTCAGTTCCTCTTATGAAAAGATCGCTCTTTTTTATTTTTATTCAAATTGTTATGCTTAGTGTGCCCCGGTTTGTTTTCGCATGGGGTAGAGGTGGGCATGAAATAGTGGCCGAAATTGCCTTTCATTACCTGGATGATGCCACCAAAGATAGAGTGCAGCATTACTTAAAGAAGATGAGTATTGAAGATGCAGCTAATTGGATGGATGACATGCGCTCAAATACGTTTTATGATTATATGAAGCCCTGGCATTATCTTAATATTGAGAAGGATTCAGTTTATACACCCAATGCAAAGGAGAGAGATATTTTAATAATACTAAATTCTGCCATATTCGAATTGATGCATAAGGATTCGCTGAAACTCAAAGATAAAGGTGTAAGATTTGATTTATACCTTCTTTTTCATCTTATGGGAGATATGCATCAACCATTACATGTGGGTTACGGATCTGATAAAGGTGGTAACACCATTGATGTATCCTATATATATAAAGTTTACCATACAAATTTGCATAAGGTCTGGGACTTTGAAATTATAGATTCGAAAAAAATAACTTTGGATGATTGTTTGAAACTACACGACTGTCTGACAACGGAAGATATCGTAAACATCGAAAAAATAAAGCCCATGGACTGGATGATACAATCACGCGCCCTACTTGATTCTGTCTATGACTTCCGGGATAATTTTATTGAACAGTCATATGTGGACAGGAATGCAATTGTAATTGAAAGACAATTGCTCTATGCCGGACTTCGTTTGGCATCAGTACTTAAACAAGCATTTAAAGAGTAGTTATTTTAACTCGATTTGATCTTCGTGATTGACGATTATTTCCGGCTTGCCTTTATATAACGTAATTTTTCCGGTAACACAGAGGTCTTTACCATTGTAATAAATCTCAGGTGCATTTGTAAAACCGTCCCTCTTATCACCCCAAATAAGGATTGTAAGCAGTGCATTCGGGTAGTTTGCGCCGGCGTTTAAAAATGTTGGAGCGCTTTTAGTTGATTTAAGGTACTTTGTTCCGTAAATTTTTGCGCAAACTTTTACGATGTCTCCAACATGATATTGGACAGAATCAAGACTTACTTCTTGTTGACAAAACGAAATAAATGGCAATGATACTATTAGAGAAAGAAAGAGAATGCGTTTCATGTTCGATGGTTTATCTAAGGGGAGTTTTTATAGTTGGATTCGTTTAAGTATATATCAGAAGGGAAATCAATTTAGAATCCAAGCTGCAATATTGAAAAAATAATCGAGGATTTTATATGACTGAGAAATGATATCGCCATTAGATAATTGGATTTTTTTTATAGAATTGAAAGGTATAAGATTTTCATTAATTGAATCTTTGATTTACGATTTGTCAGATTGGTCTGGATAGTCTATCCTGGGTTTTTGTAATTGCATGAATTTATGTCAATTTTATAGTGATATTTGATGTTATCGCATGTAAAAAGGGTAATGTTTCAAGTCATATTTGATAATATCAAAAGGTGTTTCAATAGATTAACGATTTTAGAAAATTGAGATTTCGTCTATTAAAATTAATAATCCGTTGTTGCCATATTCGTCCACTATTTTCAATATAACTTGACTTATAGTATCAATAAAATGTTGATTGGAATCAATAATTTTATATATTTATTGTTTAATGCATGCTCTGATTATTGAGGGAATGTATAGATTGGTATTGTTATTTTTTATCATGAATAAATTTTATAATTAGAAAATGAAAGAATCATATTCGCGAAAAAATATTTACCCTGTCCCTGAGAATGAGAAGGAACGGCTGGAAGCGCTTTATAGCTACAATATCTTGGATTCGTCAGCCGATAAAGATATGGATGCGATTACTCTGCTTGCATCACGTATTTGTCAGACTCCGGTTGCATATGTTAGCCTCATAGATGAAAAGCGTCAATGGTTTAAAGCGATGATCGGATTTAACAGAGATGAAACTCCCCGTGAAGACTCTTTGTGTCAGTATACAATTATGCAGGATAAAATTTATGAAATTCCTGATATTACAAAGAATGAATTATTTTCTCAGAATCCACTTTTTAATGCTAAAAATGGAATTCAGTTTTATGCCGGGGCTCCACTTATCGACCCCAATGGTTATAGGCTTGGAACATTATGTGTTATAGATGTAAAGCCAAGAGTACTTAGTATAGAGCAAAAGGAGGGTTTAGAGCTTCTGGCTCGTGAGGTTGTTGCACATTTAATAATTCGAAAAGACAATTTAGAACTTGCACAAAGCAAAGCAGAGCTTCAGAAATTTTTCGATTTGTCGTTGGATTTTATGTGTATTGCCAACGTTCAGGGATATTTTCTCAAAGTCAGTGCTACCTTTTCCTCGGTGCTTGGCTATGAAGAAAAAGAACTGTTAGGCAGGCCTTTCTTGGATTTTGTGCATCCGGAGGATATTCCAAATACATTGAATGAAATTGATAAATTGGCAAGAGGAGAAGATACTATTCATTTTGAAAATCGATATAGAAAAGTAGATGGTTCCTATATTTGGTTAAGTTGGAATAGTAAGCCGGAGCCGAATACTGGAATGTTATATGCTTCGGCTCGTGATATTACGGAGGCAAAAATTACAGAGGAGCTAAACAAGAAAAATATTCAGTTACAAAAGGAGAAGGAAGTGGCTGAAAGGAGTAGTAAGTTGAAGGAAGAGTTTTTAGCAAACATGAGTCATGAAATTCGTACACCTATTAATGCAATTATTGGCATAACGAATTTGCTACTTAAGAAAGGAACTGCTGTTGGAAAGGAACTTGAATATATTCAAACTATTCATATTAACTCGAACAACTTGTTTCAACTTGTCAATAATATTCTTGATTTTTCACAAATTGAATCCGGAAAATATAATAATAATTCAACAGAGTTTAATTTAAAACAGCTTATAAGGGAAACTGTAAGATCTATAAAATTGTCTGCGACAGAAAAAGGATTATCCTTATCAACAATAATTGATCCTGAAATACCAATGAGACTTATAGGGTATCCTGAAAAGCTTAGTCAGACATTTTTAAATTTGATTTCCAATAGCATTAAATTTACTTCAATGGGTGAAATTGTGGTGACTGCTGAGCTTGTAACCTTGAACCCGGACTCTGTGATCATAAAATTCATCGTTGCTGATACAGGCATTGGTATTCCCGCGGATAAGCTTGATGAAATATTTCTTCCATTTGTTCAGGTGAACAGTTCGTTTACAAGAGTTCATGGAGGAACTGGACTTGGATTGGCAATTACAAAAAAACTTGTTGAATTACAGGGTGGTGAAATTCAGGTTCACTCTAAAGTAGGCGTAGGCTCTGACTTTTTTTTCACTCTTCTTTTTCCAATACCTGAAAAGGAAAAAACAGAAAGAAATTTTGTTGAGGAGGTTGAGGAATTATTAGTTCCGGCTGGATTAAGAATTCTTATAGTAGAAGATAATCCATTTAACCAAATGGTAGTAACTGATACACTTCAGGAATGGAATGATTCAATTGAAATTGACGTAGTAGAAAATGGTAAGATGGCAATTGAAAAATTAAAAATTAATACCTACGATTTAGTGTTGATGGATATTCAAATGCCGGAAATGGATGGACATACGGCGGCTCGAATTATTCGAAGCGATTTTCCCGAGCCAGTTTGTAATATTCCCATTATAGCAATGACAGCACATGCCTCTGTGAAGGAAATTGAATCCTGTTTTAAAAATGGGATGAATGAATATATTTCAAAGCCATTTGAAGCATCTAATCTTTTCAAGAAGATTGTCAAAGTGTTGAAAAAATAAAGTTGTTTCAATAATGGCATTACTTTTCATTATATTTTATAATTGAATAGTGATTGGAATGCGTCTTTTATAATTACCGATAGGTGGATTTTTTTGTTTTGAAAGTTTAAATCATCCAAACAGAATTTTATTGCCTGTACGCATGCTACTTTTTTAAATAAAACTTGATTTTTTGATAGGTTATAAAATTTGAAATTTAGGTTAATAACTTTTAATTTTATCATTGATTAATTATTTATAACTTTAATAATATTTTAGTTCCATATTTTTATAATGGACGAGTTGATTGCGATAATTTTTATTTTTTTTAAATAGTTGATAAATGATGTCAGATTGGCTGATAATTAAACTTAAAAGATTTACTCTATTTAAGAGAGCGAAGGTAAATTTGTTTGAAATAAAATTAAGAGGAGGATTCTCTTTTTATATAGTTAACCATTTCTAAATAAAACCCCATGGTAAATCAAAAATCTATTCAGGATTTCAGGGCAACTCTAAGAGGCGGCGTAATAGAACCGCAAGACAAAAATTATGAAGATGCCCGTAAAGTGTATAATGCAATGATAAATAAACGTCCGCGTTTAATTGTGAATTGTGCAGATGTTGCAGATGTAATCAGCTCAGTGAATTTTGCGAGAGAAAATAATTTATTGTTATCCATTCGCAGCGGTGGTCATAATGCAGGTGGTTTGGGAATTTGTGATGATGGCCTTGTAGTTGATCTTTCCCGAATTAAATATACCCGTGTCGATCCTATGGCAAAAACGGTTGTGGCCGGTGGTGGTTGTACTTGGGGTGATATCGATCACGCCACACATGTATTTGGATTGGCAACGCCTAGCGGAATTATTTCAACTACTGGTGTTGGTGGACTGACATTAGGTGGAGGTATCGGCCATCTTACACGAAAATATGGATTAAGTATTGATAATCTTTTATCAGTGGATATCGTTTTGGCCGATGGCCGGTTTGTTAAAGCCAATGAAAACGAGAATCAAGATTTATTCTGGGCTGTCAGAGGTGGTGGTGGAAATTTTGGTGTCGTGACTGCTTTTACATTTAGGTTACATCCTGTTTCTATGGTATATGGTGGTCCAATGCTCTATGAAATGAGTGAAGCTGCAGAAGTGATGAAATGGTATCGTAAACTTATAAAAGATGCCCCCGATGATTTAAATGGTTTTTTTGCATTTCTTACAGTGCCTCCTGGAGATCCATTCCCTGAAAATTTACATTTGAAAAAAATGTGCGGGATTATCTGGGCATATACGGGTCCTCAGGAAATGGCAGAAGAAGTTTTTAAGCCAATACGTGCTTTCAAAAAACCAGCCCTTGATTTTGTGGGACCAATTCCACAACCTGCATTGCAAAGTATGTTTGATGCCGTTTATCCGACAGGATTACAATGGTATTGGAGGGCTGATTTTGTAAATGAACTTAGTGATGAAGCAATAACAAAACACGTAACTTTTGGAAACGCTCTTCCAACAATGCATTCAACAATGCATTTATATCCTATAAATGGTGCTGCGTCACGAGTAAATAAAAGAGATACTGCCTGGAATTTTAGGAATGCGACTTGGGCTATGGTAATTGTAGGGGTCGATCCTGATCCTGTAAACAAGGATAAAATTACCAATTGGACGAAGCAGTATTTTGATGCACTTCATCCATATTCAGCAGGTGGCGCTTATGTAAACTTTATGATGGATGAAGGGGAAGATCGCGTAAAGGCAACTTATGGAGAAAATTATGAACGGCTTGTTACAATAAAAAACAAGTATGATCCGGGTAATTTATTTCGAGTTAATCAAAATATAAAAGCATCTTTAAAAACTCAGGTAGGTGATGAGTTGAAAAAAGAAAAGGAAATTGTTTAATTACGAACAGAATTTTTAAGATAGGTTGAATTTTAAAAATAAATTAGCAACAATATATTGATATCAATAGTGATATTATGTATTTATTATAATGGATTTAATCAAAAGAATTCCTCGAAGCTCTGCTTCGGGGTGGGGCGGGGGTGAGTAATGTAAAGGTTATATTTGCCTTATGAGTGAACATAATCATAAGCGGCAAAATAAAAGTTTGTTGTTGTATCATTTGGTTTGTCCTATCAAGTATCGGAGAAGCATTTTGTCTGAGGATGTTGAAAAAAGCCTGGTGGAAGTTTGTAAGAATATTGAAAGCAGGTTTGAGATAATTTTTATAGAAATAGGAGCAGATGAGAATCACGTTCATTTTTTGATACAAAGTGTACCCATGATGTCTGTTAAAGAGATAGCTCAAACAGTGAAAAGCATTACAGCAAAAGAACTTTTCCGGCTTCATCCAGAGGTTAAACAACAACTGTGGGGAGGACAATTTTGGACAAGTGGATATTATGCAAATACAGTAGGGCAATATGCCAACGAGGAGATAATTCAAAGATATATCAATGATCAAGGCAATGAAAAAACAGGATACAAAAATTTTCATAGAAGTCAATTAAGTTTATTCGAGTAACGCGATACCTCGAAGCTCTGCTTCGGGGTTATTCATTAGACCTACACCTTCTCATCTAGCTATCGTATTCTGAAACGTGTGAACTGATGAAAGTTAAAATAAAAATATCACATTAAAATTATTACCCAACCTACGGTCTTATCAAAACCCTCCCAATATTATTTTCCACCAAACTATAATCCGGAGATTCAGTGATTCTGTTTCCTGTAATATCATAACGAGTATATCCTGTAATAAACAGGAGGGAATTGTTTTCAATCAAATCCAGATCTGTAACATCAATAGTTCCATTCTGGGTTACGTCACCGCTCCATAAAGCGAAGTTTCCATCATTCAGGTTCGCCTGATTATCACCAAAAGCTTTATTGGCTGCAGGTGAAAAATCATAACTGACTGTTGAGGATGTAAACAAAACAGGATTCTTACTCCATGTTTCTAATGTGTTCCTGTGTTTTAAAACGACATAGTAACTTTTGTTCAGCGTAACATTCGGAATTCTGACATGGCTGTTTCCATTTACATCGATTGTGTCTTTGGCCGAAAATAAAAGTTCGTATGGAGAAGTGCTATTATGTAATTCTACTGTAAACGTATCGCACAGTGTTGGATTTGATGATGGGTTTGAAGCAGCCACCATTTTATTGGCTCCCAGATAATATCCTTGAAAAAAGGCTTTAACATTTACATATACATCACATGAAACAGAAACGGATGTAGTGGCACTTACTGTACAGCCATCCGGCGTAGTTGTTACAACTGTATAAGTCTGCGTTCCGGCTGGCGAGTTGCTTACCGTTACGCTGGCATCTGAACAATCAGAGTTACAGGTATATGCGCCAAGGGTGCCTGGCCCTGTGATAACATGTGTATAGGGTGTAACAAAAGCTAAGGACCAACTTACAAGATCTCCCAAATCACTTCCTGCATTGTCAGAAATATTCAAAGTCCAGTTACCATTTATGATAAACGGAAATGTTAATCCGCTCCATAAATGTGCTGCATCAGGGTTGGAGGAATCTGAGGGTTTGTAACTTCCGTTTACAACATTGCCTCCGATTATCGTAGAAGCAGAATTGGTTTGAGGTAATATGTCTGTTGCTGTTGTTGTAAATGTATAGGCGCCTGTCATGTCTCCATTTGTTCCTGTACTTGTTACAGGAACTCCCGGGCGATCAAATACAATCGTATTTCCACCGGGTGATGATAATGTTACTTTCAGATCTCCAACCCATGTATGTTTTCTGTTTGGTGCCACTGTTCCTGTTCCGAATGTTAATGTAATTGAAAGTCCGGCAGCATTTGCCAGAACAATTCCACTGCTAATATTAATAGTATTGCTAACGCCTGCAGGTGTATTGTCGGGAATTGCTAACCCAATCACACCGGAAGAAAATGAATTTGAAATAGCTCCTCCGGAAGCACGAACGGTAAGTGTGAAATCGGTACCCGGACAAATCAAACCGGGTGATGAAGTAAATGAAGTTATTACCGGAAGTGGTTTTGAAGTTACAACTGCTGTTGCATTCGTCGTACAACTTCGCGAATCTGTAATTAGTACCGAATAATTTCCGGGTGATAAATTACTTATTGTAAAAGTTGTAGCTGAATTATTCCAGCTATAAAAATAAGGCATCGTTCCACCGGCAGGAATTGCTGTGGCAGAACCATTATTCAGATTACAGGTAGATTGTATTGTTGAAGTTGTCGCCGTTAAAGGGGATGATGGTTGTGTTAGGGTATAAGTATAAACACGTGAACAACCTGATCCGTCAGTAATTGTAACCGAATAAACGCCGGCAATTAATCCGCTTCTGCTCTGAGCTGTACTTCCATTATTCCATAGATAAGTATAGGGTGCAACTCCTGAAACAAATGATAAGGTAATTGATCCATTACTGCCACCATAACAACTCACATGCGAAAGGGATGATGAAATAGGAATGCTGTCAACAGTAACTATCATTGTATCTCTCTGCATCAAGGTTGATCCAGACTTCGTTGCTGTCAATACATAATTAGTTGTACTCTGTGGCGACGCTTTTGGATTACTGATGACTGCCGAACTTAATCCTGTAGCCGGACTCCACGAATAATCAAATCCGGCTACAGCTGCAACTCCGATTGTTACGCTATCACCATAACAACTAATTTTATTGGAACCGGCATTCACAGGGAATGTACCTGTCATTGAAATATTATCTACGTAAATATTATTTCCGAAGTAGCCAAGGTTTTTAAAGGATACTAAAACAGATCCACTTGCAATGTAACTGCTTAGATTTATAGTCTCTGTTCTCCATTGCGAAGAAGTAGGAACAAAAGCGGCAGTGGTTGTTCCTGCTACTGTCGATAATGTTCCTCCGCCTTTCAGATAGACAGATGTGAATGAGGAACCGCAATTTGTCGAAACTAAAACCTGCAATGTGTCTGAGTAATTGGTTGTATTGTATGGTTGATAGGCGACATCGAATGTAAGTTGTGCGGTGCTTAAGCTAACGAGATCGAATCGCGGAGTCCGTATTTCATCTTTTTTTCCTGAAACATTGGTGCCGAAATTATCAAACCAGATCGAGTTCGTACTTGTTCCGAATCCTCCGGCGGAAGAAGTACGTTGCCATACTTTTGAATCGAGGCCATCATCAATTAAATTCCATCCGGCAGGAGGGAAGGTTGTGTTTTCAAAACCTTCAGAAAGTGGAAGCCCACTGCCAAATGAATTTATAAATCCTGTCTTAGTCAGTGAATTTGTACTGACTCCATCAGAAACAGTCAGAGTTACATCATATGATCCGGTTGAATTATATGTTACCAATGGATTTTGTAAGGTAGAAGTAGCAGGAATGCCACCGGGAAATGACCAGGACCATGAGCTTACATTGCCCGTTGACTGATCACTAAATTGTACGCTATTACCCGGACATGGATAGTTTTCATTTGCGGCGAATAGTGCAGTTACTGATCGTATTCCTGTCAGTGGAACTTCCCACATTCCGCGGCCATATTCCGAAACACGAATAACGGATTGATTGGTTCCATCATCGTATATACTAAAGTCATTGATGACTGTTCGTGTTGGAAGTGATGTCGAATATAATGTCCAGCTTGTTTGTCCGGCTTTCCTATAGTAGACACTTGTGTTTCCGGCAACAAATACTATTTCGTTTGATGAGAAGTACTCATCAGGCAAAATCCTGACCCAGTTTACGGATGGAAGATTGTACGATACATCAGACCATGTTGCGCCATTATCAGCCGACCGGTAAACCTTTGTATTTAAAACTGCATACAGGACATTGGGCAATGACTTTATATTTGTAATAGAGGCAGAATTGCTTGTAGAATTCGGCAAGGTATAATTTGTAAATACTGGCGAAGCAGCTAATGCATTGTTGCAAACATAAATATTCGCATCATTTGTTATGACATATACACGATTACTGTCAGCAAGATTTACATGAATGGCTTTAATAGTTTTATTGATGGTTGATATTTGTGTCCATGTAGGCGGAGCAGATAATAAATTAGTTGTCCTGTATATTTCTTGGTTTCCTGCGAATGCAAGATTTGGATTGCCACGAAAAAATGCGAGATCCTGTAAGGTTGTTACGGGAAGGCCATAAGTCGTTTCACTTCCGGTAACAGCACGCCTTTTATCACGATCGAAATAATAAATAGTCGTGCTGTTGCTTCTGTAATCGAATGCGCTCTTTGCTCCCCAATCCCCTCCACGATTTGTATACCAAGTTCCGGCGCTGTGGTAAAGTTCTCCGTTATCCTGTGTTCCGATACTGAACATATCTCTCCGCGTCGGACTACACACTCCATGATAAATTTCATAGCCATAAATTCCATCACTCTTAGGTGTCCAGTTTGTTCCTCCATTTGTGCTTACCCATACACCGCCATCATTCGCAGTCCAGATCTGTGATGTATTATATGGATTAACCATAACCCAATGCATGTCTGTATGTAACTCCGCATACCAGTTGGTCATTTTTGTCCAGTTGATGCCGCCGTCGATCGACTTCCAGAAATTATGCGCACCGAAATAAAGTATGTTGCCATTCACAGGGTCGGCATTAAACATGCAATTATAATCTCCTTGTCCGGTTGACGTAGGTGTGTTGTCGTAGGCTGTAAGATTTGGACTAGAATTGTCTTTCACGTTGACGAAAGTTGTTCCACCATCAGTCGATTTAAAAATAGTTCCGTTATTGGCAACCATTGAAAAATAAACGAGGCTACTGTCTGCAGGTGTTACGGCAACGCGGCAACCACCTCCTGTAGTAGAGCCAACGGGGAAATAAATTCCGGTTGTTATTTGCGACCATGTTTCGCCCATATCAGTTGAGCGATATAATTCAGAATAGGTAGAGGCAAATAATGTTTTTGTATTTGAAATTGTATTGGCTTTAAAAACCATGTCACGGAACGCAAGTGTTCCTGATGATTTAATAGTCCAGGTATATCCTGCATCAGTAGACTTATAGATTCCGACATTGGTAGCAGCGATCAACATGTTGTTATTCGTGGGATTCATAAGTATTTCGACGACGAGTTTTCCTGTTAATGATGTTGGTGAAAAGGTGTTTCCTCCATTAGTCGATTTATAGACTCCGCTTCCTGTGTAGTAATAATTTTGATCGCCGGTACCGAGGTAAATAGTTTGATCATTGGTGAAATCTACACAAACAGATGCAAGTCGCATTTGAGGCATAAGGTCACAGCCCGCTGCAAGAGTCCATGTTGTGCCTGAATTTGAAGTGATGAAAAGTCCGCCGCGCGAACTTACAGCGTATGCTTTTAAAGAATTTGTCGGATGAAATTTCACCTGTGCGACGCGGCTTAATCCATGAATTTGTCCGCTTGCATTAGTAGGAAAAAAATTGGGGGATACAGGTGACCAGTTCGATTGCGCGAATGTATTTGTGAAAATAAAAAGTGATAGTGTGATAATTGTAAAAACTACTCTCATTATATTTTGTATATTCTGATTGAAAAATATTATTTCTGATTATTAAGTTCTTCTTTCTGCTTATTATATATTTCCATCCTTTCTTCTGCTGAAAGAATTCTTCCGTCATTTTGTACAAACGGTTTTACTTCTCTCATCCAGTCTTCAAATCTTTTACATTGATAGGTCATTTCTCTTTTCTCTTCCAGTTTAAGAAGATCGCTTTCGCTTAATTTATATTTGTTTTCTTTATTCAGTTCACGTTCTTTTTCCCGATTCTTTTTCTCCAAAGCTTTTTTCTGTTTATCATTCATCTTTTCTGAAGATTGTAATGCGGCATTCTCCATTTCTTCGGCTTCATCATTGGGCTTCTCATGATATTTCCAAAAAGTTTCATAGGCCTTTACTGCTTCATAAAAGTTTGTGTTCGGATCTTCCATCATTTTAATCCAGACAGGATTATTTCGGTAATCAGGCGAATTATCCTGTGCGAAAATTTGAGGATGGATGAATAAGAGTATAGTTACAGTGACTAGGAGATTCCTGATCGCCAAAGCGGTTTTTCTGTTCATTAAGTGGGTTTGAAACATTCTAATTGTTGATAGTAAGCAATTTAGGAAATCACCTCTGGATTTGCAAGAATTGTCTTTAAGGTACAAATAGGACTCATTGCTACTTTTATAGCTCCTTTAGAGTGAATCTGTTAAATGATAGATTTCATTGATGAAGCGATCCGAGAGATGATTATTATCATCCTTACATTATATTAATATTTCTTGTAAATAAAACTTAATATATGCGGTTATTTAATTTGATTGTTAAAATGACTTTTAGAAAAAAAATATGCTCGATTTCGAAAAGTTGGAAGTTTATCAGAAAGCAAAAGAGTTTTATGTCAGGATAGAGAAAGATTTACTCAGCCGTAATGATATCGATTTAATAATACGAGATCAATTGCGCTTATCATCCTTGAACATTGCATTGCTTATTGTAGAGGCCTGTTCCAAAATTGATTTAGCGGATCAAAGAAATTATTTTGTAGAAGCCCGTGGAGCCACGTATAAATGTGTAGCTGTGTTTGATCTTCTGAAGA
>JANPNV010000114.1:0-3865 GCA_031427625.1 Bacteroidota bacterium
CTGACCCACACCATGTATGAAATAAACGTGACACTGCCGAAATCCCTAATTGTAAAAAATATACTTCTGAAATTTGATGATAATCAGGCCATTCTGAAAAAAATCATAGAATGCTTTTTCCACTGCAAATATATTTTGCTCGGAATACATGCCATTATAACCAACATTTGCATCATCATATCTCGCTCCTAAATATTGGCCTAAATAAGCGGAGTTCCGATCGCCACCCTTAAATGGATCTTCTGCACTAAATAACGGATGGACATCCGTATGATTATTAGTAACAATAGGACTGGAACAAACTGCGGGTGAGGAAGAGTAGTTATTACTTTCACTAAAATCCATAAATCTACATTCGTAGTTTGCATCAACACCGCCTAAATCATATATATTATTAATATAAAAATTATAATATGTAGTTAGAAATCTATCAATTCTTCTTGAAGTGGAATTATACATTCCATCTACCCATTGCGCAATAGAGCAATGATTATCATACGGTGTGTTTCCAGGTGCATCATCTAAATTACCTAAATATAATTCTGTATAAAGTTCATCTAAATGCCCAGAATTATAAATATTTTTAACTAAATCCATATGAAGTACTTTATCTTGTAGATTATTCCCGGGATCCGTGGAAGGTCCTGACCCACTATAATATTTGCCACCATTCCAAAATTCATATTCTAATGTTAATACATCGATATTATTATTTATACAAACACTCTGTGAAATTTCATAATTGGGATCAGAAAAATATGCCATTCGTAAAATCATTTTTGTAAACTCAGAACTTTTAAAAAGCTCATGTGTTGTTTGATATGTTTGACTTACATAACTCAATTGAGAATATTGTGGAGACTGTTGTTCTGGAGGGTTAAAATTAAATGGAGGCGTACTTATATTATTAAAATCACTTGTTACATCCATATCACTTGGCTTACCGAGTGCAACACCAATTTTTTGAATACAATAAGTAGTCTTTGCCTTACAAATAAAATTACTCAGCATATCTGAATAGGTACTCCATTGCGAAGTTCCAAATGTGGAGAATATTTTAGGCACGTCAAATAAAATCAAATAAGTAATATGATTATCAGATGCGTACTGAAGTAACTCATTCTCCTTTTGTATATTCCCTAAAATACTTGTATTAATATTTCGATTTGTTGTATTTCTATTGAAACAAAAGAATCTATTTACATACATTCCGCGAGGATGATCTAAATTATGTTGTGCTTTAACATTCAAACTACTGATTAATATAAGAACAAAAATTAAAGTTAATTGAATTTTTTTAATTCTATAAGTTAAAGTTTTATTATACATTTTGAATATTTTAATTCGTGCTTATACATTTCTATAATATATTTCCCTGGCAAAAGATAACTTAACGAAATAATTTCCCTATTTAAACCCTTGCAAAAATATTTTCCCATAACGGATCCATTCATATCTAAAATTGTTAAGTTGTAATTACCCACAATATTGTCAATGATAAGAAATGAATTTGTTGGATTAGGATATAAAACAGGCTCATTAAATACAATTAAATTTGGATTATCAATCTTATTAATTAATCTTTTATATTTTAATAAAGAACCATAATCAAAATTATTTATTGTATCACCAAATCCACCGCATAAATATAAATTGTTGAACGCATCTTCCTTAATTAACAATCCTCTAGAGGTTTGCATAGTATCTAAAATAAATCTATTACCAAATTCATCATAACTTGCTACTATTAAATTAATATTCCGTGAAGATTGAGCATTTCCAAAAGTGCCGGTGATTATTGTATTATTTAAAGAATCGATTAATATATCAGATCCATAATCAGAATTATTATAAGGATCATTAAGTGTATCTGAAAATATCAAGCTTCCAGTTGAACTATAACTAATTGTAAATATATCAGATAAGCCGCTTGAAGAATTTAATTGTAATCGACCTGTGATACTGGTTCGATTATTCCTAGAACAAATTGCCAAGGGCCCCTCAGTATTACTTCCGCTAACAGTCCAAGTACGGAACCAATCTTGACTACCTGTTGAGTCATACTTTATGGCAATACAATCAAATCCTGTTGCTGAGACAGCTTTAGTTGTGTATCCAGAAATGTATATATTACAAGAATCATCGATAGAAATAAGATATGTATCAGAAAATATGTAAATAGAATCATTAAATATTTTCTTCCATATTAGCATTCCTGAAGTGTCATATTTAGAGAGGAAGGACTTTTGGTAAGGTGGTAGCTCTGTAGTATAACCAACTATATAAATATTATTATTTCTATCAGTTTTTATTGAATACCCGACAATTTCTGCATTGACTGTATCTTGAATAAACCATATTAAATTACCCGAATAATCATATTTTGACAAACCAGCTTTATATTGCGATATTGTTGAATCATACAATAACTCTAAAGCATAAATGTTGTTAATACCATCACTAATAATACCCTGCGCTTCTCTACTATTTGGTGTGTTTGCTAACCATTTCAAATTTCCAGCTGAATCATATTTTATGATTATTGAATTTGAAGTACTAAAATTATCATTTTCACGTCCACATATATAGACATTTTCAGAATCGTCCAAACACAATCCATTAGCAACATCACTTTGCATATTTGAGCCTTCATATCTTTGGCGCCAAAGAATATTTCCACTACTGTCATATTTCATCATCATTATATCGCCTTCAACTGCAACACTTTTATCAGATCCAACAGTATAAATTTTGTTGGAGGGGCTAATCAGAAAATCAGAAGCCTCAATGCCTAATGTTGGCGTTAGCCAATTTAATTGTATGGGTTGTCCTTGACTTTGACAAATTGAATTTGTTACCAATATAATTATAGGAATTAGCTTTACATAAATATTCTTACTCAATATGGCCTTTATTTTTATTAACATAATAATTTGCTATAATTTTTTATATATTATTTTTAAACACATGTAATTGCTATTGTTTGAAATTATTGAATGGACAAAATATATTTAAACTTTCTTCTGCTCCAATAGCTATTCTATAGTCTTTCTGATTTCCACCAAATGCTTTTTTCCAAACAATAGAATGACACTTTGAATTGGAAAAATTCAAAAGGAATAAAATAAATACTAAGAGAAAAGAAAATAATTTAACTTTTATTTTAAGAAACATATGATTCAAAATTGTTAACCTATTTCTTGCAATCATCGATTGACAAAACCTGTCGCCGCTTTTTAAATCATTTGATCCTGGAATAATTTGTTTCATTTTTAAAGATAGCTATTCGCAACAAACATATACAAACACCTTTAAATAAAAAACCGCATATATTAGAATTTCTTTCCCCACATCTTTCTCTCAATTCTCTCAAACGTAGAAAAATATCGGACACCTGTTAGTTAAGGTCGATAATATTTTTTCCGTTTTTCAGAAAACCATAAAAACAGTCTGTCCTCATTCTCTTTCCTTATACTTTAGGCTACCATTGGGGCTATCACTCCTTCCCTCTTTTTTCTCAAATCATTCGGTATATCCGCTTCGAAGGATTTCAAAATCCTTCGAAGCTTGTTGTGTTTTTATTTGTTGATGATAGGGAAATACTGCACAGCGGGGTAGAATATAGATTGGTTAACAAGACCGTCACAGCTAATGAAATTATAGAATAAATTTCAAAAAACTTATTCAAAATACTTTCCAATACTTATAATTTCTGCAAAGACACCTGCAGCTGTTACCTCTGCTCCTGCTCCCGGACCTTTTACCACAAGCGGCCGGTCCGAATACCGGTCAGTCGTAAAGGAGATTATATTATCGCTGCCGGACAAATTATAAAAAGGATGAGCGCTATCTACTTCTTCCAGAC
>JANPNV010000115.1:0-19897 GCA_031427625.1 Bacteroidota bacterium
AATTAAACTTTTAGTAGCTTCTTTTTTCATCACTATAAATCTTTTTAGTCAAATCCCCGGTACAAAAACCCCTGGGCCAATGGTATTTCATGACTCGGTCGTTGTAAACGAAGGTGACGTTCTCACATTAGGAAGGGGATCAGACACTCGTACCGGAGATTTTGTTTTTATATACCGGCCTGCAAATGCTTTTATTGGATCTCCATTGCAATACTATCCTAATATATACTCTAATACTCAGGTTAAAGTGAAGTTCTTTAAAGAGTATTCTACAGCAAAAACAGGCAGAAAGATTTTTACTGTCATCGATGCTCCCGGATATAATATGGTTGCGGAAATTTCTCCTGCCATTGAAACGGGTGAAATCATCGCTGTTAATGGAAAATCAGTTGTAAAGAAGACAGATGAAAATAAGGGTGGCTCAATAACCAGTACGGCGGATGAGCTTTTGAAACTTAAAAAATTATTAGATGATAGTCTGATTACTCGGGATGAATTTGACATTCAAAAAAGGAAACTGCTGGACGAGAAATAATCCAATTCAAGTGTGTAGGGTGTGTAGGGTAGGAAATCGATATACTCGACACGCTTGTATGCCACGCCTGTATTGAGTTTCCGGCCAAGTGTGTAGGGTATGTAGGTTTTTTTACATAACACTTTGCAGAAGCCTACGCAGCCGTTCCGTATACCGTACTATATATATTTTGGAAACTCTTTAGTAAATATACTATACATACTATACACAGAATGGCTGTAAGCTAATAGGGGTAATGGTTTGAGGCGTGTCGGGTAAAAGGAAAAATACTATACACTACTATACACACTTGGGAAGCGGTGACTTAGCTTCGTGTACTGAAGATGCCGCCTAAAACAGAAACGATAAAAGGGCTAAAAACAAGAAAATCAAAGGAATGTGTATACCAATGTGTATACCGATAGTTTTGGGAACGATAGAAAAACCTTCATAACTCATTGATTATAAAAGTGATCCCGACGAGGATCGAACTCATAACCTTCCCGCGCTTTGCCGCGCGGGATGCTCTATCAAAATTGATATTATTCTTGTCTCAAATCTTCAATCTTCAATTAAAAAATTTTCAATAAAAGTGATCCCGACGAGGATCGAACTCATAACCTACTGCTTAGAAGGCAGTTGCTCTATCCAATTGAGCTACGGGACCGTAATATTTAATATTGAAAATTGAATAATGAAGAGTTCATTCTTCATTATTCAATATAAAAATCTTCAATCAAAAATGTCGGGGTGGCAGGATTCGAACCTGCGACCTCATGGTCCCAAACCATGCGCGATGACCGGACTACGCTACACCCCGTCTTGTTATTTAATATTTATTATTGAAGATTGAAGATTTGCCAAAGGTAACTAATACTGATGCTACTTTCTTAAGCTAATTTCAAATTCAATTCCTTAATTAATATATATTCACTTTACTATTCTTCAATTTTTAATATTCAATCTTCTATTGAATATGTGCGGTGAGGGAGGGATTCGAACCCTCGGTACGGTTTCCCGTACGACAGTTTAGCAAACTGTTCCTTTCGGCCTCTCAGGCACCTCACCTATTTGGAAGGCCGGCAAAGATAGAAAGATGTTGATTTTCTGCAAAAAAATAAATGCTTTTGAAGCTAATATATCCAGCATAAAGCAGTTAAAAGTAGAATGACGACTTCCACACGGTCGTATTACCGCTTTTATCGGTCACTGTTAACTCAACCTTATGATCTTTGTTATCCATTATCGGGTCAACATTGGCAATAATCATCTTGCTTTTTAGGTCATATTCAAATAAGTACCATTTGTCGTCGATCTTTCCACCATAACTCTTTATTCCTGACAGCTCATCCTGTATTTTATATTGTACTGTGCCGCCATACATCGTATTTAAATCTGCCGGAACGTAAAACTTTTCAATGCGAGGACCTACAGTGTCCAGAGCGATAACATAGCTTCCCATTTCTAAGGTTTTCGTCGTCAGAAATTTTCCATTCCATTCGCTTGGAAAAGATTTTATGTTCTGGTATTGATCGATCCTGACTAAAATAGTTTTTGATTTTAAGCTGTCAACGACATCTTTATCGGCCTTTATTCCAATCGTCATCGGTAACCGTAATGCTTCCATCGGATCACCAATCGTGAAAATGCCTGACAGGTAATTCTCATCACTTTCTTCAGAATCAGAATAGAAAAAATCTTCATATGCAGCACCTTCAGGAATCACAACGTCTAGCTTAGACTTATGAATGGCAATTCCTTTTCCCGTTGCCACATACAATGAATTCTCCGGCCGGGCCAGATATGGATTATGGACTAAGGTCGAATACGATATCACACTGAAAGAAATCTGTGACATGTTTCCTTTAAAGTCGCGAACAACTATTTTAATATCATGCGATGCATCATTCGTGAAGCTTGAAAATCCTGTCTGAGTATTATTCCCATAAATTCCCAGATTGTCGCCTGATAATTTATGACACCTTTCAATAACTTTATCACTTCTTTGTTTTATCCTGTAATCAATATGTCCGTTGACATCGCGGGTGTTCGAAAAATTAAGCCTGTCGTATCTCCATGTGAATGTTGGGGTATCATCAATGTATAATTCAACTGAATAAATGCCAAGGTGTGAAGGAGGAAGGATCTCTTCAGGACTGTCTTGCGTTGTATCTTCATTCATCTTTACTGGAGCATCATCGTCTGAATCATTTTCATCACCTCTGACTAATTTGTACTGAAAATCGTCGGTGCCAATGCCAAATGCAATATTCCCATAAACGATAGGAAACTCTGTTGTTATAAGTGAGTAAACACCATTATCAATCCGCGTTTCATAGGTTTCGGCACTATCTGATTTATTCACGATGCCATTTTCTCTTACCGGATAAATTCTGATATACTTAATTAACGGAGCAACAGTATCCCTAAAAGACAAACCGAAGAGCAGTGGATTTATAGGTTCTTCGCTTATTTCATCACGGATTTCGAAATGCAGGTGAGGCTCAAAAGTAGATCCGCTATTGCCACTGTATGCAATGACATCGCGCTGACTTACTTTAAATTCGTTCGGAGTAAGTTTTTCGTCTAATTCGAAAACATGCTTTTCATACTGCATCTTTCTCACATAGGAATTCAGAGCTGCAGTAAATTTCTGAAGGTGTCCGTAAACCGTTACATAACCGTTTGGATGTGTTATATACAGCGCTTTACCATAACCATCAGGCGTAATTTTTACTCTGGAAATATAGCCATCAGCGGCTGCCATCACCGGAAGCCCTTCCTCTTGATTAGTACTCAGATCTAATCCCGAATGAAGATGGTTATCACGGATTTCACCGAATGTCCCTGATATAATTAATGGCGTATCTAAAGGAGCGATAAAATAATTCCTGGGATAGCTTTGTGCCGATAAAACTGCTGGCATTGCAATCAGAATTGCCAGAATAAAACGATTTCTCATCCGACAAAGAACGAAAAACAAATTGGAAAAAATAACGGTGTTGTTTGGGACTGTGTTGAGAAAACATGTATTTGCAAAAAAGAACCACCGGATTTCACTCCGATGGTTCTACCACACGAAAAACATGAACACAAAAACTATATACAAAGAAACGGAGATGAATTTGCTCTATTGTCATAATTGATCAATAGTGACAGTAAAATGACAATCAATCTTCAATAATTAAGTTTCACTAACATGTCGGAATAGGTTTGATTTCATAGTCAAATGAGTTCAATTATGATTACAAATTGGGTATTCGGTTAAATGCTTTTACCTTTAGCGCATAAACTATTAAATATGCTGAATATTTCCCTGGGAATCGGTTCCCGAATCAGACACCCTCAATTTGGCGAAGGTGTTGTTGTTCAGATTAAACCGGAAGAATACGTCATCACTTTCATGCAGCATGGAATGCGTGAAATTGCACGTACCTTCGATCAATTTGAAATAATAGATGCCAATGATGCCGATAACGACCTGGTTAGTCTGGCCGATATCGAGGTATTACTTGTGAACGTCATCCGAAAATACTCCGATCTTCAGGAAAGAGTGGAGATTGGTAATAAATGGACGGGCGGCACTGTTATCCTGAAACCGGGAGACACATCATTGAAATCGAAGGAAATCCCTATCGATGTCTTCTTCAATAAAATCGTCATGCTCCGCGACCGCTTAAGGGTTCTGGAGCAAAGAATTAATAGCCATGATAAACTTACCGAAGAGGATAAGGTTAACATGCAACAATATATTACCCGTTGTTATGGTTCACTTACGACATTCAACGTATTATTTAAATTTTCGACAGATCAGTTTGTCGGCGATAAAGGGGGCAAGGACTAATCTGTTTCCGGCTGCGGAAATGCTAAAATGAATATTTTATCAGTAGAAAATCTTTCAAAGTCGTACGGCGAGAAAATGTTGTTCGAGAAAATCAGCTTTGGAATTGCAAGAGGTGAAAAGATTGCGCTTATAGCGAGAAATGGCTCAGGGAAAACTTCTCTGATGCGCATTTTAATGGGAAAGGATACGGCCGACTCCGGACTCGTTACTTATCGCAAAGATATCAGACTCGAATACCTCGAACAGGAACCATATATGGATCCGTCGAAAACTATTTTAGAAACTATTTTCGATGATTCGAATCCTTCTGTTCAGTTAATGAGGCAGTATGAAGATGTTCTTGAAAGAGTCAACGAACATCCGACTCCTGAACTTCATGCCGAATTGCAAAAACTTTCCACACAGATCGATAATGCTGGAGCATGGGACTATGAACACCGTGTTCGTCAGGTTCTTTCTAAACTAAATATTCATCAGCTCGATCAGCCCGTGAGGCAGCTCTCGGGCGGACAGAAGAAAAGGATTGCTTTGGCAAAAGCACTGATCGATCCTGCCGATTTAATATTATTAGATGAGCCAACCAATCACCTCGATGTGGAAATGGTTGAATGGCTCGAAGATTTTCTCACACGCTCACAACTTGCAGTTTTACTTGTCACACACGATCGATACTTTCTCGAGAACATCACCGACAAAATTGTCGAGCTCGATGACGGCCAGTTATATGTGTACGAAGGGAATTACTCTTATTTTTTGCAAAAGAAATCGGAAAGAGAATTTAACGAGAAGAGTGAAAAAGACAAAGCAAGAAACCTCATGCGCACCGAACTTGAATGGATGAGGCGCATGCCAAGAGCCAGAGGAACGAAGTCGAAGGCGCGTATCGATGCATTCTACGATCTCAGCGATAAAGCAGCAGGAAGAAAAAAACAGGATGAGATAACACTCGATATCAAGATGAACCGAATAGGAGGCAAGGTCATCGAGATGAAAAAGATTTATAAGAGCTTTGATGATAAAGTAATTCTTAAAGGCTTCGATTATACATTTCGTACAGGAGAAAGAATTGGTATTGTTGGGAAAAATGGAGCAGGTAAAACAACTTTCCTAAACATGATTGCTGGACTCGATCAACCCGATACAGGTAAGATCAACACGGGCGAAACAATTGTTTTCGGATACTATTCGCAAGAAGGATTAATACTCGAAGAAGATAAACGAGTAATTGAAGTAGTGAAAGATTTCGCCGACGTCATTCAGTTGAGCAACGGAACAAAAGTTACTTCTTCTCAGTTCCTCCAGTTATTTCAGTTCTCTCCAGAAATGCAGTTCACCTATTATTCGAAACTCAGCGGCGGAGAAAAGAGAAGACTTCACTTGCTTACCGTTCTTATCAAAAATCCAAACTTCCTTATTCTTGATGAGCCTACTAACGACCTGGATCTTCTTACACTGAATATCCTCGAAGATTTTTTACTCAGCTACAAAGGTTGCCTGCTCGTAGTTTCTCACGACAGGTATTTTATGGATAAACTTATTGACCACCTCTTTATCTTCGAAGGCGATGGAGCTATCCGCGATTTTAATGGAAGGTATACGGAATACAGATTGGATATTGAAGCGAAGGAAAAGGAAAAACTGAAATTAAAGTCAGCGCAGAATCAGGCGGCAAACGAGCCGGCAAAAAAAGAACAGCCAAAGAAAAAATTCACCTACAAGCAGAAGTTTGAATTTGAACAACTGGAGAAAGAGATTGCCCGACTTGAAAAAGAAAAAGCTGAACTCACCGAAAAGTTAAGCTCCGGGAATGGCGATCACAATAAAATTAACGAATGGGCTTTAAAGATGCAGACGATTATCGGTGATATTGACGAAAAATCTATCCGATGGCTCGAACTTTCCGAAATGGTCGGATAAATGTTTATAAAATTTCAATGATTAAATTTTTTGTAGCTCCTGTCTCATTTTCTTTGCAAAGATGATCAACCGCTATTTTCAGAGTAAAGAATCGTTCCTTGCATTTCGTCATATCGATTTCAGGCGGTTTATTTTCTCGAAGTTCCTGCTTACTCTTGCTTTGCAAATTCAATTCGTTGTACTAAGCTGGCAGGTCTTCCAGCTGACTCACGATTATCTTTCTCTGGGCTTACTCGGTCTCGCAGAAGCAATTCCTGCCGTCGGATTGGCCTTGTATGGCGGATTTATCGCCGATAGAAACGACAGAAGAAAAATTATCATCATCGTAATGGCCGGACAGTTTTTAACTTCCATCGCCTTAATGTTCATCAGCATTTACTACGAGAAGAATGCCGGACTAATATCATCAGCATTCCCTTTTTATGTGATTATGTTTTGTGTCGGACTTCTCCGCGGTTTTTATAGTCCGGCCCAGATGCCATTGATGACGCAGGTTGTTCCCCGCGAGGCCTATGCTAATTCTTCCGCATGGAATTCTACCTTCTGGCATATTGCTGTCGTACTCGGTTCAACAGGTGGCGGATTAATGCTTGGCTTCTTTGGAAAGAAGGCTACTTACGCTGTAGTTGTTGGCCTCATACTTATTGGCCTCATACAGATGATTCGGATTTCTCCTCAGCCCATAAAAAAGATTTTGCATGTAGAAGGAATGTTTGCAAGCATCAGGCAGGGACTTCGATTCGTATTCAGCAATCAGATGATTTTTGGTGCGATGTTACTCGATCTCATCGCCGTCTTATTCGGTGGGGCAATCGCATTACTTCCTGTTTTCGCAAGCGAAGTACTGATGGTCGGCGAGCAGGGCTTCGGAATTTTACGCGCCGCACCGTTTGTCGGCTCCGTATTGATGGCTCTCTACATGACGAAAAATCCACCTGTAAATAATGCGGGAAGAAAACTGCTCTTCAGCGTAGCTGCATTTTCATTGTGTATGATATTCTTTGCCCTCAGCAAAAATTTCTATCTGTCGCTCATAATCCTCGCAATCAGCGGAGGGTTCGATAATGTTAGTGTTGTTATTCGTTCAACCATCCTGCAATTATATACGCCCGATGAAATGAGAGGAAGAGTATCTTCAGTCAGCACTATGTTTATAAGCTCATCGAATGAAATAGGCGCTTTCGAGTCAGGATTTGCAGCGAAGTTGCTGGGACTTATTCCTTCCGTTATTATCGGCGGCGGAATTGCATTAGCCTCTGTTGGCGCTACTATGGTCTGGATGCCTAAGCTTCGGAAGCTTGAGCTGAAATAATCCGGAATTTTTTTATTAGGGTGGAGTAGATATTATTTTCCAGATCACTTATCAAACGAAAGTCCGATCATCAGTTCAATTCTTGTTTGTATTTTTTCTGATTGTAGTCTGTCATAAATGACCAATTGTTCCAGCCGTATTTTCATGAAGCGAACAGGTTTAATTGATATCGCATTTTGGAAATCGAAAGTGATTGTGTTCTTGTCAAAGCCTGTTGCGAAAAAATTAGTCCTGTTTTCCCATGTAAAAAGTGTAAATATTTTTTTATTAAAAAGCCATTGCAGCTGAAAGCCATATTCAGAATTGTAAATTATTTTCTCCGTCAGTATTGCATTTTTTATTTCCCTGTTTGAGTTTGGAAGATGTGGCCGTGAATTTATTTTTAACGAGGCGAACGAGCAATTAATGTAGGAGTTGCCTTCGAAGGTTTTATTTATTCCATAACCCAGTATCAAACTTGCAGGTAAAAACGGACCGGATAGCCACTTTCGCTTTTGATCGGGCAAATAAACATTTTTCCAGGAATCAGTCAATTGCGATTTGAGGTAGGCGGAAAAGGATGTGTTTATTGAATGCGATGAATTTACTGTCCAGATGGAAGAGATGTAAAAGACATCCGTTGGTTTAACCCAGACGGAGTCGATGTATTTTATGTACCCCAGCTGACTACGGAATTCATGAATTGTTTTCAAGCGACCTCTCGTTTTACGATATGCTAAATAAAGCGATCCATAGATGTTAACCGAAAAATTTGTTTTGTCCTTCCAGTTTAAATTCGCGAAACAAGAGGTGGAAATAAATCCTTCGCATGTAAATGGATTGGGGTAAATCGTATCGTTCACATATTTTGCCGAATCAATGGAAGTGGTTTTGGCCTTGCCCGAAACAGAAAAGACCATCAGGAAAATAAATAGAAAAGATTTTAACATTTTCCATTTATTAATCTATATGAAAGAACTTCTGAATTTGAATCTGCGTCTGAATGGATAGGTCGAGGGATGGATATTGGAATATTTCCTTGTAAGGAATTCTCAAAAAATTCCCTTTGCTGATGAGAATAATTTCAGGCGTGTACTCTGTCCCTAGTTCTTCGAAAAGATTCTTCGTGGCTGATTTGTAATACTGATAAAGAAATCCGTCAAAGGCAGAAAATAATTTTTGTGAATTCGCAAAACTTCTTTTTCTGTCAAGAGTTGTTGAGTCGACAAGAGTAACAGCGACAAACCTGATACCACCATTTTTTTTCAATTCCGTTACGAAGCGGTTGATGCTTTTAAAACAATCAAGACAATTTCTGTTATTTTTTAAAACGACAAAACTAGAGGATGAATCGTTTAAGTAGGACGTTTGGTTATCTACAGAATATAATGGAATTGTAAATGCGTTTCCTTTTTCTATCGATGCCTTACTTTGTCCATGAGCCGGCAGTATGTTTACTGATAAAAAAACTAACGCAATTGCAGTTGATAATTTATTGCAGATTAATTCTGTAAATGCTGACAGAAAAATTGGGTGTGTTATCTTCATAATAAATATTCTTTTTATTGTTAAAAATTTTGAATAGCTGGTTGTCTTCAGGAAAAAAATCGTCATCGTTCAATGTATAGATCAGGTTGTTGTGAATGATTGATCGTTTACATTCATTTAATATTAGCGGACATTTCTTTAATTGTATCGTATCGTTTTCATTGTAATAAATTTTGGCTTTCGGGAAGGAATAGGCGGGGGATTTACTGTTTTTAATATTCCAGTAATCGATCCTGCGGTTATTATCTCCATAGCATTTTCCTGTAGCACTAATGAGTAAATAGTCGTTATTGATAAAAAATATTTTTTCGATAATGGAAACAGAATCCTTCAGAGCAACCAGGTTATCAATTAAAAGTTTTGGATGTATTTTAGATGGATCTGTTTCACCGGGTATTTTATTTCCCGGAAGTGCCGTCCAGCCGGTTTTTGGAGTGTAATCGATTGAGTCTTTCGCTTTCAGATTAAAGTCGTACAGAACTATTTTATAACCACAAGGGTTTGCTACTGCGATCAGGTTGTCGCTGTTTGTAACATAGGACATGTCTAGATGAGTAAATCCAATACATGGTAAGTCGGGGTGAATGAAATTCAGAATTTTATCGGTCGCTGCATCATATATTCCGAGATTCGTATTGTTAGTGGAATCTAATGGATGAAAGTTGTAAAGGCATTGTACTAGGAATAGATTTTTTTTAAGAAAACTAACAAATTGTCCGTTTGTATGTGGAGGAAGAATAATCTTGTTTAAAAATTTATAGGTGTTTCCTGTTTTCCCGAATCGATAAATATCCATTTTTTCTTCATCAGTCATTATCAAATAATCATCATTCAATGCAATCTCGGGTAAGTCATAAAAGATAACTGTTTCCGGAATGGATACTATAAAGGAGTCTCTCTTTGATGATGTTGTTTCTAACGAGGATACTTTAAGCATTCGCGTAGACTCATCCCAATCTTCCGTAGTAAAATAGAAGACTGTAGCATCCTTTATATAAAATCTGAAACGATTTTCCAGAGAACTTTTACCCAGTGAAAGTGATTTTTTCCATTCAGCAGTTTGTGCATGGGCAATTATCGTTGTCATAAAAAATATGCAGAAGACAAAAATTTGTCTTCTGCATGTACTATTACTTTTCGCGTTGTTCATATTCTTTTTGAGTTGTTTTACCGTCGTCAAATATCTCAATTTGCATCAAATCATCATCAAGAGCCGTCCATTTTACCGGAAGATCTTCACCATAAGTAAATTCTCCTGATTTTTCGCCTGATGCGGCTTGTTCAAATACAACTTCTGTGATTTCTTTTAATCCAACTCTTAGTTGTTTGGGTGAGCTAACACCGCTAAAATCAATTGGGCATGTAAGACTACCTGTGCCTTTGCAGGTACATTCTGTTTCTGTTAGTCTGACAAAGTTGAATTTGGCGTTTGTTCCACCGCCTGAAATGGTAATAACAAATCTGGCTGAGGCACTGAATGCCATTAAGCCCATAATAAATAGTGTTAGGAAAAATTTTGATTTCATTGATTTATGTTTTTAGAAATTTTTAATAATTTTTGATATGTAAAAGTCTGTAGTGATATTTAATTTCCGCCCAACGGCGGTTAGGTCGGCGCAATATTGTTTACTTCAAATTTGTTAATGATCATGGCTATATATTGATTAATGAAGTACAAATATGCTATCAGGGTATGCCTTTTTCCAACTCCATATATGAGGGTTTTTTAATGCTTATGCAGATGAGTAGTTTTTGCCGGTAATAAGAATGAAAACGCTATTTCATTTCTTTCATAATCAGTTTTTTGATTTTATCTTCACCGGAAATTAAAAAAGCATGAAAAATAATTTCAGGATACTTTGCTGGAATGTAAATGGAATACGCGCAATCTGGAAAAAAGGATTTCCGGAGTGGCTGACAAAGGAAAATCCTGATGTGCTTTGCCTGCAGGAAACAAAAGCGCAACCCGATCAGCTTACAGAAGAGGTTCTTAAATACAATGGATACAAATCTTATTTTTTTTCCGCAGAAAAGAAAGGATACTCCGGTGTTGCTGTCTATTCGCGCGAAGAACCGATAAGTGTGAAATCAGGATTCGATAATCCTGATTTTGATAATGAAGGCCGCGTACTCGAAGTGGAATATGAGAAGTTCATATTATACAATGTATATTTCCCCAATGGTGGCCGTGGTCCCGAGCGAGTAAAGTATAAACTCGATTTTTATGATCAGCTATTTCGCCGGGCGCAGGAAATGCGAAAAAAGAAAAAAAATATTGTCATCTGCGGCGATTACAATACAGCACATAAGGAAATTGATCTCGCCCGCCCGGGTCCCAATGCAAAAGTGACAGGATTTCTACCCGAAGAACGCGCATGGATCGATAAAATAATCGATATGGGTTACATCGATATTTTCAGAGAATACAATAAAGAGCCGCAGCAGTATACTTACTGGGATCAGATTACAAGGGCAAGGGACAGAAATGTAGGGTGGAGAATTGATTTTTACATGGTTTCATCAGAAATGAAGGACATGGTAAAAAATGCAAAAATCCTCCCTGAGGTTATGGGCAGCGATCATTGTCCGATCGAACTGGAATTGGCTCTTTAATATTTCGTTGATAAATCCGGTTTGATGTTTATAAATGCATTAAAACAATTTCTGTTTATTATTAACTTTGAAGCATGTTTACCAGACCAGAAACGATGCCGGGCGATTCCCGGATTTGGATATACCAGTCGAACAGATTGCTTTCTGCCGACGAGGAAGCAGACATTAGTTTCAGAGCCGAAGATTTTATCGAATCATGGACGGCACATAACAAAGAGTTGAAGGGCAGCTTCGATGTTTTACATCATATGTTTTTAGTTTTTATGATCGATGAGAATCATACGAATGCAAGCGGCTGCTCCATCGATAAGTCATTGCACTTTATTCAAAAGATTGAAAAAGAATTTTCTGTATCACTCCTCGAACGAATGAATATTGCCGTCAGCGATAATAATTCAATTCGGATATTAACGAGAAAAGATTTTGACGCCGCTATCAGAAAAGGGGAGATAAACGATAATACAATCGTCTTCGACAACCTCATCACCCAAAAAGATGATTTAAAAAACAACTGGCGAGTTCCTCTGCATAAAAGCTGGATTAAATCGGTCAGCTAAAATTATTTTACCGGTATTTCCTTTACAACCGTTCCACCTTTATAGATTATTTTCTTTACCAGAATAGAATCGGAATATTCTTTCCATTCTCCTTCTTCATTGTTGTCTTTATAGATTCCTTCCCGCTGTAAAAATCCGTTCGAATTATATTCCTTCGCCGGGCCTTCAAGCGAACCGTTTATATAGTTAAATTCGACTGATGGTTTTCCTGTTTCCATATACCATATACAAACTCCGTTTCTCAATCCATTCTTATAGGTAGACTCTTCCTGAAGTTTGGAATCTTCGTAATAGGATTTTTTCTCGCCGTGTAAAATACCGTTAGAATAATTTTCTACCGTCTTTATTTTTCCTGTTCCCAGATAGGTCATTTTTTCGCCGTCGAGTACATCGTTTTTGTAATTCACATCCTGTGTGATTTGTCCGATAGGACTTAATGTAACCGAAGCACCATTATGCTGACCATGTTTGTATTCATCGATCGTAGCAAGCGTTCCTGCATCCGTATATGTTCTCCAGATTCCGTCTTTCTTTCCTTTCACCATAGTTCCTCGGGATAAGACTATTCCTTTTGTGCTCTTAATTGTAATTGTTACTCGAGAAGGATCTGTCGGATCTTTTACGATTATAGTGTCATTCGAAGCTCTTTCATTCGAAGAAATTACTTTTGGTGCCGGTGAATGGGCCGGTGTTTGTGCCTTTGCGATGGCTACTGAAAATAATATCAGTATGAATAATAGCTTTTTCATTTTTCTATTTTTGTATGGCCAAATATAAATTTTTCTTCATGAAGAAAAAATGTAGCCTGACCATGAATGATATTAAACTCTATTCTCTATTTTTAACCGATGAATATTAGTATCCGAAAGGCAATGGTATCTGACCATAAGCTCCTTGCCGAAATTGGCGCAATAACTTTTTACGAGACGTGGAGACCGGTTAATACTGAGGAAGATATGCAGACGTATATGGCCAAATCGTTCGACCTCGAATTGATCAAAAGGGACGTTGAAGATGAGTCGGTGAATACATTCTTTCTGGCTATGAACGATAATGAGCCAATCGGTTATGCAAAAATCCGCCGCGACAGGACCTATGATGAGTTTAAGAATGATCGTGCCATTGAAATCGAAAGAATCTATGTCTTAAAATCGTGGCAGGATAAAAAAATCGGCAAGCTATTAATGGATGAATGTATTCGGATTTCTCTCGACGAAAAATTTAGTTGGCTTTGGCTGGGCGTGAATATAGATAATGAAAAAGCGATTGCGTTTTATAAAAAATATGGCTTCGAAATTTTCGGCGAAAAGTCTTTTCAACTGGGAGATGCAAACGATACAGACTACCTGATGAAAATGAAATTATCCTGACGTCTGATCATTACCTCTCGTAAAACTCCTTCTTCTTCAAAAGTTTCAGATCCTGTAAGATCGATGCCTTTACATTGATCTGAAAATTCCATCCTTCCAGATATCCAAACGGAATCCAGCTCATCCGCATTTCCCAACAATGCAGGTCGCGATAGATATTGGTTGAGACGCTGGTAAACTTTCCATCTTTTATATCATACCATGTATTAAAACCGACCTTCCACTTAGGCGTCAGACTTAAGTCGCCGGCAAAATTTGCAGACTGTGTTTTTTGCGGAGAAAGATTTCCTCGCTTCGAATAAGAATAGGAGTAACTGACGTTTAGGTTATACGGTATGTTGAAATCGACATACTCTTCAGGATGTTGATTGATGTAATTCATATCTTCAACTGAATATTTAGAACTCTCCTTATTCGCTTTGCTGTTCAGCGAAAAATTCATCGACAGGTTTGCGCCCGTCAATCGGACCAGTCGCCCGCCATCGGATACAAGGAACTTATTATAGTCAACATTTTTTTCGTCGAATGCATAGGGATCGAGTGTGCCCGAAAAATTTATTGAGAGTCTGTCGAAAAGGGATGTTCGTCCCGACACATTAAAGAGAGAAAGCTTCATTGAATCAGCAATAAGATTATAGCCCGAACTTATCCTCAAACTTTCGAGGATTTTTATTTTTTTTACAGTTTCACCGGTATCGGATTTCGTTCTCACCTTCATCTCTAGATTATTGTCGAGACTGAATCCGAGGTTTGCATAAGGACCGGAGGCAGGACCTCCATAAACATTGTTCTGGAAAATCGAATACCGTCTAGATCTTCCTGTTGAATCTGTGACAACAGTTTTATAATAACCGAATTTATCTTTTCCGAAGTCTGGCCTGTAGCTTAGCGATGCAACAGGAGTCATCACATGCCTGATCGCCCGTATCGGACCTTTGCTAAACTGATACATTCCATACACACGCGTACTCACACCGATCGATGCCTGGTAATCGCGAGCTGTAGTAAATTTCTTTACATCGAAGGTGTCAACTTTGGCAGAGTCGATGTCGTACGAATATTGTCTCGTTTTAAAATACCATCTTTCAGTATAGTTAAATGTGGGAGAAAGATTGAAGTAACTCAATACGTTGAACGATGTCGATAGCGGAATAGAATGCTGAAATCCATTCTGCAAGTTTTCTAAAGACTCATTCCTGAAGAGTAATGTATCCTTCGTCTCAATAAAATTTGTTCCCCGCAGCGAATAGCTTGTTCCTATTTTCTCATACCATCGCTGGCTGCCAATAGAAATCTTTCGCTTGAAAGGATTTATCCTCGTCACATTATAGCTGAGATCGGGAGCCGTTATTCTGATATCTTTTGTAATGGTATTCTGCCAGTGCCTGACAGCGACAGTCAGATTCATGGGCTTGTCGGGAAATGTATGCGAATAATTTACGGACGATTCCAGTGTATTCGACTGCACATTGCTGATCGACGATATCGTGTTGCGGTAATACGACGTACTTCCTGCATTTACATTGGCGCTGAAGTTAGAATTCGGATTTTGTTTAGCGTCCTGAGCATGCATCCAGTTTACGTGAAAGTCTTTGGTAACAGAGAAATCGGGAAGTTCCTTCTCACTGTTAACCGTATAGGCATAACTGAGACGAAGGTTTCCGCTGTAGCGGTATCTCTTTTTATAAATGGTGGCAGCATCAAGGGTATAACTGCCTTTTGTATAAACATCGGAGGTGAGAGCGAGATTAAAATAGTCGTTGAAGCCGAAGTAATATCCAAGATGCTGGAAATAAAATCCGCGCTGTGCAGACTCTCCATAAGCAGGGAAAATAATTCCTGAACTTCTTCCTTGCTTGTTCGGGAAAAATCCGAAGGGAATAAGAAGGGGAGTAGGAACACCTTCAATCGTAAGATAGGCAGGACCTGTAACAATTTTATTGTTGCTGATAACTTTTAACCGGTTGCTCGTTATAGCAAAATGAGGCGTATCGAGATCGCATGTTGTGTACTGGCCATTCTTTATAAAAAAATTGTTTTCCGGATCCTTCTTTACCACTTCGCCATGAATGTATCCTTCACCTTCCTTCGTTATCACATAAGCGATTTTACCACGCTTCGTATCGAAATTATACCGTATCGAATTGGATCTGAACTGCTGATCGGCTTGAGAAAATTCTGGTGTACCGCCAAGCTTTCCCGTGCTGTCCGTCACTCCTTCAGCAAATAATTCTTTTCTGTTCATGTCGATGACGATGTAGTCGGCCTTCAGATGCATTTCTTCGTAATCGACAGTCGCAGCACCATACAGATATACGACTTCATCATCCATATTCACACGCATCGAATCTCTTGCATGGTATTTAACTTGCGATTTCAATACATCGTCTTTAGATACGTTTGTATCTCCGACAAGCGAGTCTGCAATAAGGGTATCAGCGATAATGGTAATAGAGGAATCGTTCCTGATTGAATCCGGAAAAAATGGTTGAATTCTTTTCCCCGCAAGGGTGTTTTCATTGCCTGTTACACCCTTATCTTTACCTCCGATCTGATTGTTATCCGGTGTTGCTGCAAAAGCCCCCGAACCAACATCAAATTGTTGAAAAAGAAGAGTGATTATGATAAAACCAGCGAATGATATTTTGGATACTTGTAAAAACAATCAGGCAAAATTTTCAGGGGTTTCGGTGTCAAAACTAATCAAAAAAAACTGTCTTGTACTTTTAGCAAATGTCGTTGCAACATTCGCTCTAATTCTCCTTTGTACATATAGCGCAAATGCGGCCAAACCAACTTACGGCCTCACGAAGGTCGTTATCGATGCAGGTCACGGAGGCCACGATCCCGGTTGCCTCGGAAAGACTTCCAAAGAAAAAGACATCGCCCTGGGTATTTCATTAAAACTCGGAAAATACATAGAAGACAATTATCCCGATGTGAAAGTGATCTATACACGTAAGACTGACGTGTTTGTGGAATTATACGAGCGTGCTGAGATTGCCAATAACGCCAAAGCCGACTTATTTATTTGTATTCACTGCAACTCAGCCTGCGTTTTCAATAAGGCAAAAAAGAAGGAAACATGTAATTCTGAAATTGCCGGAGTAGAAAGCTGGGTGATGGGATTGAATAAGTCTGATGAGAATCTCGCAGTAGCTAAACGTGAGAACGAAGTTATCCTGTTAGAGAAAGATTATACGCGCCAGTACGGCGGCTTCGACCCGAATAGTCCCGAAGCCAATATTATTTTTTCGCTCTATCAGAATACATTCCTCGACCAAAGTTTGAGAATGGCATCACTCGTACAACAGGAGATGAAATCGCTCGGAAGACAGGGAAGAGGAGTAAAGCAGGCCGGATTCCTCGTCTTGTATAAGACAACTATGCCAAGCATATTGATAGAGACAGGATTTTTATCGAATGCTGAAGAAGAAAAATTCCTCCTCTCATCAAAAGGTCAGGATCATATGGCTTCTTCTATTTTCAATGCATTCAAATCGTATAAGAATGCAATCGAATCGCAAAAAGGCGATTCAGGGAATTCACAAAACAACGATACTCAGGAAACAAAGACTGAGGTAAGGCAGGAGCCAAAAAAGGAAGTAGAAGATAAATCTACAGCACCCGCTATTCCTGTTAAAGTCACCGAAGACTCGATAAAAAAGGAGACTACAAAGCCAGTAAAAAAAGATACGACGAAAGCTATTGCCACAAAACCAGTCGTTGCCCCCGCTCCGAAAATGAACAACGACGATGTATTGCAATGGAGTGTTCAGTTTTATACTTCGCCAAAACCTATTTCCGATAACAGCAAAATTTACGATGCCTTCGACGATGTAAAGGAAGAGTTTGATAATGGTATGTATAAGTATTCTACAGGATTATTTCCCGAAAAAAATGATGCCATTAAACTGCAGGCGAAAATAAGGGAGCTTGGGTATAAGGATGCTTTTGTTGTGGCTTTTTTTAATAATAAAAGAATCAGTATGAAAGAGGCATTTGAGAAATCCGGTAGGCAGTAATTGAGGTAAATTGTATACTTTTAGCGCAAACGATTTAATGTTCTAAGTGTAGCTAAAGCGTTAAAACGTTCGAACGAATTGAAATGAAGATTTCCAGAGAAGCAAAAATAGGTATGATTGTAACCACAGGAATAGTTCTGCTATTCTGGGGTGTAAATTTTTTAAAGGGGAAGGATTTTTTCTCCAGCGATAAGCTTGTGTATGCCATTTATAATGATGTAGAAGGACTAGCACCCAGTAATCCCGTAATGGTGAGCGGAATGAGAGTGGGACTGATCCGCAATCTTAAACTGATCGAAGATAACAGCGGAAGGATTATCGTTAGCATGCATGTAACGAACAAAGTTCATCTTCCTAAAAATTCGACAGCACAGATTTTCAGCACAGACATACTCGGTTCGAAAGGCATAAAGATAATTTTAGGAAAAGGTCCCGATGAATTGCAGAATGGCGATACCCTTCTCTCCGACATACAGAAAAGTCTGCCCGAGGAAGTTTCTTCACAAGTCGCCCCCTTAAAAGCAAAGGCAGAGAGTATTCTTTCGTCGATGGATTCTGTTCTCATCATCATCAGAGATGTTTTTAATGAGCGCACGAAAAATAATCTGCGTCATTCCTTCGAAAGTATTTCCGGTTCGCTTGCATCGATAGAGAATATTGTTGGTAACATGGACACGATCATGTCGAGCGACGGACGTATGAAGAAGATTTTCTTAAACCTGGAATCGATTAGCTCGAATCTGAAGAATAACAATGAGAAGATTTCGGCCATCATCGATAACTTCGCTGCTATATCAGACACGATTGCTCGCTCGAATATTGCACAGACGCTGAACCGAACACAGAAGGCGCTGGAGGAAACGGCGAATCTGATGACGAAGGTGAATCAGGGTGAAGGAACGCTGGGACAACTTGCGACGAACGACAGTCTCTATGTAAACCTGAATGCTACTGCCCGCGACCTCGATAAGCTGATGAATGATTTTAAGGAAAATCCGGGACGATATGTAAAGTTTTCTCTGATCTCTTTCGGAAAAGGAAAATAATTTTTTTCCGGAAGATTAATGAATTGAAAAAAGATGACATCGCAGATAATTTTCTTTCTCTTCCTTGCCGCAGCCACCTGGTTTTTTACAATGAACGTGCGGAAAGTTTCGCGCAACATCGGCTTAGGAAGAAATGTTAACCGCAGCGACAGACGCTCGGAACGATGGAAGACCATGGCACTCGTCGCTCTCGGTCAGTCGAAAATGGTTGCCCGTCCCATTGCCGGATTTTTACACATCATCGTTTATGCCGGCTTCGTCATCATCAACATCGAAGTGATGGAGATTATCATCGACGGAGTTTTCGGAACGCATCGTATTTTCTCAGGCATCGGCCCATTGTATGATGTACTCATCGGCGGATTCGAAATTTTAGCCATTGGAGTATTACTCGCCTGCGTAATTTTTCTCATACGGAGAAATATATTAAAACTTCGCCGGCTGAACATGAAAGAAATGACAGCGTGGCCGAAAACAGATGCAAACCTTATTCTGATAACGGAGATATTGCTGATGACTGCCTTCCTCACAATGAATGCAAGTGATTCAGTGTTGCAGTCGCGATCGTTCTCACATTACATTTCTGCCGGATCGTTTCCGGTAAGTTCCATCGTAGCAGGATTTTTCTCGAGTATGTCGTCGGAGTCGCTCGAACTTATTGAACGCAGTGCATGGTGGTTTCACATCATCGGCATCCTTGCTTTTTTGAATTACCTTCCATACTCCAAGCACTTCCACATTCTTCTTGCTTTTCCGAATACATGGTATTCTAACCTGCAGAAGAAAGGAAAATTTAATGAGATGGAAAACGTCTCGCGCGAAGTGTTGCTCATGCTCGATCCGTCGGCGCAGGTTACACCTGCAGCGGAAGGAGACCAGCAGAAATTCGGAGCGAAAGATATTTACGACCTCACATGGAAGCAGCTCATGGATAGTTATTCCTGTACGGAATGCGGAAGGTGTACATCTGAATGTCCGGCCAACCAGACGGGAAAACTTCTTTCGCCGAGGAAGATCATGATGGACACACGCGACAGATTGGAAGAAGTGGGAAAAAGCATCGACAAAAACGGAAAAGATTTTAAAGACGATAAATCGCTTTTCAGTTATATTACGGAAGAAGAGTTATGGGCATGTACGAGTTGCAATGCATGCGTGCAGGCATGTCCGGT
>JANPNV010000116.1:0-2290 GCA_031427625.1 Bacteroidota bacterium
TTATACAGTTGTTGCTCCTCCCTGGATTTCTGCCACACCGATTTCTGATACGATTCCTCCCGGCGATTCTGTAGTAGTCACTTTAAGTTTTTCTTCAGGAACATTAAGTGCAGGCACTTATCTGGCAAATATTTCAATTCAGTCAAATGATATGTTTCGTACAATAAAAAATATTGCCTTCACACTAAATGTTGACAATAACCCGTGTATGGATTTTGTATTCATTTCAGATACTTGTACAGGATTAGTAAATTTCATTTCGTCTTCTATAAATACTGCAACCGTTTACGATTGGGATTTTGGTGATGGCACAACGTCGGCCATTGCAAATCCATTTCATTCCTATATGACAAATGGAAATTATATTGCCAGACTTATCGGATGCAATGCTTCCGGATGCGATACAGTCACACAAAACGTACAGGCCATTATCAAAGGGCCAAAAGAAACTATTTGTTATCCGGTCACACAGTCCTATTGCTGTGGAATTGGAATTACCCATTTTCGAGTAGCCAGACCTGTTAGCGATGTTATTAATAATAATTCGAATGATGCAAGTGCTGGCTTCGAAGATTTTACATGTTCGAATGCAAACACAATGATTACAAATTATCCTTATGCACTGACATGTACAACAGCACTGACTTTTTCAGAATATTTGAAAGTATGGCTCGATATGAATAATGATGGAATTCTTGATTCTGTTTCCGAAATGTTATTCAGTGATCTCGATACAGTGGCGCCCATACATTCGGGAATAATAACTGTTCCTGCTCTGCCCTTGAATGTTTATGGTATTCCATTGCGGATGAGAGTAGCATCCGATTTTCAGCAAATCCCACAGCCATGCGTTAATCCTCACTTTGGACAACATGAGGATTATTCCGTAATCCTGAATTTTTCAGTTGATGCGAATGAGTTGTCGGCAGAAACAGGTTTTAGTTTATATCCGAATCCATTCACACAATCTATAACTATTGATTACACCTTAAGACAAACATCAAAAGTCAGACTGGAAGTCTTTAATATGCTTGGTGAAATTATTTCGATCCCGGTCGATTCAAAATTACAATCATCGGGACAATATAAATTTCAATTCACTGAACAGCCGGCGGGAATTTATTTTGTTAAACTATCGGTAAATGAAAAATCCGTTGTTAAGAAAATTGTGAAAATGAATTAGAAGGAGAATCATTGTAAATTCTACAACGTGCGCTCGGCGGGATCTTTGTGTGAAAGCCTCGCGCGTCGGGGGATCCCGCCGCACACAGTACGTCAATTTTCCTAAACGCTTCCTATTACCAATATAGTGAGAATGGCAATATTGATATCCTGCTTGGCGGAAGTGTGTCCTGAATTATCTTTTGTTGTAAGAAAGATAAATGTTTTAATTGAGATGAAGGAAGATAGTAACTAAAATCTATCTGACCAGCTGTGCCGTACTTGCGCATTTCTTAATTTAAATATGATTGCTTCGACGGAGCGTGCCCGCTGCTGTGCCGTACTTGCTCATTTTTTAATTTAAATATGATCGCTTCGACGGATATTTATCCGTTGTTTTTGGTGCTGTGGATATTAATCCACTTTTAATCACTCATCGTCTATCAATACTTTCGTATTTGATTGATAATATATCTGTGGAATCTTCTTATTACGGATTCACTGCCCCCCGCTGTGCAGTATTTCCTTATCGTCAACAAATAATAAATACAACTCGCTTCGAAGCGAATATTTTATTTCATAGGGAAGATATTAGGAAATTCTATATAGCTGAGATTGATTGTTAGACTCCACCGGTTATTGCTTCTTCAGGTTATAATTTCCTTAATCCTTAATTACTATTAACAAATAGTATCAGATATCAAACACGATGAGCATTTAATGGTGGATGAATATCACACAACTCAAAACAACGGACGAATGTCCGTCGAAGCATTCTGGGTTTTTATTTTATTGACAAAAAAAAGATTTAGAGGGAAGTCCGTCGCAGCTGGGAGATTGATTGTCTGACTCCACCGGTTACAACTGTTTCGAGCAGGAATTTCTTTAATACATGATTACTTCTAAGCAAATTTGATTGTTATTTGTAAGACAATCAGCTTTGAAAAGTGGATGAATATCCACAGCTAAAAATCAACGGACGAATGTCCGTCGAAGCAACGCCGTGCTGTTAAGAAAATTATAAGCATATCCGGCGCAGCTGGAGAAGTGAGAAACCGAAGTTATTTGCACACTGGAAGTTCGCAAGCCAGAAGTAGATTGAATAACAAGAGCCGTATGAAGGGAGATC
>JANPNV010000117.1:0-6630 GCA_031427625.1 Bacteroidota bacterium
CTGAGCATACTTGGTATTCGATTCGTCGGCAGCGGCTTTGGTAATTATCAAAACCGTTCCCTTCTCAGCGACTTTTATCGCATACGTTAACCCCGCAATCCCCGAACCTATCACTAAAAAATCGTACGACTTTGTCATTGGAGGTAAAAGTATTGGCTATGGGGCGGAAAAACTAATTTGATGTGATAATTAGCGAATGTGATAATTACCCAATGAGATGAATAACTGATCAACAAATTATCACATTAGCTAATTCGCTAATTATCACATTTTCACATCACATTCACTACCTTTACCCAATGACAGAGAAAAAAGTAATCACCGTTTATGCTGAATCGACGCCTAATCCGGCATCGATGAAGTTTGTACTCAACAGTTATCTTGTTGAAGAAGGTAGCGTAGAATATACTTCAAAAGATCAGGCGAAAGAGTGTCCGTTGGCTGTGCAGTTATTTTCCTTTTCAGGAATTTCCGGAGTCTTCATCACAACGAATTTTATTACTGTAAGCAAGAATACTGATCTCGACTGGTATGAATTCGTTCCGATCATTCGTGAGTTTATAAAGAACTATATCGAAAGCGGACAACCGGTATTTACTGGATCAGCAGGAAAGGTTGCCGATCCTGAAATTGCAAAGACGCAAACATCTTCAGCTCTAGAGACGAAAATTATTGAAACCCTCGACGAATTCGTAAAGCCGGCTGTCGAGCAAGATGGCGGCGCTATTCATTTTAAATCGTTCAACGAAGGAATTGTTACACTAACGCTGAAAGGAGCCTGTAGCGGTTGTCCGTCATCAGCGGTAACATTAAAAAACGGAATTGAAAATCTTTTGAAACAGATGATACCTGAAGTGAAGGAAGTGATTGCAGAGGAAGGATGATATTCCGGAAAATTGCATTTAACTTTTCAGTGGAATACTAATCAGGCTTTCATACCAAACCCCTTCCGGATTTTTTTTAGTCTGCCAGAGTTCAACTTTATCTACACAGATTTCCGTTTCCTTTGACAGCAAAACAGAGGTGTCAATTCCGGTAATGTCCGTCTCATTTTTTATTCGTGCAAGTGTACAATGAGGAATCGGATCTTTATGTGTCGGAGTAATGGTCATAAATTCCATTACGGAATTGTAAATTGATTCTGACAGCTGAGTGTATGCTTCGTTCTTCCTGAACTGGGCCCAAATCATAGACGTTCGATTCACTCCTTTTAAGACGATTGAATCATATTGAAGGATGAAAGAGCGTTGTCCTTCTACAGAAATGGTAATAGCATTTTTTACATTCTCCAGATTCCGATCTTCAATTTCTCCTATGAAAAATAATGTAATGTGAAGATTATTTATTGGAATCCATCTTATACCCGACAACAGTCCATTTTTTTCTGACAGCTCGAGAGAAGCAGATTTTAATTCAGCCATTACTGGAAATGCGACGAAGATTCTAATCATGATTTCAGCATTGGACGAACTGTTTTAACAGGCAATTTAATTTAATGAAATAATTTTTTATGGGATTATGTATTTAGTTCCATCATAAATTTCACCCGGTCAAAATTAGAAACTTAATCATTCATTATTTCATAATAGACTTCTTCGAAATCGCTTATCGGTATATTTACTTCATTTTGAAGAAACCTACGTAGTGCTTTTGTGAGAATATTAAGTTGCTCATGTATTTTCATTGCTTAAAAATGTTTTTTGGCTTGTGGTATCCCACAATTCGAAAATCTAAAATAGTACATCTGAAATCTGAGATCCATTTCTTACTTCATACTTCAACCTTCTCACACACCCAAATCGAAAATCTAATCCCGATAGCTATCCGGGACGTACATCTTAAATCTGAGATTTTCAACTTCTGAAATCTCAAATTTAAATTCTACAATCCCAACAATGCCTTCACCGGATCACTACCCTCGAAAATCATCGTCACCGGTTCTTCAAGCATTTGCTTCACCTTCACCAGGAAGCCCACGGACTCTCTTCCGTCGATAATGCGGTGATCGTATGATAATGCAACATACATGATTGGTCTTATCTCTACTTTTCCATTTATCGCGACAGGTCGCTCAACAATATTATGCATTCCGAGAATGGCGCTCTGAGGCGGGTTGATGATTGGTGTCGACAACATCGAGCCGAAGACACCGCCATTGGTTATTGTAAATGTTCCGCCTGTCATCTCTTCAATACTGAGTTTACTGTCGCGCGCCTTCTGAGCAAGTTCAACGATAGAACTTTCAATCCCGGCCATCGAAAGAGATTCTGCATTCCTGATTACAGGAACCATCAATCCCTTTGGTGCGCTCACAGCAATTCCAATGTCACAGTAATCGTGATAGACAATTTCATCTCCGTCGATTCTGGCATTCACAGCAGGAAAACTTTTCAATGCTTCACAAACTGCTCTGGTAAAAAACGACATGAAACCGAGACCTACTCCATGTTTCTCTTTGAAGTTTTCTTTATGAAGTTTTCTAATGTTCATGATTTCACTCATGTCCACTTCGTTGAAAGTTGTCAGCATCGCTGTCTCTTGCTTCACTGCAACAAGGCGTTCAGCAACGCGCTTGCGAAGCATCGTCATCTTCTCTCTTCTTACAATCCGCTCGCCGGTTTTCGCCAGCGCAACCGGTTGTAACACATCGGCCTTCGTAATTCGTCCTCCTTTTCCGGAAGGAGAAACCTGACCAGCTGTCAATCCATTCTCGCGCATAATCTTCTCTGCTGCTACGGAAGGAATTCCCTGTGTGTATGGTTTATTTTTATTGCCATCTGCCTTTTCTTTTGCGGGAATCGGCTTCGAAGGGGTTTCATTTTGATTCGCTTTCTGAACGGGCTTTTCTTTCTCACTATCACCCGAAGATGATTTTGCTACAGGCATTGCTGCACTCGTATCAATCGTACATACAACGGAACCAACGGGTATCGTGTCTCCTTCTTTTGCTAAAATCTTAATCACACCGGCGGATTCCGCATTCAGCGTAAGTGTGGCCTTGTCAGAATCAATCTCACAAAGCTCTTCGTCCTTCTCTACATAATCGCCATCTTTTTTTATCCATCGTGAAATCTGAACTTCTGTTATCGACTCACCCGGACTGGGCACTTTCATTTCAACTATTGCCATGTTTTTTAATATAGAAATATTATTTTTTGAAAGCTTGTGTAATTATCTGCATTTGCTCACGCTCATGTGCCTTATAACTTCCCGTTGCAGGACTTGCACTCTCTTCACGCGATATAACATTGAAAGGAATAATATCCCTTGTCACTCGCAAAAGATAAGTCCACGCACCCATGTTCACCGGTTCTTCCTGAACCCAAAACCATTCCTTTGCTTTCGAATATCGTTGCTTGATTTTATTAAGCTCATCGACAGGCAGTGGATACAATTGTTCTAACCTAATGATTGCTACGTGCTCTGCATTATTTTTTTCCTTTTGTTCGAGTAACTCATAATAAAGTTTTCCGGAACAGAATAACACTCGTGAAATTTTTGCTGCATCAGAATTTTTGTCGTCGTAAACTTCAAAAAACTTTCCGGATGATAATTCTTTTATATCTGAAATGCATTTTGGATGACGAAGCAGACTCTTTGGAGTAAAAATAATGCAGGGCTTCCGGAACGGACGATGCAACTGCCTGCGCATAGCGTGAAAGAAATTTGCCGGTGTTGTGCAGTTCAATATCTGCATGTTGTTTTCCGCACATAATGCCAGAAAACGTTCCATTCTTCCACTTGAATGTTCTGCACCCTGACCTTCGAAACCATGAGGCAGGAGCATGACAATACCGTTCATCCTGTTCCATTTGTCTTCCGCGCTGCTTATATACTGATCGATAACAATCTGAGCTCCGTTATTGAAATCACCAAACTGTGCTTCCCAGATTACGAGAGTGTTTGGCGATGAAAGCGCATATCCATAATCGAAACCTAGTGCGGCATATTCAGAAAGAAGTGAATTGTAAATCCTGAATGGCGCCTGCATGACGCTAATGTTATTCAGCGGAGTGAATTGTTCTTCTGAGTCTTCGACTCTGACAACAGCATGACGGTGAGAAAATGTTCCGCGCTCAACATCCTGTCCGCTGAATCGTATCGGAAATCCTTCGTTCAACAATGTTCCATAGGCAAGCAATTCTCCCATGGCCCAGTCGAAACGACCTTCCGTTATCATCTTTTTTCTCTCGTTAAAAAGTCTAACAGTTTTGTTTAAGAAATTCTTGTCGGCCGGAAGCTCCGTTATTTTCTTTCCGATTAAGTTGAGTACTTTTTCTTCGACACCTGTTGCCGGACTTTCCTTAAAATCAGCGGGCATTGCAGTACGCAATCCTTTCCAGCTTCCCTCGAGAAACGATGTAACTTTTTTTCCCTTAACTTGCTTAGCGGTGTCGAGACTTTTCTGAAGCATCTCTTTAAACGAAACCTCCATTTCTCTCGCAAGATTTCCTTCCACTTCTCCCTGTGAAAGCAATTTATCGTTATAAATTTTTCTAGGATCAGGATGAGCAGCAATGGCTTTGTAAAGTAAAGGTTGAGTAAATCTTGGTTCGTCGCCTTCATTATGTCCGTATTTACGGTAGCCGAGAATGTCGATGAAAACATCTCGATGAAATTTTTCGCGGTATTCTAGTGCAAGTTTTATTGTGTAAACGACAGCTTCAACATCATCAGCATTAACATGAAATACCGGGGACAATGTTACTTTGGCTACATCGGTACAGTATGTGCTCGATCTGGCATCGATATAATTTGTAGTGAATCCGATTTGATTATTTACAACGAGATGTATCGTTCCACCGGTACGATACCCGCGAAGGAGTGACATTTGTATCACTTCATAAACGACTCCCTGTCCGGCAATAGCAGCATCACCATGAATGAGAATTGGAGCAATCTGATCTTCATCACCGCCAGGAGTATTATCAATCTTCGAACGTACGATTCCCTGAACGACAGGATCAACAGCTTCAAGGTGTGACGGATTTGGTGCAACACTTAGATGCACTTTATGTCCGGCTTCAGTTTCTACATCACTTGAATATCCGAGATGATATTTTACGTCACCGGCAAAACCGAGTTCATCATATTCAAGCCCTTCAAATTCTGTAAATATTTCTTCGTAAGTTTTTCCTAAAATATTTGCAAGAACATTTAAACGACCACGATGTGACATGCCGATTACATATTCTTTTATTCCAAGCTCTGCGCCGAATTCTATGATTGAATCGAGAGCAGGAATTAATGTTTCACAACCTTCAAGAGAAAAACGTTTTTGTCCGACGAACTTTGTATGTACAAAATTCTCGAAGGCAACAGCTTCATTCAGTTTGAAAAGAATTCGACGCTTCTGCTCGATAGTAAACGACGGAGTATTCTTCGTTCGCTCCATTCTTTCCTCCAACCAGCTTACGATTTCAGGGCTGCGAATATATTTATACTCCGCTCCAATGCTCGCACAGTAGGTCTGATTAAGATGTGCGATAATGTCTTTCAGTTTAGCTTTTCCGATTCCGATCAAACTTCCGGAATGAAAAGTAGTTTCAAGGTCGGAATTCGTTAGCCCAAAATTTTCAATATCTAATGTCGGATGATATTGCCGCCTTTCTCTTACAGGATTTGTTTTTGTAAAAAGATGGCCGCGTGTACGATAACCATTGATGAGGTTAATGACATTAAATTCCTTCTGAACATTTTCAGGAACTAAAGCTTCTTTTGACTTTCCGTTTTTATATTCGAGTCTTGCAAATTCAAATCCGCTAAAAAACTCTTTCCAGCTCACCTCAACAGAAGCCGGATCGTTGAGAAATTGCTGGTATAAGGCATCGATCTGACCTACATCTGCATTTCCCAGGTATGAAAATTTATCCATGAATACTCACCTCATTTTAAGTGGGCAAAGGTAAGATTTTCAATGAGGTGAACGGAATAGAAGATTAATCAATTATTGTATCTGCTTTTATAGTCACGATTACTTCCTCTTTGATTTTTCTTCCCTTACTGAATTTGACTCAGTATGATTTAACCCACATTCTTAACAATGGTGTCCCTATGATTGTCGGCCACAACCATTGAATCCACACCGGAAGCCAGTCGAAATTAAAATTAACAGCTGAAAAGGCCGACAAGGCTGCAATATTATGATGCAATCATTCCAACCATGTGTGAAAAAAACCATTTATGTTTTTCGGTCGGAGGTTTTACAAAAGAGTAAATATCTTTTACGGCTAATGATGTACCGATAAATCCGAAAACGATTGCAATTATCCCGAATGACTTTGGCAATGATAAAATACCAAGAACAACAAGGGTTAATGAAAATAATGCAGTAATAATCGCAAAAAACCAGTCGATGAATGCAGTCTTATGCGTGATATAGGCATCTTTTCTGTATAATGCCCTGTAACCCGAAAAGCTCAGGTAAAAACTGAATATAGCCACCAAGGTTAGGAACATGTTGTTATGCATTGGTGCCATAATAATGGCAGTAATTGCCACGACTGTCATACACCAGAAAAAAACCTTACCCCATCGGCGATGTGACTTCCCTCCTTTTTTTACTATTAATGCCACAGGCGCTACGACAAATCCGATGCTGCCAGATGCAATATGAATAACCAGTAAAAT
>JANPNV010000118.1:0-8281 GCA_031427625.1 Bacteroidota bacterium
CGGATTATAATAAGATGGCTCAACTATTTTTAAAACTGACGCATTTAAAGCCATTGTACGACTTCCGAATTTTTCAACAACAATTAGCGACTTAAAAAATCACTGCATAAAACAGATCCCAATCCGTTAATACGTTTTTTAGGAGCATTTTACAATAAATAAAATAACGGAAGGTTGTTTTTTCACAGCCTGACGAAGAAGGGATTAAAGAAGTAAATTTTTTTGGGATTACGTGCACACACTTTGATTAACCACAAATGTAAGTAGAAAGCTCAACTGTTTGATAACCGAACAAAACCCATAAAAAAATTATTTCTTTTAATCTTTTTGTTATAGGCATACTGCTACTCTCGATACGAAGCGGTGTCGTTGATGTCCGCACACTGTTTGTTCATGGCGATTTACTTTCAAGGCGATGTCGTATCGAGATAGCACGAACCCGTTAGGCACTGTCGCGTTTGGGGGCTTGCAAGCTCTTTTTTATTTTTCTCCATTAAAAAATAAGAAAAGGAAAAATAAAAATGTGCTTGTAATTGCGGTGGCGTTTATTGCGGTGTCGATTGTTAATGCAAAAGTTAATTACTTCGTCTTGCAGGATTGATTTTGAAAAGTAAAAGAGTACTTCCCTTTTGGAAAAAACTCTTAAAACAAATTGATGAAAGTTTTATTTCATTACGATTAATTTTTCCATTTCTGATTTTTTTCCTGCATCCATTTTTAAAGAATAAATTCCCGGAACTACGGCATTTCCTTTTTCATCTTTGGTATTCCATGAAATCGTATGCTCTCCTTCTGCAAAAGAATTATCTGCAAGTGTAGTTACTAATCTTCCTGTAATGTCATAAATCTTCAAGGAAATTTTTCCTTGTTCTTCAAGATAAAATGCAACAGTTGTTGAATTGGATTCACCATCGCTTATGATTGCATGATGACGACAATAGCTGTGACAATACAAACTACAACCGAAGTTCAGCCCTCCGCATCCGTAACCCAGAACATTACAAAGACAATGAGGTGTAGTTGCTAATAATGGGAATGGCGCATGGCTTGTAAGTTTTTCTTGTGGTTGTGATTGAGCTTGCGGCTTTGGTTGAATTTGTGTTTTAGGACTTGCAAGTTCTGATTGTGCATTTGTAGTTGCGGAAAACATTATTGCTGTAACGATGAAAGCTATCAACTTTTTTGTAACTTGATTTGTCATTTTATTTTTTGTTTTAGAATTGTTAGAATTAATTATTGCTAATTGATTAGTGTATAATTTTTATTTAGTTACAATTATTTTTTCTGATTTGTTAAGCTCGTCGGATTCAATTTTCAAAAAATAAAATCCGGCATTTATATTTTCTACATTCCATTCACAGTGATTTGCGCCTGCTGTAAAAATTTTATCTGCAACTGTTGCAACTAATCTTCCGTTGACATCAAAAATTTTGAGAGAAACTTTTTGTGATTGGATAAGAGAAAAAGAAATAGTTGTTGAATTGGAAATTGGATTTGCAAAAAGTAAAATGCTTTTGCTAAAATTTTCTATCTCATTATTTCCTGTAACTAATGCCGTATCTAATTTGGCAATAAATATATCATGGATAGTGCCGGTGGTGTCTGCATTTATTAAAGTGGTTGAGCCAAAGGTGATAGAAGGGCTGTTAAAATATCCAGCTACATGCGCATTGCCGAAAGCATCAAAAGCAATTGAATTACCAACATCGGTCGCCATTCCACCCATTGCTTTTGCCCAAACAAAACTACCGGAAGTATCTAATTTGGAAATAAAAATATCATTGCTTCCTCCAGCCCCAGTTAAATTAAATACTCCAACGCCCGGGTCAAAGTCAGCTATTCCATTGAAATAACCGATGGTGTAAACGCCCCCATCACCTGAGGGATCAATAGCTATTGCGTTACCATGACTTGAACCTGTACCACCCACTGCTTTAGCCCAAATAAAATTTCCTGATGAGTCGAGTTTGGAAATGAAAATATTGTAAGTACCAGCCGCACCAGTAGAAATTAAATTGTATGTTCCTGTGCCGGGGTCAAAATCAACTGTTCCAAAGAAAGCACCGGTGGTGTAAACATCGCCTGCTCCAGTAGGGCCAACTTTAATGGACGTACCATTTCCGGCAGATCCTCCCATTGCTTTTGCCCAAACAAAATTGCCCGAACTATCCAATTTGGAAATGAAAATGTCCTGCACTCCAACAGGAGTTAAATAAAATGTTCCTGCACCCGGGTTAAAATCGGCAGTTCCAAGAAAGGCGCCTGTTGTGTAAATACTGCCTGAAGCATCAAGAGTTATAGAGGAACTTTGTTCATCACTTCCTCCACCCATACGTTTTGCCCAAACAAAATTGCCTGAACTGTCTAATTTGGAAATAAAAATGTCAAATCCACCAGCCGAAGTTAAATTATATGTTCCCGCATCGGGGTTAAAGTCAACAGTGAAGCTGAAAGAACCTGTAGTGTAAATATTGCAGAAAGAATCAAGGGAAATAGAATGTCCTTGATCATCAGAAATTCCAGCAATTTGTTTTGCCCATACAAAATTGCCCGAACTGTCTAATTTGGAAATAAAAATGTCATCGGATCCATTTGTATATAAATTGAATGTTCCTGTTCCAGGATTAAAGTCAACGGTTCCGAAAAAATAACCGGTGGTGTAAACATTTCCTAAATTGTCAACGGCTATAGAGCGACCAACAGAATAACCTGTGCCGGTCATTGCTCTTGCCCAAATAAAATTGCCTGAAGGATCTAATTTGGAAATGAAAATGGCAGTACTTCCCACCGTAGTTAAATAGAATGTTCCCGCACCAGGGTCAAAGTCTGCAGTTCCGTTGAAAAAGCCTGTTGAGTAAACGTTGCCGGAAGCATCAATGGCTGTAGAGTAACTTGCATCTCCGCTTATTCCGCCCATTGATTTGGCCCAAATCCAGTTGGGAGATTGAGCAAAAGAATTAAAAACTAAAAGTTGAGAATTAAGAATCAGAAAGAGTAAGAATTTTTTCATGATGTATCTGTTTTATTTGAGTTTAATGTAAGCATTATTTAAGAAGACAGATGTAGGAAGTCAGACATCTGTCATCCGACCTCTGACATCATTTTTTTTATTTCGTCACAATTAATTTCTCCGTCTGCAAATTTTCCGCTGATTTAAATTGCAGAAAATAAATTCCTGCATTAACTTCTTCAGCGTTCCATTCAATTTTATTTTCTCCTTGCTCAAAATACTTATCAGCAAGAGTTTTAATTAAGCGTCCGTTCAAATCAAAAATTTTGAGAGAAACTTTTTGTGATTGGGAAAGAGAAAAAGAAATAGTTGATGAATTGGAAATAGGGTTTGGAAAAATTGAAGTAGCTGAACTTGTTACATTCAATATATTTTCGTTGCTCATTCGTTGAAGCGGTGCGCCTCTGAAAATGCTTACTCCATTAGTTGTGCTGTTGCTATTAAAACCTCCGCAATATCCTTTATTAAAACTAACCATGTCAACAGCTAAATGGTCAACGGCAGTGTCAATGGTAATCCATGTGTTTCCATCATCAATACTATAAGATGAACCAATACCGTGAAGAGCACCATAAGAAGAATTTACATCGCCTCCGGTGCTTACCCAGGTGGAAGCAGTGCCGGGAACATAAGCAAGACCGAAAGTAAACCAAGTTCCTACAGGAAGAATTGCAGTCCATGAAACACCACCATCATTTGTTCTATAAAGTGCATCGTGAAAACCTAATAAGCCATGAAGTGCATCGCGCATTTTTATATTACTTACATCTTCAAACGCGTCTTGTTGAGTTGCAGGTGTGTTGTATGCAGTCCAGTGTAATCCTTTGTCAACGGTTTTCCAAACACGTGCATCTGTACTCACTCCCCAGAAAGTATTGCACACGGATGTTCCTGAATAAATGAAAATCTCCTCTGTAGGATTCGTAACCGGCAAATTTGCCTGTGGTACACGCTGCCAATGTTGTCCGCCATCATTCGTAATAAGAATTTTCAGGTAACCATTTGCCTGAGCCCCATAAACCAATCCATCATGTGTATTAAAAAAATGAATGTCATTTAAAACCCAATCATTCAAGGTTCGCAGAACGTTCCATGTTGCTCCGCCATCATCCGTTTTTAAAATTCTGTTGACTGTAAGCGAAGAATTTGTTGTGATTGCATAAGCAATATTTTTTGTGACGGGAGCTAACCCAAGTAAATAGTCATTCGGAAACGCACTGATGTTTCCTGTAGTCCAATGTTTTCCTCCGTCAATCGTTCTTGTAAACTCGGTGATGGGTGCGCAGAAAGTACACAAGCCATCATACGATGAACCCCATGCAACATCAGTGTTGACAGCAAATAGTTGTGCAATGCCCCGATAAGGTGTGGAGAATCCACTGGCTTTGCTTACCCATTGTGCATTTGTACTTGTTGCGGAAAACATCATTACTACAACGATGAAAGTAGAAAACTTTTTTAGTAAATTCTTTTTCATTTTATTTTTTGTTTTAGATTTCTATTTGAACGGGACAAAGGTGTAGCGAATAATTAGGCACATCAATACCCTAAACAGGGTGTTTTATTGATGGTAGAAAAATAAAACACCCTGTTCAGGGGGTTTCAGGTGAAATTTTATCACCTTACATTTGCCGCGTTTTAATTTCAAAATATTGCAAGTCATATTGATTGCCTACATTTAAAAAAAATTGAAAGTTATTTAATACAAGTGTCATGATAAAATTTCTCAAACTTATTTTTCTTGCATTGCTGTGCGGAGTTTTTTTTGTTTCGGTTCAGGCACAGAATAAAAATAAAATTGATTCGTTGGTGAATGTTTTGAAGATGGCGAAAGAGGATACGAATAAAGTAGAAGTTCTGGTAAATCTTGCCTCTCAATATTTAAATAACGAACCTTTGACTTCTTTAAAATATTCAAAACAGTCATTAGCGTTAGCACAAAAATTGAATTATGACAGAGGACAAATACAAAGCTTGAATAACATAGGCGGTTACTATTATTATACGGGCAAGTTTGACAGCACCTTATTTTATAATAAGGCAGCTTTTAAGTTTATTGTAAAAACTGGGAACAAAAAAGAACTCATGAATTACTACGGAAATATCGGAACTATTTACAGTATTAAAGGTGACTATGAAAAATCAATTGAAAATAAACTCAAATCACTTAAAATATGTGAAGAACTTAAAGACACTTTAAAAATGGCAATTTGTACCCGAAATATCGGTGTTGACTTTGCCAATAAAGGGGATTTTTCAACTGCACTAAATTATTATTTTAATTCACTTAAGCTTAGTGAAGCAAAAAGAGATTCTGACGGAATGGGCAGCACCAATTTATGTATCGGTGAAATTTATTCAGCCGAGAAGAAATATGATAAAGCAATAAAATATCTCTTAAACTCCATTGATATATGTAATGCAATCAATAATATTCATGATGCTTCAGTTGCTTTATTTGATGTTGCCAACGTGTATTACGACAGTGGAAAGTACCTTGAAGCTCAAAATTATTTTCAAAAAAGTTTAACTGTTAGCAACGAAATAAATAACAACACAATAATTGCCTCATCCTATAACGGATTAGGACGAGTGAATATGCAAAACAATTATCCTGATAGTGCATTGTTTTATTTATTAAAATCTTCTAAAATGTTTGAGGAGATGGATGATAAGGAACGATTAGCAGTGACTTACCAGAATATCGGTGAAGTTTATGAGCGGAAGAAGAATTTTATTAAAGCGATTGAAAACTTAAATAAAGGACTTGCCATTTCAACTAAAATAGGCGCAAAAGATGCCAGTAAATCCTGTTTCAAATTACTTTCTGAAATTTACTACAAAATGAAAAATTACAAATTGGCTTATGATTACAATTTGTCTTATATGCAACTGAATGATTCCATTCATAATCTTGAAAGCACAAAAAAAATTACCGAAATAGAATCAAAATACAATGCAGAAAAAAAGGACAAAGAAATTGTCCTCCTTAACAAAGACAAAGAAATTCAAAAGACAGAAATCATAAAACAAAAGCAGTTAAAGAATTTTTTCATTGTCGGGTTTGCCTTGCTGCTGATACTTTCATTTTTCGTTTATAATAATTTCAGGATTGCGAATAAATTGAAGTTGCAAAATATCCGCAACAGGATTGCAAGCGACCTTCATGATGATGTTGGTTCTACTTTAAATAGTATTTCGGTGTATAGCGAAGTGGCAAAACAAAAATCTCCGACTGTGGTAAATGAACTGGAACAGATTGGAGACGCTTCCAGAAAAATAATTGAAGTGATGAGTGATATTGTTTGGACAATTAATCCAAAGAATGACACTTTTGAAAATATTATTCTTCGCATGAGTACACTGGCCTATAATTTGCTAAAGGCAAAAAATATTGAACACACATTTCGCGCAGATGAAAGTTTGAACGAAACAAAACTTTCCCTTGAATCAAGAAGAAATTTTTATCTTATTTTTAAAGAAGCGCTCAATAACCTTGTAAAATATTCCAATGCTACCCGCGCATCCATCATATTGGCTAATGAAAATGGATTAATAAAATTAGCAGTTCGGGATAATGGAGTTGGATTTGATGTTGCACAAACTTCAAAGGGTAACGGCTTGCTTAATATGAAAACTCGCGCTGAAGAAATGAATGCGCAGTTGAAAATAGAATCGGAAAAAGGAAGTGGAACAAACGTTGAACTAATTTTAAAGAGATGAAAACAATAAGAGTAATTATTTTTGAAGATAACCGTAATTTGCGTGAAGGATTGTTCCAGCTTATCAATGGCAGTGCAGGATTTGAATGTGCAGGTGCGTTTGCCAACTGCACTGACCTTGTAAAAGACATCAGGCAATCAAACCCTGATGTTATTCTTATGGACATAGAAATGCCCGGCATATCCGGTATTGAGGCAGTGAAAATTGCAAAGGAGAAATTCCCGGAAGTGAAAATTCTGATGGAGACTATTTTTGATGACAACGATAAAATTTTTCATTCGATTTGCAACGGGGCAGAAGGGTATATTCTAAAGAGCACTCCTCCTGTTCAGATGCTTGACGCTATTAAAGAAGTTTATGAAGGCGGTTCTCCTATGACACCAAGCATAGCAAGAAAAGTATTGAAGATGGTAAAACACAAGCCGTCAACAGAGGCAATAAATGATTTTGACCTTTCAGAAAGGGAAAAAGAAGTGCTGAAATATCTTGTAGAAGGAATGAGCTATAGATTAATTGCTGAATCTTGTTTTATAAGTCCTGAAACTGTAAGCGGTCACATCAAAAGTATTTATAAAAAGTTGCAGGTACATTCAAAAGGTGAAGCGGTGGCAAAAGCGATAAAGGGAAAGATTGTTTAAGGAATGTTTTTTCTTAGCACTGCATTTCAATCGAAGCGTATTTGTGCGGTTGGGCAAAATAAAATGTGAAGCAACTTTGCGTTGGCTTGTGCGTGGCGCTGCTTCTCTTTTTATTTTGCGAAGCGATAGCCAAACGGCTTTGCCGACTTTCGGAGTGTGTCACTTTCGGGTTAGCAGAATGTTCAATCGGAGCGGAAAGCAGTTGCCTATAACGTGCGGCATATTGACGCAGCACTTTTTACAAATATAAACAATTAGAGATAAAAAAGTATCCGTAAACAAAAAGTTTTAACAAATTCCTCGGATCATAAGAAGGTCTTCCTTCAATAGAAGTTTTGACAATAAACTTAAAATCCAGGATATTGATACTCTCAACAAAAAGATCGATCATGCGAACTTCGTTACTCTGATCAATAATCTGATCCAATGATTCAGGAAAAAGAATGCTCTGAGTTTTGTTTTTTCCTTGTATAAATTGCCTGCAGTAAATATAATCCGCAGACACTTTTGCTATTCATTAAGGATGAAAAGTAGCAAACAATTTGATGTGAGTTTTTAGACTGTTTGACGTTTGGTGTATTAACGCAGCGCTTTTTGCAAAAATATAAAATTAAAAGAGAAAAAAGCGTTGTGTTAATACACTTGTTAGGCCTAGTGCTTATTAAGCAATTTGAATACAAGCAAGTTCCTTGTAGTTTGGATTAGATAAGAAGTCAAGAATTAATTCGCTTTTAGAAATTATCAATTCTGCAAGCTCATTTGTATTTCGATTTCCCGTTCTTAGCCAGATAATTTTAGGAGGATGACCGAATAAATTAGCTAAATCAAAAAAATCTGAATCAAGTGTGACCAAAGCAAAATTATTTTCTTTGGCATAAGCCCAAATTTGTCTGTCCGAAAAGTTTTGAAG
>JANPNV010000119.1:0-65197 GCA_031427625.1 Bacteroidota bacterium
GTATCACCAACGACTGACGATAAATCACTAAATAGAACATCATTGTTCTGACAGACTGCAGCCGGTAGGTAAGAGAAGTTTACTGTAGGAATATTATTAATTTTTATTGACTGATCTGATGTGTCACGACAACCATTCAATGCAGTTACAATTAGACGAACGCTGTATGGAGCAACCAATGCTGGATACAAATGTGTCGGATTCGCAATGTTGCCTGTATTCCCATCACCAAATTCCCATTCATACGAACTGATTGAAGACCCGTTAAGCGTTGTCTGATCCGTGAATAAAACATTTTGATTAATACACGTATTTTCAGTTAAAAATTTAGCAACAGGCCTGTCATTAACTGTCAGGTACGACATAGTGCTGTCGCTACAACCGGCAGCTGTTGTTACAACAAGGCTGACAGGAAGATTGCCGTCATAAGGAAATGAATAAACCGGATTCTGATTGACAGATGTGTCGCCTGTTCCAAAACGCCATAGCCAGGAAGCAATCGAACCGGATGATACTGTCGACTGATCATTAAACTGAAGATTTGTTAGAGAGCATGTAGCAGGAGGTGCTGAGAAGGCTGCTACCGGATGCGGAGTTATGTCAAGAGAGCCGGAAGTCGAATTTGTACACCCAAAGTTTGATACTGTTGTCAGCGTCAAAGGATAGGTTCCTGAAGATGCATATGTATGGGTAGGGTATTGCGAAATGGAAGTATCGCCATCGCCAAAATCCCATTTCCACGAACTAATGTTTCCTGATGGAACAGTACTGGCGTCAGTAAAATTAGTCTGGTCACCCAGACAGAGATTCTGTACAGAGAATGCTGCTGTTGGTCCGGCGACAATAGATATAAGGATAGTTTTAGTAGAAAAATTTCCTTGTGCATCGAATGCTTTCAAAGTTACCGGATAACTTCCTCCGCCTCCGAACATGATGTTTGAAGGTGCTGGACTGGTAGATGTATACGTATTTACAATTGCGGCATTTTGGTATTTAAGGACCTGTAAAGAGTTGCTGCCTGTATAAAATGCTGACACAATAACTGATGATCCCATTCTAACAGCGGTGATTCCTTTTGGACTGCTTCCTCCGAAATAATCACTGCCTAAATATACAGGCGTTATGCTTGCAAGATTGCTTCCGAGATTATATCGCATGATCTCATGCGAATTATAATTGGTATAAAGTATTTTCCACTGTGAGCTGTCGTTGATGATTGCAATATCGGAAGGACTTCCATTGCTGATAATTGTTGTAAACGTTGGAGCATTACTAAGTGAATTCCCGAAATCAGCCTTTATAATATTTGATGAATTATAACCTGCAATAAATGCATACCAGTTTCCGCAATCATGAGCGATAACAAGATCCAGGACATAAGTTGTTCCTGATACAGTGACAGGGGCTGATGGAACCGGTACATTTAAAATTGAGTTTCCAAAATTTAAATAAGTAATTGTGCCGGCAAGAAAATTTGCGACTAAACCATGAATATTACCTGAACCGTCTTTTGCAATTTTTATGCTCCAGGGTGAATTGAAATTACTGTTGCCATTGTTTAGAAGTACTACGAAGTTATCCGGAGTATTTATTAAACTATTCCCTAGATGAAACCGAATAAGTGAGTTGCTTCCGTAGTCGACTACTAATCCATACCATTCAAAATTTTCCTGATACAAGGTGACATCAGAGGGCTGATAGGTAGTACCACCTAGATTGCCAAGATCATCTAACTGAGTAAGCGGATTTTGGGGTCCATTTCCATAAATAGCACGATAAACCTTACCGTCTCCCTTTCCGGAGATGAAGGTAATCAGCGTATCATTTTGAGTAATTGACGTAATATCTCCCGGGTATGAAAGCGATAAAGAGGTGTCTGATAATCGGGATGCTGATTGCGACAAATAGCCTGGCGAAAAGTCCCATTCATACGATGTTGAATTGGTACTGATATTTGTTATGTTGAGCGCACTACCGGCGCAAACCGGTGAGGCGATTGTAAAATCAGCGACCGGACATTGAGCCTTCGATTTAAATATGAGAGCAATAAAAATGCTCGATAATAATAATGTACTTTTCCAGTAACAGGTCTTCATTGACAGATTTTATTAACCTGTACTGTTACGCTGGAAAATAAATGAATGTTTGTAAATCAGGCAAGCAGAATTTCTCTGCGAAAAAGAGCGTAAGTCTCTGTAATTCCTTCTTTTAAATTGATTTTCGGTTTCCATCCGAGCGATTGGATTTTTGACGAATCCATCAGTTTTCTTACAGTTCCATCCGGCTTGGAAGTGTCATAGATAATTTCACCTTTGAAGCCAGTAATTTCTTTAATCATTGTTGCAAGAGACGCAATGCTAATGTCATCGCCATATCCGATATTCAAAAATTCCTTCTTGTCATATTCCTTCATAAGTAGAAGACATGCTTCTGCTAAATCGTCGACATGCAAAAATTCTCGCATAGGTTTTCCGCTTCCCCATACTGTTACAGACTCAGAGTTATGCAATCCCGCTTCGTGAAACTTCCTGATTAGAGCTGGAAGTACATGAGAGTTTTCCAAATCGTAGTTGTCGTTGGGTCCGTATAAATTTGTAGGCATCGCAGAGATGAAATTACATCCATACTGCATAAAATACGATTCACACAATTTTAGTCCGGCAATTTTTGCGATAGCATAGGGTTCGTTTGTACTTTCAAGGTATCCTGATAATAAATATTCTTCCTTCAGCGGTTGTGGAGCAGACTTCGGATAGATGCAGGATGATCCAAGGAATAATAACTTTTTTACTTTAGTCTTAAATGCCGAATGAATAACATTCATTTCGATAGCGAGATTATCATAAATAAAATCGGCCCGGTAAATATTGTTTGCATTTATTCCACCCACTTTTGCGGCAGCGAGAAATACAAATTCAGGATTCTCCCGCTCGAAAAAATCCATTACAGCTTGCTGATTTCTCAAGTCGAGTTCTGACGAGCTTTTGTAAATTAGATTTTCAAAACCACGTTTGTGAAGTGTCCGGACGATGGCAGAACCTACCATGCCGTTATGTCCTGCAACATATATTCTCGAGGACTTATTCATGATAGTTATAAATGTTATGTCCTCCTTCTTTGAGATATTTATCCTTTCTGAAAAGTTCGATATCTGAGGTCATCATCTCCTGTACAAGCATGTTGAGATCATACTTTGGTTTCCAGCCCAGAACTTCACGTGCTTTAGTGGCATCACCGATTAACAAATCAACTTCTGATGGCCTGAAGTAGCGTTCATCAATGCTCATGATTGGTTTTTTCTTCTGAACATTAAATTCGGGATTTGTGCAATTTACAACGTAAGCTTTTTCGTCGATGCCTGTTCCTTTGAATTCAATTTCAAGACCCGCTTCAAGACATGCTAGCTGAAAAAATTCCCGCACGGATACTGTTTTTCCGGTAGCAATTACGAAGTCTTCAGCTTTAGGCTGCTGAAGGATTAAATACATTGCCTCTACATAATCTTTCGCATGACCCCAGTCGCGTTTTGCATCCAGGTTGCCAAGGAAAACCTCCTCTTGTAATCCAAGAGCAATTCGTGCTACGGCACGTGTAATTTTCCGTGAAACAAATGTCTCTCCGCGGATAGGTGACTCATGATTAAAAAGAATTCCATTGGCAGCAAACATGTCGTATGCCTCACGGTAATTTACAGTGATCCAGTAAGCATAAAGTTTAGCGGCAGCGTAGGGTGAACGCGGATAGAATGGAGTAGATTCTTTTTGTGGTACTTCGCGCACCAATCCGTATAGTTCTGAACTTGAGGCCTGATAAATTCTTGTCTTTTTTTGCAGTCCCAGTAATCGGACTGCTTCAAGAATCCGAAGGGTACCGATACCATCTGCATTAGCAGTATACTCCGGAATTTCAAAACTTACTTTTACATGCGACATCGCACCGAGATTGTAAATTTCATCGGGCTGAGTTTCCTGAATAATTCTGATCAGGTTCGTACTGTCAGTAAGATCACCATAGTGAAGTTTGAAATTTACATTTTTCTCATGAGGATCTAGATATAAATGATCAATTCTGTCTGTATTGAATAATGAACTGCGTCGTTTGATACCATGAACATGATATCCTTTTTCGAGTAAAAATTCTGCCAGATAGGCTCCGTCTTGTCCGGTAATACCGGTAATTAGTGCAACTTTCATAGTATTTGGTCGTGTTCAAATATAGTAATAATTACTTTTATGGCAGAACGGGCATTAAGGCATTTCCATTGAATAAATAACAGATATTTATATCTTTAAGTTCAGATATGAAATTCGTTTTCGCGACAAATAACCAGCATAAATTAATAGAGGTTCGTAAAATTCTACCTCCCTCAATAGGAATTGTAAGTCTGAAGGAAATTGGATGTTTTGATGATCTCCCCGAAACAGGCAACACCATTGAAGCTAATGCACTTCAGAAAGCCAGATATATTTATGATAAATATGGGATGAATTGTCTGGCTGATGATACAGGACTTGAAGTGGCTGAGCTTGGTGGAAGACCCGGAGTTTATAGCGCACGCTTTGCCGGAAGTAATGCTGATGCTATGGAAAATAACATGAAACTACTTTCAGAAATGAAGGGCATAGAAAACAGAAAGGCAGCATTCAGAACAATTATTGTCCTCATCCATAACAATGATGAATATTTTTTTGAAGGCAGGGTAGATGGGACGATTGCCGAAAATTTAATGGGTACTAATGGTTTCGGATACGATCCCTTGTTCAAACCATCCGGTTTTAGTAAGACTTTTGCAGAAATGACAGATATAGAAAAAAACTCGATGAGTCATCGATATGAAGCATTGAAAAAACTGGTAAAATTCTTAACGACTAATTTTAATTATTCCTGACAGTGCGGGTGGCATAGAAGAATATGGCGAACATACTGATGAGGTAAAATGAAAACAACATGGTGTAGTTGTGTGACCATTCACCGAGAAATTTTTCCATAACAATTACAAGCACAAGTGAGATTAATGTAAGGACCCAAAAAACGAGTGCAACTTTTCCGTCGCTGAGTCCGAGGTATGCAAGCGCATGTGTTGTATGATCTTTGCCTCCGACGAATGGACTTTTTCCTTTCATTAATCTGTTTATAACAACCGTCGTCGTATCGATGATTGGCATCATGAATACGATAAGAGGAAGAAATAAATTTCGTGCGCTGATCAAATCGCCTGTAGGAGGTTCTGCATTCCACAGGTAACGGATACCTATTGCCGCAAGGAAAACTCCAAGAAACTGGCTTCCTGTATCTCCCATGTACATCTTTGAAGGGTGCCAGTTGAAATACAGGAATGCAATCAGGGCACCCATAACTCCTAGCAATATCATGAAGTAAACACTATCATACTCCCGATGAAAAACCATTACAGCCAATGCAGAAAGGATAATGCTTATTGAAACGGTTGAGGTTATTCCATCCATGTTATCGAGCATGTTCAGGGAATTCATTATTCCGACAACCCAGACAATTGTCATAATATAATTTAGAACGTTCAGGTAGGAGAGTTCGATTGCTGTTCCGGTAACCATTAGTATTACAGCACATGTTACCTGCGTTAGAAATTTCAGAAGTGGTCGGGTGTTATAAGCGTCATCGGCAAGACCAAGTAAAAAGCCAAGCATAGATGCCAGAAGTATTCCTATAAATTGTTTACTAAGAAAAACCTGATTCGTGTCGAAGAAGACAGAATAGATGATGATTGAAATCAGGAATATGAAATAAAAGGAAAATCCACCGACTGCCGGCTTTGATTGTGTACCCCAACGAATAACGGTATCATCCTGATTGCGCATTCCCAGTGTTCGTACAAATTTCAGGAACAAGCTATTGATCAGAAATGAAAACAGGATGGCAATTCCAAAGAATATCCCGTAAACGGCAAGGTAATAATCAGTAGTTACAATCATCGAGATGGTCAACCAATTACTTTTTTAGTAAAGTTATATAAAGGAATGAAAGCTTCGTCGTCATTGGCTTCTTTTAAATTCACTGAACGAAGGAAGTATTTTGTCTTTTTGAGAAATTACCGAATCAGATGTTTTCCAGTCAATATTAAGTTCAGCATCGTTATAAATTATTCCGCTCTCTGAAGATGGATTGTAGTAAGTAGTCACTTTGTATAGAAAGAGGGTGTTATCTTCCAGTGCGACAAATCCATGAGCGAATCCCCGTGGTATCCATAACATGTTATTGTTTTTATCATTAAGAAGTACAGAAAAATGTCTTCCATATGTTTTCGAGTCTTTTCTGATATCAACGACAACATCCATTACGCTTCCATTTACAACCCTGACAAGTTTTCCCTGTTCATGTGGATGTTTCTGAAAATGAAGTCCACGGAGAACGCCTTTATGACTTACAGATTGGTTATCCTGAACAAATGGTCCATGAATATTATTTTCTGCCATTTGTCTCTCATTAAAAGATTCAAAAAAATATCCCCTGTCGTCAGTTGATACTCGTGGTTCGATAAGGATTAATCCATCCAGAGGCGTAGAAATAAATTTCATTTAGCTATTGAAGAATGTCTTTTTAAATTTTTGCCAACGGGTTAACGGTGTTTTAACATCGTCATCGTAATATCCATAACCATATCCATAACCGTATCCATAACCGTATCCATAACCATATCCATATTTAAACCTTGACATTTCAACGCCATTGAGGACAACAGAAAGCTGTCTGATTTTATTTTCCTCCATGAGTTTGTTAAGGTTCTTGATGAACATACGTTTAGAGTAATGCGCACGGACGATATAAATGGGATAATCGGCACGCTGCACAATTTCAACGCCGTCGGTTACAATTCCTACCGGTGGTGTATCAATAATGATGATGTCGTATTTTGATTTTAGTAACTCAATGAGGTCCGTCATTCGCTGGCTTAAAATCAGCTCCGACGGATTGGGAGGAATCGGGCCGGCAGTAATAAAATCGAGATTTTTAAGACTGCTTTTGTTGATACATTCTTCTGCTGTATCCTTGCCGATCAGGATAGTGCTCATCCCGCGAATATTCTCAACATTAAATCCAAGATGGATTTTCGGTTTCCGCATATCGAGATCGATAATGACTACGCGCTTATCCGAAAAAGCAATTACGCCGGCGAGATTGATTGCTACAAATGTTTTCCCTTCTCCGGAGATGGTCGAAGTAACAGCTATAACTTTTGGTCCCGGATCATTACTAAGAAACTGCAGGTTGGTACGAACCGATCGGAATGATTCTGATATAGCCGATTTGGGATTTTTATCTACAAGTAATTGAGAGATTGGAATGTCCTTCGTGTATTTTGGAATAATGCCCAGCAATGCCGCTTCTGTATATTGATTGATCTCTTCAAGCGATGTGATTTCGTTGTATACCAGATATTTTACGAAAATAATTACGAAGCTTAAAAGAAATCCAATCAGGATACTGCCTGATAGAATTAATTTTCGGTTAGGTGAAAGTGCAAAGAATGAAGGCTCGCCATGTTGAAGTACAACATTATTAGTAACTATACCAGCACGTGTAATTGAAAATTCGATTTTCTTTTCGAGAAGTAACTGATAAAACTTCTGGCTAACATCATACACTCTTTGTAATCGAGCCATTTCAGCTTCCTTACCCGGAAGGCTAGTGAAACCCCTTTCGAATTCAGCTATGCGTTCGTCTATACTTTCTATTTTGTCGTTCGTCGACTGTCGGGCATTCTGTAAAGAGTTAGTAAGAATTAAGCGTTGTCTCTGGATTTCAAGATTGAGTGATATGATAGCGGCATTTTCATCTGTCGCCTGAAATTTCATATTCGATCGCTTATCTTCAAGTTCCTGAATGTGTGTGACAATTGTTTGGATAAGCGGATCTGTATAAGTACCGGCAAGTAATGGAATTAGCTGATCCAGTTTGTTATTTTTCATAAGTTCCTTATCGATACGTTGAAGCACGGCATTGCTTAACTGCAACTCCACTCTCTGATCAATTAAGGTATTAATATGAGTAAGTGCATCAGATGCGTTTTGCGACGGATTGATGATCTTATTATCTTTTTTAAATAATTCAAGTGAGATTTCTGAATTTTTTAATTCTCCATCAATAGTATTTATGGTTTCGTTAATGAACTCCAGAGAATTATTTGCCCCTACCGATTTGTTTTCTTTATCATACTCATCGTATTCTTTTGCCATTGTATTGACAAAGTCAGCTGCCTTGATATTATTTTTGTCTTTAAAAACAATCTTGATAGTCTGAGCGCTTGGATTAAGAAGAATTACATTAACATAGTTGTAATACCTTTCGAGAAGAGTATTTGGGTTGTTGATGGTGAAATAAAAAGGATTTTGTTTTATTTCATTTTGTTGTTTGAGGATAAGATCCATATTCAGAATATTAATTCTGAACTTCATCCCGGGGATATTGTACCACTGACCAATATTGTAGACACCTTCATTTTTTTTGTTGTTCCACGTATATGAAAGTTCGAATCGGTTGTTATCTGTAAACATTACATAAAACGGAATGTCGCATATCGATGAATCGAGTTGGTAGAATTCAACTTCGAAGGGCGACTTTTTATAAAGCTCCTCGTCGAGGACAGTGCCTTGTGCGTAATAACTTACTTCCAGCGGCATTTTTGAAATCACGCGGTTAACCATCAGGCTGGATCGTAATACTTCAATATCGCCTGCGAACTGGTTTACACCCATGGCGTCATACATCTGTGAACTCTGAATGTTAAGAACTGCATTCGCATTGTTCACTGTTCCTATCTTGATAATTGACTCAGATTGATAAATAGGGTGAGTATACCTCAGATATAAAAACGCAATTGTAAGTGCTACAACCATCAGAATTATCAGGATGTAAAAATTCTTCTTGGCAATAATGGCGAAGAGCTTGATGTCAAATTCTTCATTGAGATGGGAAATCTTTTTTTTCGCCATGCGGTACTTGTTACGGTTTATTAAGATATGTAATCAGAACTAATATACTTGTAAATACGCTGAGGTAAGGGAGAAATTCCGTTGTGAGTTTTTTCCTGAAATTAGAACCCGAATCAACGTAGATGATGTCGTTCGGATAGATTTCCAATTCTGAATTTCTCAGACCTTCAAGTGTTGAAACATCTGCAAGAAAAACTTGTGGGCTTTTTAATTCGCCGCGGATAATCTTTATATGATATGCCTTACTGTATTCAGACAAGCCACCGGCAAGTGCCAGCGCTTCGAATAATGACGTGTGGTCATCTTGCAGAGGAACCACTATTCCTCTGCCTCCATCGCTCAAAAACACAAGGGCATGACGACTTACAACTCTGATTATAACAAAGGGATCTTTGTAATAAGTAGAATATTTTTCCTGTAATAACACTTCTGCATCTTTGATACTATATCCTTTTAACCGGATACGGCCTATGACAGGGAGTTTTACTTCTCCGTTTTCTTCGATAATGTATGTGATGCCATCTGTATTTGCCGCCTGTGACAGATTTGCTGATGTTATATCAATAAGTCGAAAGCCGTCATTACTGAAAATGTGCATTTCGATTTTATCTTCTGACTGAATTATGTAGGGACCGGGAGTCTTATGAACAGTATCCTGAGCATATGAATAATCCGCCGGAGTTTTAAACATCCGGTTAGGAACAAGCTGGCATGATGAAAATGCGAGCAGAATGGCGAGAAAAAATAGTTTATTCATTTTTCTGAAGGTGAGCAAAAATAAAATATTAATGGTATAAGATGATTGAAAAAAATAGAACCTTTAAGATAGTTATAAAACCATTTTTGTTCAATTTGTTAATTACGTAACGGGTTAAATTTAAGTATGATCATCTTTTTTTAGCCAGAAGATTTCTGTACAAATCACTCATATCCTGTATCAGACGGGTATAATGAAACTTATTTTTCACAAATTCCCAGCTCTTCTCGCTGAGCTTTTTACGAAGCTCAGCATCTTCGATAAGCATAAGCATGTTTTTGGAAAAAGCGTCATAGTCATTGGTGTCGACAAGTAATGCAGTTTCTCCATTCTTTACTACGTTTTCTATACCGCCAACATTGGTTGAAATTATCGGCTTTTCGCCTGCCTGAGCTTCGATAAGACTTACAGGCGTTCCTTCATTGTATGAGCAAAGTGCGACAATATCGAGACCGGCAATACATACATCAACGTCTCTGATCCAGCTGCAAAATGTCAAATCACTTTTCCTTTTTTCTTCAGGGTAATAAGAGAAATCAATTCCAAGCAAGGTAGCCTCTTTCATCAGTGGAATTCGGCTTTCGCCGTCACCGATAATTAAAAAACGGACTTTTTGTCCCGTCTTCTTAAGGATTTTTGCAGCGCTTCCGATAAAAAGCGAATGATTTTTTATCGGAACAAGTCGTCCAATAATTCCCACCGCAATCTCATCGTCTTCAATCATGAATTTTTTACGGAATGTCTTTCGTTTTTCTTCTGTATTCTCTCTGAATTTTGTTAGATCAAATCCCAATGGTATCATGTGGATTTTGGAGGCCTTGCACAGACTATAGTGAAATGATAGTTCACGCTTTTGACGTTCGCTGATTGCAATAATAGCAGTACTGATGGAGGCAAGGTATCGTTCAATCTTAAGGAATAATTTTGCCTTTAGCGGATGGAAATAGGAGTGAAAAACATGGCCGTGAAACGTGTGAATAATAACCGGCACTTTTTCATGATAGGCCGCCAGTCTTCCCAAGGCACCTGCCTTAGCTGCATGGGTATGTACGATGTCTGGCTTAAACTCACGGATTATTTTTCGCAACTCCCTATACGATCTGTAATCATTTAAAGGGTTGATTGAGCGCTTCATATGTTCCAGACTTATAAAAGATAAGCCCAAATCCTTGACTATATAAGCAGAACTTTCCTCGGAATCTTGCTTTGTTCCGGCTACCAGCAATACCTCAAAATCCTTTTGTAGGTGTTTTGTCAGAATTGCAACGTGAAAAGCAGGACCACCTAGATTCAGGCGGTTAATGATAGTTAGTATGCGTGGCACAAGTTGGAATTTCCGGCAAATATAAAATCTACAACCATAAGTAGGTTATGAAAGATTTTCTATCTTCGCCACCCATAAAAATAAGATAAATGAATAAAAAGATTTTTGCTCTTGCAATCTGTTTCAGCATTGCAACATTGCTTTCCTGCGAAGGCCAGAAAGGTAAGACTTCTGTTAGCCTGAAATCACAGTCAGATTCTGTTGCTTACGGAATCGGAGTTTCCATTGGTGGAAATATGAAAAAAGATGGACTCGATTCTCTGAATCTGGACATCATGAAAGAGGCCATCCGAAGTGCAATAAAAGGCGATAGCCTGTTGCTCGATGCGGGTAAAGCACAAGATGTTATTCAGGAATATCTTGCCTCTAAACAAAAACTAAAAGGAAGTTCAACCCTGGAGGCAGGAACTAAATTTCTTGCCGAAAACAAAAAGAAGCAGGGTGTAGTGGAACTTCCGGACGGACTGCAGTATATGGTCGTAAAGGAAGGAACAGGTCCTAAGCCTACTGCAAGCGATACTGTATCTGTACATTATCACGGAACATTGATTGATGGTACTGTTTTCGATTCGTCTGTCGAGCGTGGAGAACCGGCTGAGTTTCCAGTAGGTGCAGTAATTCCGGGATGGACAGAGGCGCTTCAATTAATGAAGGTCGGGTCAAAATACAAACTCTTTATTCCATCCAATCTGGCTTATGGTGAGCGTTCTGCAGGACCAAAAATTAGTGCGAATTCAACATTAATCTTCGATGTCGAGCTATTAAGCATCAAGGGTAAGTAAAAACCATTACCAAATTATTTAAAGCCGCCTGTGTTACAGGCGGCTTTTTTGTTTTTAGCCATTTTGAGGACGACGATTAATGAAATTAAGTAATAGAAAATCAGCGTATTGCAAAATTATTTAAAAATAATTAGTACTATGTGTTGCATAGTAGCTTTCTATAAACATATCTTTGCTGCATCAAATAACAAATGAAACAGACACATTAATCCAATTCCTCATGAGTATCCCTAAAATAATTTTATCGCTAATACTTTTTTTTACTGTTGTCGGAATAGCTTGTGCAGAATCAAATGACAATGTAAGGCCAGTTACAGTTCCTGAAAAATTTTACGGAATTGTTATAAACTCAAACATCAATGTAATCCTTTCGCAAACGGGTGAAAACACAATCATGATTGAGAAAAGAAATGGAGCCGACAGAACAATTAAAGCAACTGTTGAGAATGGAGCACTGGTAATTAATGGTGGTGATGATTTGGGAACGACTTTGTATGTGACAGTTGATTACATTGAATTGATTGAGATAAATGGCAAAGGCAGGCTTTACGTAAATGGAAATATAGACAGTGACATTTTACTCCTGAAAGTAAACGGAAGTGGTAGTATGAAGCTGGATGTAAAAACACTTTCGTTGGGGATGATTGTGAAAGGTTCGGGAAAGATAATTGTCTCAGGAAATACCGGAAAAAGTTTCTTGAGAATTTATGGTCATGGAAATATCTATAAAGATCAGCTCGATTATTTTAATTGTTCCGAAGAAAGGTATCTGGATGAAATTCAAAACCAGAAAAAAAGAAAAGGAACACTTAAACTTTATTAATAAAAAAAATAATGATTCAAATAATAATAATTCTGTCACACCCTAAACAAATAAGTCATGAGCAACAATCTTGAAAATACACAGGCTCAGATGCGAAGAGGTGTTCTTGAATTCTGTATTCTCTCTATTCTTTCGAATGAAGAAGTATATCCGTCAGACATCATCAATAGAATGAAGCAGTCAAAACTAATAGTCGTAGAGGGTACGTTATATCCGCTATTGACCCGGCTTAAAAACGGAGGATTGCTGCAGTATCGATGGGAAGAAAGCAGATCGGGACCACCCCGTAAGTACTATTCGCTAACTCCGCTTGGACATAAATTTTTAGACGAGCTTCGTATCACTTGGAGTGAACTGGTTGAAGCCGTTAGTCAGACAACAAAAAAAAACGACAATCATGAATAAGACCGTAACAGTAAATATAGGTGGAATTGTTTTCCACATCGATGAAAATGCATACGAACGTTTCAAATCCTACCTCGAATCGATTCGTAGTCACTTTACGGCTTCCGAAGGTCGCGATGAAATTATGCAGGACATCGAATCGCGTATTGCCGAAATGTTTCAGGAAAAAATCAAAGACTCCAAACAGGTAATTACACTTGATGACGTTGATGAGGTTACTGTTTTAATGGGTAGGCCTGAAGAATTTGGGGAAGAAAAGAAAGCGGAATCAAAAGTAGATGATCATGCTAATGCCTCTGAACCCGTGAAGAAAAGACTGTTCAGGAATCCTGACGATAAACTGATTGGCGGAGTATGTTCGGGATTAGCATCCTACTTCGGCATAGATCCGGTCTGGATCAGACTGATATTTGCATTCGCATTTTTCTTCTATGGTTCGGGCTTCCTGCTCTATTTTGTTTTATGGTTTATTATTCCATCGGCAGAAACTACTGCGGAAAAACTTCAGATGAAAGGAGAGGCTATAAATATCGAAACAATTGAAAAGAATGTAAGAGAAGAACTCGAGCAGGTAAAAAAAAGAATTAATGAAATGCGTGAAGGGAAAAAAGCAGGAAATATCATCTCCAGATTTTTTGAGGCCATCATTCAGTTATTCAGATTATTCTTCCTGTTCATCGGAAAACTTCTGGCAGTTTGTTTTATTCTCATTGGGTTTGCAGTAGTATTTGCTTTATTTATTTCATTGCTTGCCGTCTTCAATATTCCCGGTGCACATTTTCCTGAATTTTTTAATCAGCTATTTCCGTTCAGCTATCAGTTGGGACTGGCCTTTTTTGGAGTTCTGCTCGCTATCGGAATTCCATTTATTATGCTGGCCTGGTATGGTGCCCAAATATTATTTAATGCCCGTAAAAGTTCACGTGCAGTAAAAATGGGTGCATTCGGTTTGTGGATATCCGGATTATTGATTTGTATTTTCCTTGGGTCTTATATTGCAAGAGATTTTTCAGAACGTCAGAGTATTCGTACATCGATAATCCTTCAGCAGCCAAATTCAAAAAATCTTTATCTGAAACTGGATAAGAAATCGGAAAGTGAAAAAGAATATGAGCATTGGGATGATAATGAATGGAACGGTAATCTCAGACTATCATTAATGAATGATCAGCTTCAATCGAAAGATATTCAACTTGATATTGTTGAGAGTAATACAGACTCTTTCACCCTGGAACAAATTAGTTATGCCAGAGGCCCTTCTAAGAAAGCTGCCGCTGATCATGCATCAAGAAGCAATTATGCATTCGCGCAAAGCGATTCAGTTTTAACGTTCAACCCATATTTTACAATCGATAAAAATGCAAAGTACAGAGCACAAAGGATGCAGCTTATACTTCATGTGCCAAAAGGTGGAAAGGTAATCCTCGATAAATCTCTTCATGGCTTTATCTACGATATTAAAAATATTCAAAATGTTCTTGACCGCGATATGCTTAACCGTACTTGGGAAATGAGGAATGATGGATTCAACTGTGTGAATTGTGACGGAACCGAATCTACAATAGGAGGGAAAGGTGCTTTAGAATATGGCAGCCGTGGAAGAATCAGAATTGACGATAACGGCGTCTATATCAGGGGCGACAACAACGATGGAATTTCTATCGACAGCAATGGAATCGTCATAAGTAAAAACGGCAAAATAAAAAAAATAAAAAAGAAGGGTATTCATTTTAATATTAATGATGAATCGAATTGATAAGTATTCTAGCGATTAATTATTTTTTTGAATGCTTCGGATGTAGATATATTAATTAGGCCTATGATTATATTGCAATCATAGATCTTCCAATCTGACAGATTTCTGTTCAGACTATCAAGCTGTATTGAGGTAGTTGTCATTCGTATTCTGTTTATATCTTCCCTCGAAGCTCCGGCATACGCACTTCCTTCTATGTCTTAAGTATTTTTTATTAGAAAATTTATGCACATCGGTGTCAGGTATAAAAAGATTTAGCACATTTGCTTAGAAGCCTATTGATCGTAATGTAATCAAGGCAAATGTCGGAATGATCGTCCGGATTTTAATTATAATTAAAAGAAAACTAAATACTTATGGCAACAGCAGAATCAAAAGAATCAAAAGAGTTAAAAGAAACATCAAAGGAAAAATTAAAGGCACTCCAGCTAACGCTTGATAAGTTGGAAAAGACATATGGCAAAGGCACTATTATGAAAATGGGTGATGAGCCGGTTGAAATGGTAGAATCCATATCTACAGGATCAATAACGTTAGATATTGCACTTGGAATAGGTGGCATACCTAAAGGAAGGGTGGTCGAAATATACGGGCCGGAATCTTCAGGAAAGACAACGCTTGCAATACATGCCATTGCTAATGTTCAGAAGAACGGAGGCATTGCAGCCTTTATAGATGCTGAACATGCATTCGACAGATTCTATGCACAGAAGCTGGGAGTAGATATTGAAAACTTACTTATGTCTCAGCCCGACAATGGTGAGCAGGCACTTGAGATAGCAGAAAACCTGATTCGTTCAGGAGCCATTGATATCATCGTCATCGATTCAGTAGCAGCTCTTACGCCTAAGGCTGAAATCGAAGGTGAAATGGGCGAAAGCAAAATGGGTCTTCAGGCAAGATTGATGTCGCAGGCGCTTCGAAAGCTGACAGGTACCATCAGCCGCACGGGCTGCTGCTGTATTTTTATCAATCAGCTTCGTGAAAAAATCGGAATCGTTTTTGGGAATCCGGAAACTACGACAGGCGGAAATGCCCTGAAGTTTTATGCATCTGTTCGTCTTGATATTCGCCGCATCGGTCAGATAAAAGACGGAGAGAATGTAGTTGGAAATCGCACAAAGGTAAAAGTGGTAAAGAATAAAGTCGCTCCACCTTTCCGTTTAGCGGAATTCGACATCATGTATGGCGAAGGAATTAGTAAAGTCGGAGAGATTGTCGACCTCGGAGTTGATAAAGGAATAATTAAAAAGGCAGGTTCATGGTTTAGCTACAATGAGACAAAACTTGGACAAGGAAGGGATGCTGTGAAGCAACTCCTGAATGATAATCCTGAACTTTCCGATGAGATTGAAAAAAAGATTCGCGATATTATGAATGCTGCAAGTCAGGCATCTTCTTAGTTCTCCTGGAAATAATTATTTTCGGCCACAGAAATTTCACATTAAATTCTGTGGCCGTTTGATTTTTAAGAAATGATGAAAACGAAAAAATATTTTCCGGGTTTGGAATCTGGCATTTGGATACTGATGTTTATCCTGACGTTAAATGCATGTACTAACAGTGATAAACAAAAATCCGGTGACGAAAAAGTAGTCAAAGCCGATGAGTTTACCCGATTAAACGAAGATATTGCCGGAAATCCGGGCGATGCCTCCTTATACTTCCGGCGGGCAATCGTTTTTGATCAAAGAAAAAACCTCAAACAGGCATTCGAAGATATTTCAAAAGCCGTTATGCTGGACTCGGGCAAAGCAACTTATTTTCTATTGCTTGCTGATATCAGTTTTAAAGGTCTTCAGATTCAAAAGGCAATCAATGCATTTAAAAAAGCTATAGAACTGGAACCAGAGAATAAGGAAGCTCACTTAAAATTATCAGAATTATACCTGTATCTGAAAGCTTATCCACAATCATTGGCGGAGGCGAATGAAGCATTGAAGATCGACAAGAATGCTGCAAAAGCATATTTTATAAAAGGTTTTGCATATAAGGAAACGGCAGACACACCTAAAGCGATATCAAGCTTTCAGACGGCCACAGAACTTCAATCTGATTATTATGATGCCTATATTCAGCTCGGAAATATTCAGGCAGCCAGAAAAAATTCTATTGCCGTTCAGTATTACAATAATGCACTGCGACTGCAGCCTTCAAGCACAGAAGCATATTATAACCGTGGACTGGCTTTTCAAAATATGGGCGAACTCGATAAAGCAATTGAGGATTATAAAACGATACTCAAATTAAATATTCGGTATTCAGAGGCGCATTTTAACCTGGGATATATTGATCTTGTTTTTAAGAAAGATTATAAATCTGCTATCGCGCATTTTACAGACGCAATTCGTTCCAACGATTTGTATGCGGAGGCATTTTTTAACCGGGGACTTGCTTATGAATATTCAGGTAACAAATCTGCTGCAATTAAAGATTACAATGAAGCACTGAAAATTATTCCTACCTATAAATTGGCAAAACAAAAATTAAAGGGAATGTAGTGTTGAAAGTTAATTTTCTTTGAATAGGGGGAGAAACCGATCTTTCAGATACAGAAAAAATTTCGTCATAAAGAGTATCAGAATAGGATAGACGTGAATAAAATATCGCCACTCATTCAACTTTAGCATGACGGTTAACACTATTATCAGACTTATTGGAAAACCAATTATGGCCATATTAAATGGCTCTAGAAGTTTTGGCAATCCAAATACGATCAGACCAATCGTTCCGAAGAATAGTGGAAACCAATACAAAAGTGTCTGGAATATTTTAAATAGCTTCAGTGGAAATGTAGTTGGGTTGATATAATAACTCCCACTTTTTATAAATGCACTTTTAATCCTCATAAGTGGAGCGACCAAATAATATTGAACCGGATTGTGCTGCTTATAGCTTTGTGTCATTTTCGAAAAGCGTGAAGCAATGTAAGTGTCAAGGCTGTCGTTTGCCGTATTCTCTTCAAACCTGGCAATGAGTCCCCGTATCTCTCGCAGACTGTCAAGGTTATATTCAGGGGCATATGCATAAGAAGGAAATACATATTCGCATTCTCTGTTGCTGCCGGTTGGAAAGAAAAATGTTCCCGCAGTTCTGCATTTACCTTCCCACCAGATTGCATCACCACCCCATGCACTTAGGAATATGCCACAAGAACTTACGAGTTTTTTACAGGGATAGTACATTGGCTTTGAGAATAAAATAAACTCCTTGGTATTAATATAATTTCTGATTACCCATGGAGTTAGAAGCAAAAATAAAGGAAGACAAAAAAGAATAAAATCCCTCATCGTATTTATTATGCTTTTAGTAAAAATCCAGATTGAAATTCCCATGATAGCCATGTAAGGCAGTAGGAATGGTTTCATCGTTATTGCATAACCGATAAATGCTCCGGATATTATTAATTGAATGTTCCTTTTATCTCTAAGCCATTTATGATAAAATACAAATCCAAGCATAAGGAAACTACATGTGAATGATTCTGTAATCATTTCGCCCGCATAAAAAGTAATCCACGACGATAATACCAGGAAGGCAAGCGAAGTATAATATCCGGTTTTGGATTTAGTAATCTCGAAAATCATTTTGGAAAAAGCGAGAATGGCAAAAACTTCAACAAGTATTTGCAAGAAAACAAGGAGGTCGAAAGATATTTTTGAGGAAAATAAAAGGCGGAACATGAGATAAAATAGTCCGTAATGTGGGGTTCGGATTGTTGTGTAATATTGTTGGGTAAGCTTATTATTAAAAGGCGTAAATTCTGACATGAACATACCGTATGAATCATGTTGAAGGTAATTTTCGATGGGCTCAATATATGTTTGAGTGTCGTTACCTTTAATCGCAAGATAATTTCCAATAATGTGTGATTGCCGGAAGTGATGATTAATGAAAAGCACATAACACAACTTGATTAATAAAACAGTAATGAAAAGGAAAAATGTTTTTTTAGTCGTGAACATTAACTGTAGAGTCTTTGAAGAGTTACACTATTCTGATTTAGGAATTGGACTCAAATCTAAAAGAAATACCCATAAAAAAAAGAGAACCGGTTAGGGTTCTCTTCACATTGATTCACTAAAAACTATGGCGTAGTTTTTTTATTTGACAGAATCAATAACGGCCTTAAAGGCATCAGGATGATTCATTGCCAGATCCGCTAATGTTTTGCGGTTAAGACCGAGATCCTTTGCATGTATTTTTCCCATTAATTCAGAATAACTAAGGCCATGAAGACGTGCACCTGCGTTTATCCTTTGAATCCATAAAGAGCGGAAATTACGCTTCTTCGTACGACGGTCACGGTAGGCGTAACCTAATCCTTTTTCAACGGTATTCTTTGCTACTGTTAAAACGTTTCCCCTTGCTCCAAAAAAACCTTTGGAGAGTTTAAACATTTTTTTTCTGCGGGCGCGCGATGCGACGGCATTGACTGAACGAGGCATTGTTTTTTAGTTTTTGGCGAAAGCGTCTGACTTAATCAGAACTTATATGCTTTTTACCTGGTTAATTATTTTTGAATTTGTTTTATTCTTTAACCGTCCTAGAAGGATGATTGAAGTATTATATCACTAACATCTTCGTCACTCTGAACTCATCAGCCGTAGAAACTAATCCGCTATGAGTAAGATTGCGTTTTTGCTTCGTCGATTTCTTAGTAAGAATGTGACTCTTGAAAGCGTGTTTTCTTTTGATCTTTCCTGTGCCGGTAACTTTGAACCGTTTTTTTGCACCGGAATGGGTTTTCATTTTAGGCATTGCCGTGTTTTTATAACTTATTTATTTTTTCTTTCTTGGAACAGGAGCAAGGTGAATAAACATCCTGTTTCCCTCCAGCTTAGGTAATAACTCAACTTTTCCGCACTCTTCAAGAGCCTGAGCAAACTTTAGAAGAATGATTTCACCCTTCTCCTTATAAGCAATCGACCTTCCTCTGAAGTGCACATAGGCTTTCACCTTATGTCCCTCGTCGAGGAAATTCATCGCATGCTTCACTTTAAAGTTGAAATCATGCTCATCTGTATTCGGTCCGAAGCGTATCTCTTTTACTACTTGTTTGCCTTGTTTCGACTTAAGCTCTTTTTCTTTTTTCTTTTTATCGTATAAGAATTTCTGATAATCGACTATTCTACATACAGGTGGTTCTGCCGTAGGTACAATTTCCACTAAATCCAATTCCAGATCTTTTGCCATCTGTAATGCGACTTCTGTTGTATATATGTCGCTCGTAATGTTATCCCCCACAAGCCGAACTTGCGGAACTCGGATTCGATCATTAATACGATGCTCGTCCTCACGTTTTACCGGACCACGACCGCGTACATATGCGGGGCGTTGTGGTCGGTTAAATACTGCCGGACGTTGATTGCTTGGATTTGGCGCTGCTATTGTAACCTCCTGTTTTTATGATTTATTTGTGTCAATACCGAGTCCTATATTAACTTCGTTATTAACTAGTTGTATGAATTCTGCTAAAGTAAAAGTACCTAGATCGCCAGCACCATGTCGGCGAACAGACACCTTGTTTTCATTAAATTCTTTTTCTCCGATAATCAGCATAAAAGGAATCTTTTTTAACTCAGAATCCCTAATTTTTTTGCCGATTTTCTCGTCCCTGCTGTCAACAAGTCCGCGAATATCGGAATTAATTAATAAATCTAAAAGTTTTTTAGCATAGTCGTTGTATTTTTCGCTTATACTAAGAATATTTACCTGATTAGGTGTCAGCCAAATAGGAAAGTCGCCTGCATAATGTTCAATCAGGAAACCAATAAAGCGCTCATGTGTTCCCAGAGGAGCCCGATGTATGCAAATAGGTGTTTCCAATTCATTTTTGGAGCTCTTATAGGTTAGACCAAATCGGGCAGGAACTGCAAAGTCAACCTGATTTGTTGCCAGTGTAAACTCCCGGCCAATAGCACTCCAGACTTGTACGTCAATTTTGGGTCCGTAAAAAGCGGCTTCATCTGACACTTCAATATATGGAATCTTCGAATCGATGAGAACGTTTCTCACCATATCTTCAGTCTTTTTCCATAGCTCAGGATTGTCAACATATTTCTTTCCAAGCTTCTTCGGTTCATGGATAGAAAATCGCATGACATATTTTTCAATGTTGAAGATTTTGAAGTACTTCAGATACATCTCATTTACAGCTCTGAATTCATCAGCAAACTGTGCCTCTGTGCAGTAGATGTGTGCATCATTCATCTGTAAACAGCGAACCCTCATCAGTCCGAATAATTCTCCGGATTGTTCGTATCGGTAGCAGGTACCATATTCAGCAAGACGAACAGGCAGGTCGCGATAGGAGAGATTCATCTCTTTGTAAATCTTATGATGATGCGGGCAATTCATTGCCTTCAGATAATATTTTTCTCCTTCAAGAATCATAGGCGGATACATGCTATCCTCATAATATGGCAGGTGTCCGCTTGTGAGGTACATCGACTCTTTGGCAATGTGTGGAGTCCGTACGCGTTTATAACCGGCTTCTTGCTCAGTTTTCTTCGCAAGTTTCTCAAGCTGTTCGATCATAGCCGCGCCATTCGGCATCCATAATGGAAGTCCCGGACCTACATCATCGTCGAATGTAAATAACTCCATTTCCTTGCCGATCTTTCGGTGATCTCTCTTCTTCGCCTCCTCAATCATAACAAGGTATTCGTCGAGCAAACTCTTCTTGGGAAAAGTTATTCCGTAAACCCTTGTGAGCTGTTTGTTGTTTTCATCACCCCTCCAATAGGCACCAGCAATGTTCGTGAGTTTAGTCGCCTTTATAAAACCGGTATCAGGAATATGTGGACCGCGACATAAGTCTGTAAAATTTCCCTGTGTGTAAAAAGTTATTTTGCCGTCTTCTAGATCCTGTAAAAGATCGAGTTTGTATTCATCACCTTTTTGTCTGAAGAATTCGATTGCTTTTTCCTTACTTACTTCCTCACGTACATATTTATTTCCTTTACGTGCAAGCTCAAGCATCTTATCCTCAATTTTCTTAAAATCATCAGGAGAAATAGCTTGCCCGCCCAGGTCGATGTCATAATAAAAACCATTATCAACAGGAGGTCCGATGCCGAATTTCACGCCTGGATACAGATCCTCCAATGCTTCTGCCATCAGGTGAGCTGATGAATGCCACATCGTCGATTTCCCTTCGCGGTCTTCCCATGTGAGTAATTGCAACGTAGAGTCTGATTGAATTGGCCTAGTGGCATCCCAGACTTCGCCGTTGACTTTTGCTGATAAAACATTGCGTGCAAGTCCTTCACTGATGCTTTTTGCAACATCGATGGCAGTAATTCCTTCAGGATATTCCCTGACTTTCCCGTCGGGAAAGGTGATTTGGATCATAGTAGTTCTATGGATTTAAAAGGACGGTAAATATATTAAATCCATTCGTTACCAGAGGAGGTAAGAGGTTATAAGTTGTTAAGATATTTCAATTTTATTAAACGACGGGAAATTGGGGGCGGGGGCTCAGACTTTTTCCTTGTCCAGTATTTCCGATATATCGGGAAGGAAATAATTGTTGCTCTTCATGATTTTCCCGTCTTCTCTGTAAATAGGTTTTCCATTATCATCCAATTTACTCATGTTGCTACGATGAATCTCATCAAAGATCTCTTCAATTTTATGCTGAAGTCCATGAGCTATAATAGTTCCAAAAAGAATATACATCTTATCACCTAACGCATCTGCGATTTGAGTCAGATCATTATCTCTGCAAGCGTCTAGGTACTCATCATTTTCTTCCTCCATAAGGCGATGTCTTAAATCGACAATCTTTTGATCCAGTTTAGCAACAGGAGCTTCGTGAAATGGCAGACCAAATACCTGATGAAACTCTTTTACTTTATTGATCTTTTCGAGTAAATCCATTGTTATGTAATTTGAAAATTTAAGAATGGCTAATTTGAGAATGAAATCTGCTTAAATTGTGAATTGATCGGGATGTGCAAATTGAAGTTTTCGTGTAGCCGTTTGAATTTTGGTACAATAATTTTCAAATTGGCACATTCTCACATTATTTAAGTCTGAATCACTCCAACATTATATTGTTTTCTGATAGGAGCATGTTCAGCGGCTTCAATTCCCATGGCAATCCATTTACGTGTATCGGCCGGATCGATGATGGCATCAATCCAAAGTCTGGAAGCAGCATAATACGGTGAGGTCTGAGCATCATAACGATCAGTAATTGTTTTCAGTAATTCTTTTTCATCTTCCGGAGTTATTTCTTTTCCCTTACTCTTCAGACTACTTACTTGTATCTGCAGAAGCGTTTTCGCTGCTTGCGAACCGCCCATTACTGCAATCTTCGCAGTAGGCCATCCGACAATCAGTCTCGGATCATAGGCTTTACCACACATTGCATAATTTCCAGCGCCATAACTGTTGCCTATAATAACCGTGAACTTCGGAACAACGGAATTACTCATGGCATTTACCAGTTTTGCTCCGTCTTTGATAATTCCTCCCTGCTCACTTCTCGAACCAACCATAAATCCTGTAACATCCTGGAGAAAAACTAGTGGCATCTTTCTCTGATTGCAGTTCATAATGAATCGTGCGGCTTTATCGGCAGAGTCAGAATAAATTACCCCACCGAATTGCATTTCGCCTTTTTTGCTCTTTACAACTTTACGTTGATTTGCTACAATTCCGACTGCCCAGCCGTCGATACGCGCTACTCCGCAGATAATGCTTTGACCAAACTTATCTTTGTACTCATCAAAATCACTGTCGTCGATAAGTCTATAAATTACCTCATGCATGTCATATTGTTTACTTGCATCTGTCGGTACAAGTCCATAGAGATCTTTGGGATCCTTCTTTGGCGGCAATGGTTTGGCGCGGTTAAATCCGGCAGTTTCAAAACTTCCAATTTTGCTGAAGATATTCCTGATATGATCGAGTGCTGATTTATCGTCAGGAAATTTATTGTCGGTGACACCAGAAATTTCCGATTGTGTGGTCGCTCCTCCAAGCGATTCATTGTCTATGTCTTCTCCGATGGCTGCTTTTACGAGGTAAGATCCTGCAAGGAAAATTGTTCCCGTCTTATCAACGATCATGGCTTCATCACTCATAATGGGGAGGTAGGCACCACCAGCTACGCAACTTCCCATAATTGCTGCTACCTGAATGATTCCCATAGAAGACATAATTGCATTGTTCCTGAAAATTCTTCCGAAGTGTTCTTTGTCGGGAAATATCTCGTCCTGCATAGGAAGAAATACGCCGGCGCTGTCGACTAGATAAATAATTGGCAACATATTTTCCATTGAAATCTCTTGCATGCGGAGATTTTTCTTGGCGGTTAAAGGAAACCAAGCGCCTGCTTTGACAGTTGCATCGTTGGCGACGATGATACATTGTCTGTTGCTGACATAGCCAATACCTGCAACGACACCTGCTGCAGGACATCCGCCATATTCTTCATACATGTCATCGGCGGCAAAGGCTCCAATTTCGATAAAGTCTGAATCTTTATCGATGAGGTATTCTATGCGTTCTCTTGCAAGGAGTTTTCCCTGATCTTTTTGTTTCGCGGCATTCTTTTCACCACCACCTTTATATACTTTCTCCAGCCGGAATTTTAACTGGTCGACCAACTGACGCATGGCATCTTCGTTCTTGTTAAATTCTATATCGCTCATAAAGGCCTCAAGATAGAAATTTGTTCAATGGGATGAATTCATTTGCCGATGTTTCTACTTCCGGAAAACGAAATAAACTGCCAGTATCATAAATACAAAACTGATAAGGTAATTCCAATGCAGCTTATCGGTTTTAAAGATAAATACAGCACAAAAAGTAAAAACCGTTAATGTTATTACTTCTTGAATTATTTTAAGCTGGAACAAATTAAAGGGGCCGCCATTGCTTTCATGTCCGATTCTGTTACCTGGAACCTGAAATGCGTATTCAAACAAAGCAATGAACCAACTGATGAATATCAGGAATGCAAGACCTTTACTCTGAAAAATATTCCATTTCTTAAACTGTAAATGACCATACCAGGCGAATGTCATAAAGAAATTGGATACGGTTAGCAGTAAAATTGAATAAACGCCTCTCACTTATTAATTGTTTTTCTGTTTCTATGTATAAAGTTGTCAAACCAAAATGGCTTATACTCAAATTTCGAAAAAACAATTTCAAATTCTTTTAGATTAGATGGCTCGGACGTGTGATAAAGCCAGACATTAATACTTACACGTTCATTATTTGTCTGGTATTCGTAATCTGGTTTAATTGTGCAGTTCGTTATTTGCAGAGGAATATCTTCCGGACCGACTGCATCATAATATGATTTGAACATCACTCTTTTACGCCTGACTTCAATCAAATGTTTGGTAGGTAATAATAAGTCAGTCTTGAACCTGATTGCTTCAGATTCTTTCGGCTGAATTACATATTGTGTATTAAGTGACGAGTCTTTTCCCCATTGAGAAATTTCAATATCTATTTCTTTATGAAAATTACTCGAGTCTTCTCTGTCGTAGAAAAACATTCCAACAACTATATCTTTATCCATCTGGTGTGGTAGGGGTTCGAGGTAAAAATAATAGCGGCCATAACCAAGTCCGTCAACCATTCTTACCTCGGGACAATACCATTTATCGTTTCTGTTTGTAAGACGAAGATGTAGTTTTCCTGTACTGTCAACATAAACATTTTCCCTTGTGCCGGAAAAAAGATTGTTTCCCGGACCGGTACGTCTGTCGTTTGATTCTTTTGTGACCCAGTTATAACCTGAAAATTTAATAGTGTCTCCCTGATTTTCGGAAATCTTTTTTTGCAGACCCTCTGCTTTCATGCTGATGAAATAAATAAGAGTAATTCCCAGGATTGATGCAGGGGCAATACTTAATACGCGTTTACTTTTTAAGAACGTTCGAATCAATGGTATAATCTTCCTTAATTTCATGCTCTCGGGTGATGTTTTATAATAGAAGCACGAAGAAAATCGCGATCCAAATGCGTGTATATTTCGGTAGTTGTAATTGATTCATGACCGAGCATTTCCTGAACGGCTCTCAGATCTGCGCCGCCTTCAATTAAATGTGTGGCAAAGGAATGTCGAAATGTGTGAGGGCTTATACTTTTTTTCAAGCCAATTCTTTCTGCAAGTTGTTTGATTATCAGAAATACCATAACACGAGAAAGTGGTCTTCCACGTTTGTTGAGGAACATAAAATCTTCACTGCCTTTCTGTATTCCTATGTGAGGCCTGATTTCATCCATGTAAATTTTAATATGTTTGGCTGCAACACTTCCCATGGGAACTAACCTTTCTTTGTCGCCCTTTCCAATCACTTTCAGAAATCCGATTTCCATATGAACATTCGAAATCTTTAATCCCGTTAGTTCGCTCACACGTAAACCACAGCTATACAAAGTTTCGAGCATTGCTTTATTTCTGACGCCTTCGGGTTTGCTTAGGTCAATCGCTTCAACGATGTTGTTGATGTCTTCAACACTTAATGTGTCAGGAAGTTTTCGCCCTAGACGGGGCGACTCTAAAAGCTGTGATGGATCATCCGTAATGAGATTTTCTATCAGGCAGTATTTAAAAAATCCTTTCAGACCTGAAATAATTCGTGCCTGACTGCGGCCACCCAATCCAAGTTCATTAATCCATTTGATGAAATCCTGAAGATGACTAAGACCTATCCGCGATGGTTCAAGATTTAGCTTCTTAAAATGCAGGAATTTCTCAAGCAGGGATATATCATGAAGGTATGCTTCGACGGAATTTTCCGAAAGCGAACGTTCAAGACGTAAATAGGATTTAAACCCGGGGATATGACTTTTCAAATTCAGATAAAAATGGTCTTCTCAAAAATGCTTATAAGTGTGGCTAAATCGCCGGTGTGACTTAAAAACTTATTCACATTACTTTTTGAAAAATAGTAAGTATTTTACCTCACTTTTATCAACTATGCACATACACATAATCAACGGACCGAATCTCAACCTGTTGGGATTGAGGGAGCCGACAGTCTACGGCACTATTTCTTTCAACGATTTTTTTGAAGGATTGAGGAAGGACTATAACCTAACTATAACAAATTATCAGAGTAATATCGAGGGTGAACTTATCAACAATTTACATGAACAGGGTTTTTCAGCAGACGGAATAGTGATTAATGCCGGAGGATATACGCATACTTCTGTTGCTCTTGCCGATGCAATTGCAGCTATTAAAAGCCCGGTTATTGAAGTTCACCTTTCGAATATTTTTGCAAGGGAAGACTACAGACATGTTTCACTGATTGCATCAAAATGCATTGGAAGTATTTCCGGTTTCGGATTAAATTCTTATCGTCTTGCTATTGATGCATTTCTTTACGCAAATAAAAATCATGAAGCGGGGCAAGGTTAATTTTTAAGTCGTATGAATCTTCTATTTTAGCATGTAAGCAAATGACATGCTTTTTTTCATCTCTTTCTGCATCTTGATAATTTTATCATGCGCTGTTTCTGCCCGTGCAAGTCTGTTCACATCTGCATTCGCTTTGTAAAATTCAATATGCCAGTCGAGCATAGCCTGAAAATCTACCAACTTATCAAGTGCTGCGGGATCATTGTAGATTAAATCTGATTTCAGGAAAGGGAAATTCATGTCAATAAAAAAATCGTTCGCAGTACTATCTCCTGGAAGCGACGATGAAAAACATCCTGATACAAATCGCCTCGGATTATAATATTTGTGAGTGCTGTAAAAATAATGTGCCTGAGGATCTGTCAGGAATTGATGATGTTCCGAAGCGGCAATTGATTCCATCTTTGTAATTAATGTTTTAAAGTCATTCACAAGGGTAATTGTACTTAAGTCACATCCTGTATTGACAGCCTGATGCGGGTGCTCTGCTGTCAAATCCTTAATAAAGGTATCGTATTCATTTTTTATCTTACTATAAAATTGAGGGTAGAGAGTTGGAAGAATTTTGTAGTGAGTAAATTTAATATCAGAATTTAAAACAACAAGATCAGGTCTGAAGTTCTCTGCAATTCTATAGTAATAATATTGAATCACTGTTGTCCAGTCCGATATGATAATGATGCTGTTTGGTGGGGCTGACTTGTCAAGTAATTCCATCAGTGATTCACTTACAGGATAACTCTTTTTATTATTTATCGGATAGTTATATGCAATCTGAATACAGAGAAGAACAGGTATGACGTATACCAATTTAAATTTATCTAAATAATAAATCGCACCGTATAAAACAGGAATTGTTAGTATGAGAAACGGAAGAAGCATGTATGCATCAGTACTTGACCATTGATTGTTGTTTACCTGATAAATAAATAAGAAAATATAATAGAGAAGAATCATCCACATTAACCTGAATAATTTTCTTTTTATCAGGATGATTATTCCGGCGATAAATAGCGGTGTAAACAGAAACAATTGAAAGAAAGTCAACTTTAGAAAAAACGGGACCCTTGAACTAATGATACTGGCGGAAGTTGATGTAATATTTTTTGAGTAAACGCCTCCGCTTATATGGTAATATAATTCGCTTAATGTATCCGGTTTGCCGAACATAAAGGGATAGATACTTTGAGCCCTATAGGACATCCAACCATAAAAAAAACAAGTAATTCCCAAAGTGACACCTGCAAGCAAAAGAAAGTGAGGCATTGTCAGAACTGATATCAATTGTCTGGCAAAGCTTTTTCCCTGATCCTTTGTTCTTTTCTTTTTACTAACTACATCTTCACGTATGAAGATATCTTTTAGGAAAAATACTGTGGTAAAAGGAAGGAACAGGATCATTGTCAGGTGATGATTGCAAAGTCCCAATGCAAGTCCCAATGCGGCAATCCAGATAGCAATAAGTTTTCCTGAAAAGTGATAGTAGGTTAGTCCGTAGAAAGCCACCGCCATGGCAATAACCTGAAAACTGTATACTTCAACTGTGTTTCCCCAGGCCCACGTTGTTGCTCCTGTGGCATATGATACTGCAATAAGGCAGCATATCAGCAAATTCTTTATGCTATCCTCCTTCAGAATATTGACAGATATAATTTTAAAGGAACAATAAAGAAGAAGTGAAGAAAACGAAATGCAAAGTGCAGAAAATACATTCATTGCATTTATAATGTTCATTCCGAAGATTCCAGTAATGGTAGTCCAGGTCATTCCTGCCAATATATATGCGGGTGTACCAGGTGGATGAGCGATGCTTCCAAGTTTGATAACAAGTGCAAACTCTGCAGCATCATCAAACATGAGCGAACTGGAGCTTGTAAGCAGGAAGCATACTAGTGGTACTACAAAGCTAAGCAGGAGGAAAGGTAAATCACGTAATGTAAAAATCCGTTTCATAGTTCTGGTTTCGGCTATGACTAAAATAATAATCTATAGATAAATAAAAAACAGAAGTATTATTTTCTGTTCTGAAATTGTTAGATCAATTCTGATATTCTCTCTCTCCATATCAGGACTATTACGCCGAATATAGCTACAACTAATCCTGATAATGATGTTTTAGTAATCTTTTCTTTAAATATCAATGCGGAAATAATAAAAGCAAATGCCGGTACGAGTGAGAATATGGTCTGTGCAACTGAAGCGTCAATCAATGAAACAGCATATAAGGCAAGTGTTACACCTAGTATGGGTCCGAAAAATGCTCCCGCAAGCGCATACTTAATGCCTTTGTTTTTATTTGTAATTATTGGTATTATCATAGTTTTAATTCGTCCTGTAATAATAGAGAATAAAAGTATAGATACGGTTGCTGATGAAAGTCTGATAAATGTGGCATTGAGTGGAATGAGCGGAAAACTTACTGGTTGTGACAGCATTCCTTTTTTTGCTAAAACAAGTCCTGCCCCCTGACAGAGTGCACCTATAATGCCGGCAAAAATTCCGAATGCAATTGAACCATGACCATGATCTGGAATTTTGTTTCTTTCGCTCTTGCCGAAGCTGATAAAATTAACGCCTGTAATTGTAATTACGATTCCGATAATTCCTATGTAAGATATATGCTCATTGATTATTAACGCACCGAGAATTAATGCTGCAGCAGGTGCGATAGTAGTTAACACACTACCGATTCTCGCTCCGAGAATGCTGAACATGGCAAAGGCAAAATAATCGCCGATGGCCAAACCAATTACCCCTGAAAGCCCGAGCCAGAACCATGAGTTATAATATTGTGAAGAAAACAGGATTGTAAAATTTCTTCCCTCGACCAGATAACTAAATGTTCCGATGACGATTGTGGCAAGTAAAAGCCTGAAGTGATTCATCGGATTCGTTCCGAGGCGTCGGGCAGCTTGTGTAAATGGAAAAATCCCTATCGACCAGAATAAGGTTGTCAGCAACGCAAAGATTATCCCGGTATTAATCACAAATTATTTTTTTGGAATTCATCATCGTAATCTTGTCTATTATCGGCTACCGAAAATTGCTGATCCGATTCTGACCATTGTACTTCCTTCAGCTAAGGCTATTTTGTAATCTCCTGTCATTCCCATCGACAGAATGGAAAAATTATCTGTCATGAAATTTTCGAAAAGTTTTCGAAGTGTTTTATATTCTTTTTTGATTTTACTTTCGTCGTCACTTAAACTTGCCATTCCCATCAGTCCTTTTACAGAGATATTTTTTAACTGATTAATTTCTCCTCCATCTACTAATTTAAAAACTTCATCAGAGGCAAATCCGAATTTCGTTTCTTCTTCCGCAATATGAACCTGAAGCAAGCAACTTTGAATACGGTTTTGTTTTTCAGCTTCCTGATTAATTTGTTTTAACAATTTAATACTGTCAATGCTGTGTATCAAGTTACAAATACCGGAAATCTGTTTTACCTTATTTGTTTGCAAGTGCCCGATAAAATGCCATTCGGCATTCTTAATTTCATTTTGTTTCTCGATCAGTTCATGAACATAGTTTTCGCCAAAGATAAGCTGACCATGATTCATCAGTTCAAGAATGTCATCAATAGGTTTTGTCTTGCTCACTGCCACAAGCGATGCATGATATGGTATTAACTCCCTTAAAATGGTTTGATAATTATCGATTAGAATCACGAGGGATGCCTGAGTGTGTGGATTATTTTAAACTGATTTTTTAATCGAGAGAATGTAGTACAAGTCCGCTGCGTAGCTTTGGCTCAAACCAGGTCACTTTAGGAGGCATTATTTTACCGGTGTCTGCAATGTCGATGAGTTGTTTCATAGTTACGGGATGCATGGAAAATGCTGCCTTCATATCACCACTGTCAACTCTTCTTTCCAGTTCTTTAAGTCCTCTTAAGCCGCCTACAAATTCAATTCTCTTGTCAGTCCGTAAATCGATAATATTCAGAATCGGTTCTAGAATTTGTTTCGAAAGAATGGTTACATCTAAAACACCTATGGGGTCGTTGTCATCAAATGTTCCTTTTTTAGATTTTAGCTCATACCATTGTCCGTCGAGATACATACCGAATTCGTGAAGTGCTGTCGGACGAAAGGGTGTTTTCCCTTTGGGTTCTATATCGAAACGTTCTTTAATTTTCAGATAAAACTGCTCGACTGATAATCCATTAAGATCTTTAACTACTCTGTTGTAATCCATAATAGAAAGTTGATTATCGGGGAAATGAACAGCGAGGAAAAAATTATATTCTTCTTTTCCTGTATGTGCTGGATTTTTTTCTCTTAATTCTTTTCCTACTAAAGCTGCTGCAGCTGTGCGATGATGGCCATCAGCGACATATGTTGCAGGAAGTTTTCCGAACAGAGTAGTGATTTTTTGATTAGTCACAGCATCTTTGCTGATCCAGAACGTATGTCCGATGCCATCGTCAGCGATGAAATCATATTCAGGATCAGCTTTTATTATTGATTGTACAACTAGGTCAAGTTCGGTCGATGCAGGATATGCAAAGAAGACGGGTTCGTAATTCAGGTGGCTGTATCGAATATGATTTTTCCGGTCTTCTTCTTTATCCGGACGCGTGAGTTCATGTTTTTTTATAACGTTGTTGAAATAGTCGTCGATCGATGCACAGCCCACAATTCCATATTGCCGGCGGTCGTTCATAGTCTGTGCATAGATGTAATAGTATTCTTCCTTGTCCTGGGAAAAAACTCCATCATCGAACATCTTCTTGAAATTCGAGACGCCTTTTTTATACACTTCAGGTGAATAATGATCGAAGTCGTCACTGAAATCAATTTCCGGTTTAACAACATGGTAAAACGAAAGATCGTTGCCTTTGCATTCCTCTCGGGCTTCTTTTTCATTCAACACATCATAGGGCTTGCTTGCTATTTGTTTTGCGTATTTTTTTTGTGGACGAATTCCTTTGAAGGGTTTTAAAATTGCCATTTGTTAGTTATGTAATTCGGTTAGAATAAATTTGAAATAGTAAACTGATTTAGTAAAACGATTGTATTCAATTAAACCATACATCAGTCAAGTTTAAGGATATCTTCCATGGCATTGGTAAGTTCTATAAGATCGTCAATAGTCAGATCTCCCATGTGACCGATTCGGAATGTTTTATCTTTTAAAGTTCCATAACCATTTGATATGACCATATTTTTTTCTGCAAGATTTTTATTGAGCTCGGTCACATTTATTTTGCGTGTATTTTCTATGCAAGTTACTGTAAGGGACTCAAAACCGGGATGTGGATAAACTTTAAAAAAATGACTAGCCCAGTTAATCATGTATTCAGCCATTTCGATGTGCCTGATAAATCTTGCTTCGATGCCTTCCTTCGCTATTCTGTCGAGCTGAAAATCGAGTGCAAACATATGTGGCAGAGAAGGAGTGGATGAATATTGGAAATTTTTCTTGTCTACAAACTCGCATAATGTTAACAGATCAAGGTAGTATCCGCGATGACCTATTTTTTTTAATTTTTCTTCCGCACGTTTAGAAACGGATGCCAGCGATAAACCAGGAGGCAAAGCAAGTGCTTTTTGTGATGAACTGATGCATACATCTATTCCAAGTCTGTCGACTTCAATTTTTACTCCACCCAGTGAACTTACCGCATCTACCATCCAGATAACTGAAGGATATTTACTGATCACATCGGCAATTGCATCGAGAGGTATCATGACTCCAGTAGATGTTTCATTATGCGTAGTAGTCACTACGTCATATTTTCCAGTGCTCAGATATTTGTTAACTGTTTCAGGCAATGTTGGAAATCCTGATTCCTCCTCATGAAGATCAGCATCAATTCCATTGGCAATGGCTAGTTCATACCATCTTTTCCCAAAAGCGCCGGTAGAAAAAACGATCGCTTTTTTTCCTGTTAAAGAACGTATGGCGCCTTCCATTAATCCTGTTCCGGAAGATGTACTTAAAATAATTTTATTATCGGTAAACATCAGCTTTTGTAATTTTTCGCTGATACTTTTCTGAAGTGCAGATGCTTCTGGTGTACGGTGACCAATCATCGGTGTTGCCATTTTGGCGAGAACGTCAGGGTGAACGAAAGTAGGACCGGGGATAAAGAGTTTCATCGTTGGCGATTTAAGGTGCGAAGCTATGAAAAGATTGAAAAACGACAGGTAGTAAATTAAACAGAAACATGAAATTATTTCTGTGGTGGTTTCGGACGGTTTTCTGATGGGTTCAATTTGGATCCAACCTTTACATCACTATTTAATATCCATTTTCCCTTCTTAAGTTTGAAAGCATCATATGTTCCATCAGGTCCTGAGATTATTGATGAGTTGTTTTTATTTGAACCTGTATGATCGAAAACGATGCCGTTGTAATTATTATCATAATGAAGTGTCAACGTTACCTGAGCGTTATACGAAAGTAGTATCCTGTTTTTAAAAACTGATCCAGTCTTGAACAATGGAAAACCAAATTTTGGTTTATCGCCATCGAAATAAAGAATCTCAATAACTTTTTGGGTTATCTTTTCATCGTTGCCTTTCCAACCAAGAAGAGTGTAATAAATCTTGCCTGCACTTTTCACTAGTATCACATGATAATAAATTGCTCCTAACCATTTTTTAGCTGATAGTTTTTCACTTTCAGGTTTAAGGATGACAGAGGTAGAGTCTGATAAACGTATTAGGGTATCTGATTTTTCTGAATGGATTTGTATGAACCCAAAATACTCGTATTTGTTACCGTCAAAATAGGGTAGCACCCAGCTGAAAATTCTGAATTTTTTATCATCAGAAGCAAGAATAGATACATTCTTTAGTGAATCATAATTTGCATTGAATGATCCAGGTTGCATCAGCAGATTCTGAAGTCCGGTGATAAACTTTCCATTAGAAGCTATTCGTACGGAATCGTTTTCTCCACGTTGTATTTCTTTAACAAGCATGGATAGCGAGTCAATCGTCTGTGCCGATGAAGCAGTGGAAAGAAAAAGCAAAACGATTATTAACTTAATCATCATGTAGAAATTAATGCCGATAATTTATTTTGGATAATCGGGTTAAAAAAAAGCCGCAATACAACAACGTAATGCGGCTTCCATATATTATTGTGACTTGTTATGCAGCATGCATTTTTTCTTTCTTCTCCAACAACGCTTCTTTCGATTCGCGGAAGTTAGGATCATCTACGCAGCAGTCGACCGGACAAACAGAGGCACACTGTGGCTCATCATGAAATCCGACACATTCTGTACATTTATCGGTAACGATGTAATAGATATCCATAGAAACAGGTGTTTGTGGAGTGTTAGCATCAACTTCACTGCCATCCATCCGTTTAAACATACCTTTAACGCTTGTTCCGTCAGAGAATCGCCATTCGGCGCCGCCTTCATAAATTGCATTGTTCGGGCATTCAGGCTCACAGGCACCACAATTGATGCATTCGTCAGTTATTATAATAGCCATAACGGTTCCTTTTTTACTTTTGGGGTTTCACGGCAAATTTAAAGAGAAAAAGTACAAATCCTAACATAGAATAAGGTAATTGATGATAGATATTGAAAAACGAATAAATGTATTGATAACCCTTGGTGGGGTTTTGAATGAGATTTCTGACAAGCTATCGCTTTCTGCTGATACTGAATTCAGTAAAGTAATCGATCGTGCCGGCAACGAAAATCAATGGTTCACCAAGCAGAGTATTCTCAAAGCCTTAAAGAACTGGTCTTTCGTTTTGAGTTCTGAGGAAGTGAATCGCTGGGCAGAACTTTACAAATCGGGCTTGCAGCAAAATAAGAGTGCAAAAAATGTCGCTGTTATTAATGCAGGAAATATACCTTTTGTAGGTTTGCATGACATGCTTTCCGTATTTCTTTCTGGTCATAAGTATATAGGGAAAAATGCCACAGGCGATGATGTTCTTTTACCTTATGTAGCTTCTTTGTTGAAGGCAATTGAGCCTGGTATAAATGAGTCCATTCATTTTGTTCCTAAACTGGAAAAAATGGATGCCGTCATCGCAACAGGAAGCAATAACTCTTCCAGGTATTTTGAATACTATTTTGGAAAATACCCGAACATTATCCGAAAGAATATGAATGGTGTAGCTGTTCTTGACGGCAATGAAACTTCGGAAGAATTAAAAAATCTGGGAGAGGATATCTTTAGTTACTTCGGACTTGGATGCAGAAATGTTTCGAAATTATATGTGCCTGAAAAGTATAATTTCAATAACTTTTTTGAATCGATGTATGGTTTTAATGAAGTGATGAATCATAATAAGTACATGAACAACTTCGATTACAATAATTCTGTATTTCTTTTAAAACAGTTTCCGTTTTTGCAGAATGGCTTTTTGATTATAAGAGAGGAGAAGAATATTCCTTCGCCGATATCTGTATTGCATTATGAGACATATAGCGATATCAATACACTGATCGAAACATTGTCAGTCTCTGAAGACAAGCTTCAATGTATTACAGTAAAAAAAGAGTCTGGTGTTTTGAATGATAAATTAAATAACCTTACTATAGAATTTGGTATGTCTCAGTTGCCGTCATTAACTGATTATGCTGATAGGGCAGACACGATGCAATTTCTGATAGGCCTATAGGTTACTAACTAAATTTTTCTGCTTAATAATCGAGTCCTTTAATTGTATGAAATAATCTACTCCAGCGGATTTTGTTTAGAAACGTTCCGTTTGTATCCCAGCTCATCCAGATAAACACAGCTTTTCCTACTATGTGGTCTTCCGGAACAAATCCCCAAAAGCGTGAGTCGGCAGAGTTATGTCTGTTGTCGCCCATCATAAAATAATAATCATACTTAAAAGTATATTCTGTGGCAATGGTATTATTGATGATGATTTTTCCATCACGTTCTTCAAGGTTGTTTCCTTCATATTCGCCGATAACTTTTCTGTACAATGAAATATTAGAAGTATCGATTTTCATTGTCGCACCTTTCTTTGGAATCCAAATAGGGCCAAAATTGTCGACGTTCCACGAATATTTTGTATCGAAAGGAAAAATAAAATCCTGATAATGTCCTTTGGGAACAATATTCGCTTCTACTATTTTTACGTTGCCAAATGATTTTAATGCTTCAGCATTTTGTTTTGTGAGATGAAGATTGTATTCATAAGGAGAAATCTGATCCTCGCGTGCCTGAATTCCCATTTTTAACATGGCTTGTTCGCTAAATCCTGTTCCATCTGTCATTACATGGTAGGATGATTGGGAAAATTCCGGAAGGGGAATATGAGTGTTGTTAATGTATACATCTCTGTCGCGCAGTTCAAGTGTATCACCGGCAGTACCGATGCATCGTTTGATGTAGTTTTCTTTTTTATCAATTGGACGACCTTCGTTTTCGGCGGGCCAGTTGAATACAACACAATCGCCGTGTTTTAGTTGGCCAAATCCGGGTAAGCGGTGATAGCCGACTTTTATCCATTCAAGATAAGATTTGCCGCCAATAAGTGGCATGGTATGATGTGCGAATGGAAATGAAAGGGGAGTCATTGGAATCCTTGCTCCGTAGCTAACCTTGCTGACGAAAAGAAAGTCGCCGATAAGCAGAGACTTTTCCATGGAACCTGTAGGAATAGTGTAAGCCTCAATAAAAAATGTGCGGATAATTGTTGCAGCAATTACGGCGAAGATTATTGCATCTGCCCATTCGCGTATGACAGATTTTCTCTGGCCTGGTTTAGGTTTCAAAAGGAACCACACCCCGATGGTGAAAATTCCGAAAATAATATCCTTAATTAGATCCCAGTTTATTCTGAATTTTGCCATTTGAGTTTAATATGATAAGGTGCTAAAGTAAGTACGCATATATTCTGTATTGGTTAAGACGATGTTAATTATAAACATCAGAACTTTAATAAATCTTTCATTCCAAAGACGCCTTTTTTGTCTTTGACCCATTCGCCGGCTAATAATGCTCCTAATGCGAAGCCTTCTCTGTTTAATGCTTTATGAATAATTTCGATTTCATCGGAGTCAGAAAAATATTTTACGATGTGAGTGCCGGGAATATCGTCTTCCCGGGTTGAAAAAATCGGTAGTTCGCCTTCGGTATCAATTCCGAGATTTACATTTTCATCTGCTTTGTAATTTACCCATTGACTAAGTCTTTCGATTCGGCTGATCAGTTGATTGGCAATAGTGATTGCCGTGCCGCTGGGAGAGTCAAGTTTTCCTGAATGATGTGACTCATGAATCAATACTTCATCGTACTGTGTTTGAGAATTCATGAGGCCTGCAAGGGCGTTATTAATTTCAAAAAAAAGATTTACTCCAATGCTGAAGTTAGTTGAATAGAAAAATGTTTTATTATTAGCGATGCAATATTTTTCAGCTTCATTCAATTTGCTTTGCCATCCTGTTGTACCGCAAACCACGGGTACGTTTGCTTCGAAGCACATCATCACATTTCGATAGGCGCTTTCAGGAGTAGTGAATTCGAATGCAATGTCTGCTAGTGAAATATCATCAGTCTTAACATCATTGATATTTTTATCATCGATTTTAAGAATTACTTCATGGCCTTTCTTCATAGCAATTTTATCGATTACATTGCCCATGTTGCCATAACCTATCAGCGCTATTTTCATATATGATTATTTAAAATTGATAGTAAATAAAAGTGAAGGAACCGATTTTCCGTTTGCAAGATAGTTAATCGTTCCACCTGTGCGAATACTTAAATTATCGCTTACATCGAAATTCAATAACTGTGAATCCACATAGGCATCGATGATGTTTAAAGTGTAAAGTACTCCGGCAAAGACATAACTCAGATCCCGGTTACGACGGTAATAATCTTTTCTGACTGTAAGGTCTTCATTGGTAAATCTGGGATAATCATCAATAGTGAGCGGGTCATTATCATTTCTGTAAACAAGAGCTGTTTTGAATTTTTTGTATTCAGTATTATTAGACTTGATAAAATAAATAAGTACACCTGCTCCACCATATATTAAGGGAAGTTTCCAGTATTTCTTATTTACTATTTGTCCAGATCCGGGTACAATGGCCGAATAAAGTGCAGCACGATTCGCTCTTTTATTAGAAGAATGTGTTAATGAGTCTTTGTTTTCGCTAACAGTGTTTTGCGCAATAACAGATCCTGAAAGGACCGATAAAAAAAAGGACAGGTAAATTATTTTCCCCGAAATCGTCATGCGTAAAATAGCAACTCAATAATTGAGTAATTCGAGCACCCTATTCAGATCTTCATCATTTCGGAAGGGTATAATGATTTTCCCATTTCCTTTTCCGGCTCTCTGAAGTTTGATCTTAGTGCCGAAATGACTAGACAAAATATTTTGGATCTTATTGAATTCGTATGAAAGGTCGTCTGTTCCTGTTTTATTTTTATTCGATGTAGCAGATTTACTTCCCGATTTTCTGGCGATATTTTCAGCTTCGCGGACGTTTAGCTGGCCATTAATTAAATCGTGAAAAATTTGCAATTGCATGGCAATATCATCGACGTTGATAATAGCTCTGGCATGTCCCATTGTAAGACTTCCGTTTCTGATAGCTGCCTGGATTTCGGGCGGCAATTTCAGGAGGCGTAGAAAGTTTGTAATTGTGCTTCGGCCTTTTCCAACCCTTTCACTAAGTACTTCCTGGGTAAGCGAACATTCGTCGATCAATCGCTTATAGCTTAATGCGACTTCAAGCGGATTAAGATTTTTTCTCTGAATATTTTCAACCAAAGCCATCTCCAGCATTCCCTGGTCGTTGGCAACTCGTATGTAGGCAGGTATTGAAGTGAGGCCGGCCATTCCTGAAGCTTTAAATCTTCGTTCACCAGAGATAATTTGGTAGCGGTCGTAGCCTAATTTTCTTACTGTTATGGGTTGAATAATTCCCTGCTGCAATATTGAATCAGATAATTCCTTTAAAGCTTCAGGATCGAATTCTGTTCTAGGCTGAAAAGGATTAGGGTCAATTTGAGAAAGAGGAATCTGCGCGATTGATCCAACCACACCATCGAATCCTGATTTTGAGGTAACGTCTGTATCGGCATTTTCGAGAAGTGCACTGAGGCCTTTCCCGAGGGCGCTTTTTTTAGTGCTCATCAGTTACTGCAATTTTTTTATCCGCCTCTTTAATTTTAGTCAAATTGTTTTTCTGAAGAATTTCTCTCGCCAGGTTCAGGTAATTTACTGATCCTTTGCTGGTAGCATCATGCATAATTATCGTCTGCCCGAAGCTGGGAGCCTCGCCGAGTTTTGTATTTCTTTGAATGATGGTGTCGAATACCATTTGTTGAAAATGTGTTTTTACTTCTTCAACAACCTGATTGGATAAACGAAGACGGCTGTCGTACATCGTAAGTAGAATTCCTTCTATTTCGAGATTAGGATTAAGTCTGCTTTGAACGATTTTTATTGTATTCAAAAGTTTTCCTAATCCTTCAAGCGCGAAGTATTCACATTGCACAGGAATTATTACAGAGTTAGCTGCAGTTAATGAATTAATTGTTACAAGTCCGAGAGAAGGGGAGCAGTCGATGATAATAAAGTCGTATGAATCTTTTATTTTCTCAAGAACTTCACGCATTTTCTTTTCGCGGTTCGGAAGATGTATCATTTCAATTTCGGCACCGACAAGATCTATATGCGAGGGTAAAAGATATAAGTTCGGCGTTTCCGTTTTCATAATAATGTCAATCGGATTTGCCTCATTGATTATACACTCATAAATACTTGTTTTTATATTTCGAGGATCGAAACCTACACCCGATGTGGCATTTGCCTGCGGATCGCTGTCTATCAGCAAGGTTTTATATTCGAGAACGGCCAGACTGGCAGCCAGATTCATCGCTGTTGTTGTTTTCCCAACTCCGCCTTTCTGATTGGCTATTGCAATAATTTTTCCCATAATAATAAGTTTATATTTCTCTGCTTTCTCCTATTTGCATCAGCTGAAGATCTTTTCCAGATAATTCAAATTTATGTTTGGCCTCTTTGTGATCTATTTTAATCAGATCAAACGTATCGTAATGCATTCCGATAATTTTATCACATCGGATGAAGTCGGAAGCAATTACAGCATTGTCGATTCCCATCGTATAATTATTTCCTAACGGAAGAAATGCAAAATTCATTCTCTTGTAATCACCGATTAGTTTCATGTCATTATGTAAAGCTGTATCTCCAGCATAATAGAAACTGCCTTGCGGAGCTTCGATTAAGAAGCCCATCGGATTACCGCCATATGTACCATCAGGCATGCTGCTAGAATGAATTGCCTGAACACATTTAACTTTTCCGAAGTCAAACATCCAATGTCCGCCGGTATTCATGGCATGAACATTTTTTACGCCGCGCTTTTGAAACCACGTCGCAATTTCAAAGTTTGCAATCACTGTGGCATTTGTTCTTTTTGCAATTTTTTCAAGATCAGCTATATGATCATCATGACCATGAGATGCCAGAATGTAATCAGCTTCAATTTTTTCTACATCGACTGAAGATGCTAATGGGTTTTCCGAAATAAATGGATCAAAAAGAAGTTTTTTGCCATTTACAATCACCTGAAAGCATGAATGGCCATAATAAGTAATCCGCATAATTCCTCACAAAATGCAAAAATAAGCTAATAATCAGCAGTAATACTGCTAAAGTTACGAACAAGGAATTAGGATTAATGCCTGATTACTTTCCTAAGTCGTCGAAATTCACATCCGTGTATGATGACGAACCAGAATGATTTTCACCGGGAGAATGGTTTTCTCCTGGAGTATGGTTTTCACCTGGAGTGTGATTTTCTCCGGGAGTATGAGGTTCGGCTGGCTTTAAAGTTCCAACATGATTTATTGCCTCATTTAATCCGTCGAGAAATTTTTCAAAATCTTCCCGATATAAAAAAATCTTATGCTTCTCAAAAAACGGTGTGCCGTCGTCTCCAATCTTCTTTTTGCTTTCCGTAATTGTGAGATAATAATCTAGAGCTTTTGTGGTTTTTACATCAAAAAAATAAGTCCTTTTGCCGGCTCTTACGGATTTGGAAAATACCTCTTCGCGTTGGTTGTGGTTGGATGACATAAACAGGAAAAAATTTTAGTTCTTCGTTTCGAAGCAAAAATAGGAAATAATTTAGATGTGCAAGACAAGTAGATGACTGCTTCAAAGTAAATACCAACAATTTTAAGGTGATTACTTAAAGAAAAGAAGTGAAATTTCATTTAACCGTTTAAACCTCAGAAGTATATAGTCATTAGGAGGGATGTTCAATACTTAGCTTTTCTTTCAGATACTGCCCGGTATAAGATTTTTTACATTGAGCAAGTCCATCCGGTGTCCCTTCAAAAATAAGGTAACCACCTTCTTCGCCACCCTCAGGTCCCAAATCGATAACCCAATCTGCACACTTTATGACTTCTGAATTGTGTTCAATAATCAGCAAACTGTTTCCTTGATCAATTAACATATCGAAGGCCTTTAAAAGTTTTTTGATATCATGAAAATGAAGTCCAGTGGTGGGTTCATCAAAAATAAATAATGTATGATCGTGTGCATTTCCTTTCGAGAGAAATGAGGCAAGTTTTATTCGCTGCGCTTCTCCGCCACTTAATGTACTCGATGACTGTCCAAGTCCGATGTACCCGAGACCCACATCTGCGAGTGGCTTCAATTTATTTGCAATCTTCTGATCATTGCCGGATCCCTTTAAGGATGAACCGAAAAACTCTATCGCTTCATCAACTGTCAAGGCAAGAATGTCAGCGATGTTTTTTCCTTTATACGTTACATCTAAAACTTCCTGCTTGAATCTTTTTCCACCGCAGTTTTCACAGACGAGATGAATATCGGCCATGAATTGCATTTCGATTGTAACTTCTCCTTCGCCTTCACAAACATCGCAGCGTCCACCTTCAACATTAAATGAAAAATGTGCAGGTTTGTATTTTCTTGATTTTGACAACGGTAATTCAGAAAACAACATTCTTACCTCATCATATGCTTTTACATAGGTTACAGGATTTGATCTTGACGATTTCCCTATCGGATTCTGATCGACAAATTCTACTGCTGAAAGCCGGCTGTAGTCACCGCTCAGTTTGTCGAATGCTCCAGTCTGTTCTCCAAAACCGCCATGAATTTTTTTTAGAGCAGGGTAAAGCACTTTTTTTACAAGCGATGTTTTTCCGCTGCCGCTAACGCCGGTCACAACTGTCATAACTCCCAGCGGAATTTTCACTGTAATATTTTTGAGATTGTTCTCTCTGGCACCGTCAATTTTTATTGTTCCGGATGGCGAACGTCGCCTGTATGGTAATGCAATTTGCTCGCGTCCGCTCAGGTATTTTCCGGTATAGCCGGAATTTTCCGTTAATATATTTTTATAACTACCCTGGTAAATAAGTTTGCCGCCATGTATTCCGGCATCCGGTCCGATGTCAATTAATTGATCGGATGCTTTCATAATTTCTTCGTCATGTTCAACAACAATCACGGTATTGCCTATATCACGCAGAGACTTTAGTACAGTAATTAATCTGCTTGTATCTCTCGGATGCAGACCAATACTTGGTTCATCTAAAATATACATTGATCCAACGAGACTGCTTCCCAAAGAAGTAGCCAGGTTTATGCGCTGCGATTCTCCACCTGAAAGTGAATTCGATAATCTATTTAATGTCAGATAGCCTAAACCAACATCAGATAGAAATTGAAGACGGTTTGAAATTTCAAGAAGAATACGACGGGCTATCTCAGCATCGCTTCCTGTTAATTTCATTCCGCCAAAAAAATTCAAGCTTTCAGATACGGGCATGAGAACTATATCGGTAATCGATTTCCCGGTAACTTGTACGTAGTTTGCATCTGCTCTTAATCTCGTTCCGCGACAATCAGGACAGATCGTGCGACCTCTGTAACGTGACAGCATCACACGATATTGAATTTTATACGATTGTGTTTCTACCCATTGGAAAAAAGTATTCAGTCCTTTAAAAAATGAATTGCCCGTCCATAAAAGTGCTTTCTGTTCATCGGTGAGTTCGTATACAGGACGATGAATGGGGAAATCGAACTTATATGCTTTCCTAATAAGTTCTTCATTCCATTCTTTCATTTTTTCTCCACGCCAGCTTACGATGGCACCATCATAGACAGACAGTGATTTATCGGGAATAACAAGATCTTCATCGATTCCGATTATCGATCCGAAACCTTCACATTTTTTGCAGGCACCATAGGGATTATTAAAACTGAAGAGTTGAGTGCTCGGCTCTTCGAATACAATTCCATCAAGGATAAAACGGTTTGAGAAATCAGAATGATTTTTTTCTTTATCACCATCACCTTCAATTTCTGTTGCACACTCTCCATGCCCTTCAAAAAATGCAGTCTGTACAGAATCTCCAATCCGTGAGATGTTACTTTCATCTTCCGGCGAAACTGTGAAGCGGTCGATTACAATTTGAATAGCGGATGGTGTTTGAGAAGGCACAAATGTTTCGTCAGCATCTGTTTTTTTTTTCTTGATGGTTTTAGCAGTTTTTTTTATCACCACACCAGATGATTCATTGAGGTTGCTAAGAATTTTTTTATTCTCAGGGAGAAATAAGTCTTCAATCTTGAATATTTTTCCGGAGAATCGGATTCTTACAAAGCCTTTTTGTATGAGTACATTTAATTCCTCTTCGATCGTTCGGCCGGGGTGGAGAAAAAGAGGAGCCAGGAGAATCACACGTGACTGTGGTGGAAACGAATGAATGTATGAAACTACATCTCCGACTGTATGACGTTTTACCATTTTTCCGGATACAGGGGAATATGTTTTTCCTATTCGGGCGAAAAGCAATTTCAGATAATCGTAAATTTCTGTCGACGTGCCTACTGTTGATCGTGGGTTTCTTGTATTTACCTTTTGCTCGATAGCTACAGCAGGCGAGATGCCCAGAATGTAATCTACATCGGGCTTATCCATTCGTCCTAAAAATTGTCGAGCATAGCTGCTAAGACTTTCAACATAGCGTCTTTGTCCTTCAGCATAAAGTGTATCAAATGCAAGCGATGATTTACCTGAACCCGATAAGCCCGTTATTACTATAAACTTATTGCGAGGTAGGGCAATGTCTATATTTTTCAGATTATGTACTCTCGCGCCTTTAATAATAATGTATTCTCGCGAGTCGAGTTTTTCTACGTCTTGCATATGTATTTGGTGAATTGGCAAAAGTACTAATAAGGAAGAATAAAGAGTCAAGAACCAAGAACCAAGAGCCAAGAACCAAGAGCCAAGAAGAAAGAACCAAGAACCAAGAGCAAAGAACCAAGAGCCAAGAAGAAAGAACTAAGAGTAAAGAATCAAGAGCAAAGAATCAAGAACCAAGAATCAAGAAAAAAATAAGGATCAGTTTACATATCATGTTGAATTATTAGAAATCAAGAGATTGTAGGAGGTTTAATTATTAAAATATGATAACCGCAGAAACAGAAATTGGAAGTCAGGTGGTAATAAATGCTGGGCTGTGGCTCAATATGTCAGAAAAATGTAAGTATTTGATCGATAATGCCTGTGATTATCAAAACAAAATTTGGAATATCATGTTTCAATATATATATTTGATCTTCCATTAACAATCCAACCATTTTATAAATAATAAGGAGGCCAGGCATAGCATAAATCTACTTTAATATTTACTCTCACAATTAAAGCAGAACAACTATGTCTCAATTTCAAATAATGGATGATAAGGACCTTGTGTGTCTTTATCAAAATGGGAATCAATCAGCAATTTCCGAATTAGTAAACCGCTACAAGCAGCGAATTCATTCCACCATCTTTTTCTTAGTAAGAAACCAGGAATTGGCCGAAGACCTATTTCAGGAGACTTTTATTAAGATAATTACCAGCCTGCGCAAAAAGCATTATAATGAGCAGGGAAAATTTCTTCCATGGGCGCTTCGTATAGCTCATAATCTGGTAATTGATCATTTCAGGAAAGAAAAACTTATGCCTATGCAGCACGATTCTGAAGAATACAGCGTATTCGATAGAATGGCAGGCAATGGGAGAAATGCAGTTGACCAGATGATTTATGACGAGAAAATTGCATCCGTCAGGGGCTTGCTTGATAAACTTCCCTTTGAACAGCGTGAAGTTGTTATATTAAGACATTATGCAGGGTTATCATTTAAAGAAATATCTAAAATGCTGGATATTAACATAAATACAGCTCTTGGACGTATGCATTATGCCATTTTGAAGATGAGAGAAATGGTAGAAACAAGCAATTTGAAATTAAAAGATTAAAAAAAGTTAGTGTGATTTAAATAAAGATCTGTCGCCTGCGTTTTGAATCTATAAATAAAAAAATGCATGATGCAAAAATCTACACTCACTGATCTGTTATCATACGCTTACAACGAAACCGGACTTTGCGAAGGAGATCGCATACAACGTTCTATAGATGGAGACCCGGTTTTGAAAAGTGAATACAATGAGATTGTTGATCTCATTCAGATTCTTGACAAGGGGCAACCAGAAATATCCCCGGAATCAATTAAAAAAATCCTTCTGTTCTGCTAAGTAATTGGAGGAAAAAAGACCGCCGTTCATCAGAAGGGCGGTCTTTTGATTTCTCTCTAACCTTTAATCATTATTAAACCATAGGCAAAAATTTTGTTTATGGGGTTAATTTACTTTTGCAACAACGCAGAATCAATATTATTCAGCTATACTATTTTAGAATCATGCCAACGATTGATCCTGCATGGTAAAAACACATCAGTATATTTGTTGAATGACAAAAAAGGAGCGATTCGAAAGTGTTATTCATTATTTTGAAGTTTCGCGTCCTGTCGCCGAAACTGAACTAGAATATACCAACCCCTATGAACTTCTTGTTGCCGTAATATTATCAGCTCAGTGCACCGATAAGCGGGTTAATTTGTCAACTCCCGAATTTTTCAGAGCATTTCCAACGCCTATTGAGTTAGCCGCTTCCACAGCAGAAAAAGTTTTTCCCTTTATCAAAAGCATAAGCTATCCGAATAATAAAGCCAAGCATCTTGTCGGAATGGCGAAAATGCTTGTCAATGAATTTGGTGGCGAAATTCCACCTGATGTTGATGACCTTCAGAGAATGCCCGGTGTAGGAAGAAAAACGGCTAATGTTATTGCCTCCGTCGTATACAGCCAGCCAAAACTGGCAGTCGATACGCATGTTTTCAGAGTTACGGCAAGACTTGGATTAACTACTAACGCGAAAAATCCAGTGCAGACAGAAAATCAATTGATGAAATATTTGCCTGAAGATAAAGTAGCAATCTTTCATCATTGGATTATACTGCATGGCCGATATGTTTGTACAGCCAGGAATCCAAAATGTCCGGAATGCGGATTAATGGAATGGTGTAAATATTTCAAGACAAAAAAAGCGAAGGCTTAAAACTTGTACTAGAAATTTTATTTTTCGTAGATACCAGCAGCAATTTTTTCCGTCATCGATTTCGGGACGAATGGAATCATTGCTACAGAAAGTTTGTTAATCCAACCCGGTATTGCTTCATTCTTTTTTGCGAACATACTTTTGACTGCAAATTTTCCAACAGTAGAAGCCTTCATCATTACCTTATCAGCTTTTTTTCTAATGTGTGGAGAATCCATTCCCGCAGCTTTCATGAAATTTGTTTCAGTCGTTCCCGGACTAACACAGGTAACAGATACATTGGTTTCGCTTAGTTCATAACGAAGCGCTCTTGAGAATTGTATCATGAATGTTTTGCAAGCCGAATAAACGGCAAGTTTAGGCACTGCCTGGTAAGCAGTAGTGCTTGCAATATTCAGTATGTAGGATTGATTACTCTTTTTTAGAAAAGGAAGAAGTTTATAGGTGAGATTGACCGGAAGAAATACATTAATATTTATCAATGCATTAATATCATTAATGCTTAGTTCGTCGAACCTTCCCCACAACCCATAACCGGCATTGTTTACAAGGATTGAAAGTTCATCAGCATTTTCACTAACAAATGATGCAGTGTTTTCAATTCCTTCAGATGTAGTAAGATCGGCGGGCAACGATTTGCAGATTATGCCATATTTGGCTGACAGTTCCAAGCATAATTCAGAAAGAAGGTCTTTACTCCTTGCAACGAGAATCAGATTGTATTTTCTTCGTGCTAATTCGATGGCGATTTCTTTTCCAATTCCCTTACTGGCACCGGTGATTACTGCATAGCTCATGATATAGTATTAAAAAAAAATGGAACCAGAGAAACTGATTCCATTTTCATATTTCTTTAATAAAATTATTTTACAAGTTTCTGGAAATGGTGGTAGAGTGGAGTTGTGCTGTCTTCAGATTTCGGCATATATTTTCCAAGAATAACCGGAATATACATGACTCTTCTTCTGCTTGCTGCACCTGTAAGGGGTGACATAGCTACGCGATGCCAAATACGGCCATCATGTATAACAAGGTCGCCAGCTTTTGCATCAACCAACATTTCGTTTTTGTCTTCTTCATTGTTCATGAAGTATGCCTTCTTGAAAAGCATGCTGAAGATATTCTGCTTATGCGTACCGGGAATAATACGCAATCCACCTTTGTCAGAAGAACTGTCATCGAGGTATAAACCAACGTTCAACATTGGCATAACTTTCTTTCCATAGAAGATGTCGCGCATACTATCCGTATGCCAGCCCATTTGCCTGAAATTGCTGTTCGATGTGTTGACATAATGATTTACAATTACGCCATCTTTTTCATTTTCGGCAATCCGTGCACCCTGAGGCAATAATACCTTTAAAGCCTGAAGCTTTGTGCTGGTAACAAAACGGTGAACAACTTCGCTGTATTGAGAAGTGAAAGGAAAACGGTGAACAATTTCTTTCCCGTTCTCATCATGCCCAAACTTAATAGGCACGCCGTTAATCTTTTTGATTCCCTTAGTGATCCACTTTTGCTGAAGTTCCTCGGTAGATGAGATTATCTGACCTATTTCTTCAAGTGGGACTGCGCCTCGGAAATGGATAAATCCATTCTTTTCAAAAAAATTAACTTGTTCATCGGTGAGCGTGTCGCCGAGTGTAAATTTTGGATATTGAGTATTACTCATTTATTCAGTTTTTATGATAGAGCCACATCCTTGAAAATCAAATCAATGTGTTAATCACATACAAACATGATTGTTTTTTATCAAATTTTGATTGGTGCACAAATATATAAGAATCTTTTTACTTCCAAATAGGGTATTGTTATTACCTTAAAATGATTTTTAAACAAACTTTTCGTGAATAATGCACTGTTTTTCGTCATTCTAAAATTAAGATCGTGATATAGGGAACAGAAGAATGAATGTTGTGCCAATGTTCTTTTCGCTTTCGGTCTGAATTTCAATTTTATGGAATTCTGCAATCGTTTTTACGATGGGTAAGCCAAGCCCATAGCTCATTTCATCAGATGGGCGGAATCTTTTAAACCGGTCGAAAATGAATGGAATCTGGTCGCTTGCAATCCCTGTTCCTGTATCTCTGATTCGTAAAATAAAATTCTTTTCTGTCTTTTCTCCGGTAATAAAAATCTTCCCGTTATTAACATTGTACTTGATAGCATTAGATAATATGTTAAAAAGAAGAGTGTGGATGAGCGGTTTATTACATGTAGTAAAGATAAAACTTCCTTTCCACTCATTTACAACAGTAATTCCTTTCGAATCAAACCATTCATCTAATTCTTCCAATACTTCAGCCAAAAGTTGCTCAATAGCTGCGCTTTCATTCCTGACGTATTGCTCATTCTCAATTTTACTGATATATAACAACGATTTCACAACCTTGGTAAGACGAGCCAGTGTCTTTTGTGATTCAACCATTTTGTCGACTACTTCATGCGAAAGTGAAGGGTCACTTATCATGTTTTCAATCCTGTTTCGCAAAATTGAAACAGGGGTAAGAAGTTCGTGAGATACATTCATGATAAACTCCCTTTCCATTTCGAATGTCTCCTTAATTTGTTGCATCATTTCATTGATGCTCTTATCTAGTTGCGCGAATTCGTAGGTATTCGTCGAGATTTTTTTAGGATTGAATGTGGATGGATGTCGTGCATCTTTTAGCTTCTCATTCACGATTTTATTAAACGGCCTTAAGAGGAATCGGGCAAAGCTTAGATCCAGAAAAATAGAGAGCAGGACAACGGCAACGAGCATCCAGAGTGTAAATCGTCGTATGGTAAGGTTAAGCTGATCAACGGCACTTAGTCCTTCTCCGATTGCAACTTTATACAACTGATTATCGAAAATAAATGCACGCGACAAGACTCTGTGTCTTACCTTTTCATTTTCTATCAGTCGCTCGGAGTTTTCAATATGAACTTTGCCAAAATCAACAGGCAGTCTTGGAAGAGGGGTAATGGATAAAAATTCTTCCTTGAAAATATTATAACTATCAAAGCTGCATTCTTCGTCAAGGGCAATTTCATTGAGCCCTCCCTTTTCAACAATTCGTATTGTTTTGTCGAGACGGGCCAATAGTCTCTTGTCGATGTGATTGTAAACAACCTTTTCAATAAGCAATGGCAATAACGCTCCTATGGCAAGAATGATAATTGCCTTAGAAATAGCATTATAAAGAACTAATTTGACCTGGAGCTTCAATAAAGAAATTTTCCTGTAAAAGTCCTGTTAACTGATGATAGGATGATGAAATTAAGACATGTTTAGTCTATATCCAATGCCACGTACCGTTTCAATAAAATCTGAATTACCAAAAGCCGCCAGTTTCTTCCGAAGGTTTTTCATATGTACATCAATATAATTCGATTCGTAATCTTCCTCAAGAACATCTCCCCAAATGTGTTCGGTTAGTTGCACTCTGGTAATTACCCTGTTTTTATGCAATGCCATATAGTGGAGGATGTCGAATTCCTTTTTCGTTAAATTAATTGCATTCTTTTCGAAGTATACTGTACGGTTCTGGATATCCATGAGGAAATCATGTATCTGTATTGTATTGTTTTTCAAACCATGTTTTCGCCTGAGAATAGCTTGCATTCTTGCCTGCAATTCAAGTAGTGAAAAGGGTTTTGCCAAATAATCATCAGCACCCAGATCTAGTCCGGTTATCCTGTCATCTATTGTTCCACGCGCAGTAAGAATAATAAATGCAGCATCTTTCCCCAATTCTTTTGCTTCCTTGAGTAATTGAAAGCCATTGTATTCAGGTAAGCCAATATCTAATAATACAAAATCGTAAGAGTTGACAAATATTTTTTCTGATGCACTCTTACCGGTAAAAGCAACGTCACAGTGATATCCCTGTTTAGTCAGGAAAATCTCTACTTCGTGAGAAAGTTGTCTTTCGTCTTCAACAATTAGAACATTCATAATGCAATTTTAATTGATTCTATTGATATTTACTATAGTTAATTTTTAAGAATAATATTTTTCAAAAATTAAAGCAGAATGAATTATCAAATAGTATTGATAGATTCAAGTATAGCCGAACAAGCAGTTTTAATTTCTTCTGAACTAATAATAAGTGGTGGCGCTATTCTCAGGCAATGAGGAGCAAATAGAAACCAGTCGGTAAGCAATCCATTTTCAAAACAACGCTGGATCACTTTCTGATTTACCATTTCATTTTCAAATTCGATGGCAAGCAGTAGGCCGCGCCCTCTGACTGAACTTATTTTTTTGTTTTTTAACAGCGACTTAAAGAGTTTTTCTTTTTCCGGAATTGATTCAATAATTTCAGTTGATTTCAAAATCCTTAATGATGCTACAGCAGCAGCACAACAAGCAGGGTGTCCGCCGGTTGTGGTAAGATGCCCTAGTGCCGGATCTTTTGTTAACGAACGCATTATTTCGGACGAAGAAATAAATGCACCTAATGGCATACCTCCGCCAAATGCTTTGCCGAGAAGAAGGATATCGGGAACTACATGATCATGCTCAAATGCAAACAGCTTACCTGTCCGCCCCATGCCTGTCTGAATTTCATCAAAAACAAGCAGAGCATTTTTTTCTGTACATTTTTTTCTGACTTTTTCTAAAAATCCATTTTCAGGAACGATTATCCCTGCTTCTGCCTGTATTGGTTCAATAAAGACTGCTGCTGTATTCTCAGTAATAAAATCCAGATGGCCTGTATTGTTGAAGTCAAGTATCCTGTGATCGGGTAGGAGTGGTCTGTATGCGCTCTTCAACTCTTCGTTTCCACAAATGCTTAAAGCACCCTGCGTACTTCCATGATAGGAATTTCTAAATGAGATAAACCCTGATCTTCCTGTATATCTCTTAGCTAGTTTCATGGCTCCTTCTGTCGCTTCTGTGCCTGAATTTGTCAGAAAGATATTTTGAAGGGAATCCGGAAGACAAGCGGCAAGCTGCGAGACAAGTTCAACCTGCGGTGATATAACGTACTCTCCATATACCATAATATGCAAATGATTGTCGATTTGCTGATGAATCGCTTTTCTTATTTCCACATTACCATGTCCAAGACTGGAAACAGAAATTCCCGAAATAAGATCGAGGTACTTTTTGCCTGATGCGTCTATTATGTATGTTCCTTCAGCACCTGCAATTTCAAGAGCAGGAGGGGAAGGACTGGTTTGGGCCAGATGTCTGAAAAAAAGTTCTTTCCTGGAAATCATTTTGGCGAAAATACTGAATTTGTGAATGTAAAAACAGTTTACGCATTTTACGTCTTTTATTCAAATTTCAATTGCAATAACAAATCAGTAAATTCATATCACTTTTCATAATTCACAACCACCACTTAGTAAATAATTATTAAAGTGGTATTAAATTAGTTTTCTATAGTGAAATTGCATCGTTATAATTTAATACCTACACGATCCATGAGAAAATACATTATTATTTTTAATTTGGTTTATTTAGTATGCAGTTCTTTTGCTGATGCACAAACATCAGTGAATCTGGCCCTGCGACACAAGCTCAGTATGAAAGATAGTTATGCTGATGAAATGTATATTCTCGTACAGGGGGATGTAAAAGCCATTGAACTTTTCACGAAAATAAATAACGGACATTTTATAAATTCTGCAGGTGATATTGCTTCTGTTAAACTTTCTGTAGCTGCAATTGCCAAGTTAATCGAAAAACCATTCGTAAAAGTTATTGGTTCTGATATCTATCATAATCAGCCAATGAATGATACTATGCGAATGAGAACCTATGTAGATGAAGTTCATGCAGGACAGCTTCCGCTTACGCAGGGATACAAGGGACGCGGTGTTTTACTTGGGATCATTGATTCAGGAATCGATTACAATCACCCTGATTTCCGGGATTCGTCAGGCAACACCAGAGTGAGGTTCATATGGGATATGAATCTTCCCATTGCGCCTAATACACCTGCGCCATATGGTTATGGACAAGAATTTACAAAGCAACAAATTGACAGCGGGCTTGCTCCGGCAGATACTATTCAACATTTATTCGGTCATGGCACCTATGTTTCGGGAATTGCCGCTGGAAACGGATCAGCGGTGGGACATTTTCAGGGAGTCGCTCCTGAGGCAGATCTTATTGTGGTTGGATTTGATTTTTCCGCAACGGATACTGTTTCCCGTTATGCTCATGCCATCGAATACATTTTCAATAAAGCCCAACTACTGGGAATGCCATGTGCAATCAATGCATCACTTGGTGATTATTACGGATCGCATGATGGTCGAGATTTGCAATCACTATACATCAGAAATCTCATCAATCAGCAGCCGGGCAGAGTGCTTGTAGCAGCAGCAGGAAACATCGGAATAAATTATCCCTTCCATGTAGGTCGTTCTTCAATTGCCGGCGACACGGTTTTTTCATGGTTTAAATATAATGCTTCCTATGGAGGAGCTTATGTACAGATTTTTGCAGACACAGCCTCTTTCCGAAATGTTCGATTCTCAATTGGTGTTGATAAAGTTGCACCGTATTACCACTATAGGGGGGCAACTCCTTTCTCGAATGTATTTCCTTCAATTAATTTTGTCGTCAATCAGTCTATCGTTGTCAGCGGTAAACGCCTTGGCCGCATTCAAACATACACATCTTTGAATGCCGGTGTTTATTCTATTGAAGTATATGTTGTTCCTGATTCTACTCCTACAGATTATAACTGGCGGTTCACAACTACCGGTAATGGCAGATACGATTCATGGTCATTCGACTGGGCCTGGCAGGGATTGCCGGTCGATACTGTTTTTCCTGACATAACCCATTACCATGCTCCTGATACAATGCAGTCAATCGTAAGTGGAATGGCTTGTCTCAACAATGTTATTACAGTTGGTAATTATTATAATACTGACAGGCATGTTGACTACGATACTGTTTTGCAAATAACTCCAACAGATTTTCCACAACGCTTAGCCGAAAACAGCAGTAGGGGGCCTACAAGGGATGGAAGGATTAAACCTGAAATAGTTGCTCCCGGTCATCATATTATTTCTGCAGGTGTATTAACACAGATACCAGGATTAATTTCTGCCCAACCTTATAAAGTTGCTCCCGGAGGATTTCATATAACCGGTGGTGGTACTTCCGCCTCTGCTCCTGTAGTTGCCGGACTTGCAGCTCTGTACATGGAACAAAATCCAGGGGCCGACTGGTCTTCTGTGAAGCAAGCGATTCTCAATTGTGCTTCGCGTGACACGTTTATGTGGGGGCCATATCCGAACAATGCATGGGGTTATGGAAAAGCCAATGCATTTGCTTCGTTGACGACATGTGCAGCAACGGTTGCAGTAAATTCAATTACCGGCGAAAATGATTTCAGTATTTATCCGAATCCTGCTAGCGGCATTATTAATATTGAGCTTCCTGATTCCAGGTTGTCTTCTGTGGAAGTTATTGATGTAAATGGCCGGGCATTGATAAAATCAATTTTCGAATCACAAAGATTTTCACTATCAATGACTGGATTAAGTCCGGGAATCTATTTTGTTTCTATTCGTCAGGCAAACTATGCTCCTAAGATGAAAAAATTGATCCTTACTAACTAAACATATTTCATCTCTGAGCAGTCATCTGAGGATATTCTTTACGTTCTTTACAGAATATTCAACAGGTGCATTTAAATTTCTGCAAGAAATTATAATTGATTTATGAAGAATACAACAACAGATATTGCCAAACGTTTTCCTGAGAAGTCTGTGAAAGATATGCGTGAAATGCTTTCACTGTCAAAAAATATTGTAATTACTACCCATCATCGTCCTGATGGTGATGCAATGGGTTCTTCGTTGGGCCTTTATAATTATTTGATAAAAAAGGGCTTCTCAGTTAAAGTTATTGTACCAAGTGATTATCCTGAATTTCTTGCCTGGCTTCCGGGAAATAGTTCTGTATTAAATTACGAAACAGTAAAAGAGAGCTGTGATAAATTAATTTCTGAAGCGGACTTAATTTTTTGTCTGGATTTTAACTGGCTGAAAAGGGTGGAGAAAATGGAATCTCCTATCAGAACAAGTCGTGCACGAAAAATATTAATTGATCACCATCTCGATCCGGAGGACGCTTTCGACATTTCATTTTCATACAGCGATGCCTGCTCGACATGTGAATTGATTTATGATTTTATAGATGGACTTGATGATGTGTCATTAATCGATAAAGACATTGCCACTTGTATTTACTGCGGAATAATGACGGACACAAATTCATTCCGTTTTGCCTCTATGAAAGCCAGAACACACAGAATTATTGCAAAGTTGATGGATTCAGGGGCATTGAATTATAAAATTCATGAATTGGTTTACGATAATTCGACGGAAAGTAAATTGCGACTCACAGGATTTGCCCTGTCTGAGAAGCTTACTGTTCTCAGTGAATTCAACACTGCCTATATCACATTAACAGAGGAAGAGATGAATAGATTTGATTTCAAGAGTGGAGATACGGAAGGTCTTGTTAATTTTGCGTTAGGAATAAATGGTGTAAATCTAGCTGCGTTTTTTTCAGAGCGTGAAGGTGCTGTTAAAATATCCTTTAGGAGTAAGGATGATTTTTCTGTAAAGGATCTTTCATCAAAATATTTTAATGGCGGCGGACATAAAAATGCTTCAGGAGGTTTTTCCAGACAGTCATTATCAGAAACAGTTCGTAAATTTGTTGTGATACTTCCGGAATATAAAAAGCTATTAACAGGCCAAGAATGAAAAATATTTTCAATTACTTATTTATTGCTTTTCTCTTATTTGCCTGCAAGAGTAATTCGCAGGACAAAAAAAATGAAAAATCCGGACTTAATGAGCAGCTTACAAATATGAATAGGATGATGGTGGAGAATGAATCAAAGAGAATAGATGATTTCATCGCTGCACATAATTTTAAGACCGTTAAAACAGGCACCGGACTTCGTTATGAAATTTACAAAAAAGGGACAGGCAAAAAACCAGAGAATCATAGTGAAGTGGAAATTAAGTTTAAAGTATACCTTCTTAACGGAACTCTTTGTTATTCGAGTGATTCGCTTGGGACAGCTAAGTTTACCCTCGGATATGATGAACAGGTCCGTGGTCTCGAAGAAGGATTGATGCTGATGGTTCCCGGTGATAAAGCTCACTTAATTGTCCCTGCTCATCTGGCTTATGGTCTGTCGGGCGACAGAAATAAAATTACACCTGGGAAGGCTCTTTATTACGATGTTGAATTAATTAAGATAATCAAATGATAAGAAAATATTCCTGCTGGATACTCACATTCTTGTTCTTAATTCTTTTTGCATGTAAGAAAGGCAAAGAGCTTAAAACTGAATCCGGTTTTAAATATATTCTGTATACAGAATCAAAAGGCCCGAAGGCAGAGATCGGTAATTACCTCACCATAAAATTAATTTATAAAAACAATATCGATTCGGTATTATTCAATTCCGATAGCAGTGGTGGCCCAATTCGTTTTCTTCTCGAAAAAATTCCCTTCAAAGGAAGTTACGAAGATGGCTTGACAAATCTATCCGCCGGTGATAGCGCTACTTTTTTTATTCCCGCTGATTCACTGTATAAATATCTTTATAGATCACATGGAGCTGCTGATGTCCCCCAGGAAAAAACGGCATTCGCAAAAGGGACGTTTTTTAAATTTGAATTAAAACTGTTAAAAGTCCAGACAGCGGCGGAAGCAGAAGAGGAGATGGTTTTAAATATGAGTTCGAGGGAGAAAGGCGAAAAGGCAGATCTTGCCGCTTATGTTAAAAGGAAGGGAATAACAGTGCCAGCAGACAGTTCAGGGTATATATTGGTAATTACAAAGAAAGGTAACGGACCTGCAATTGATAGTGGTAAAGTTGTTACCCTTGAATATGAAGGAAGGTTTCTAAATGATACTGCATTTGACGGAACGAATATAGCAGGAAGGCCATATCGGTTTATTTCGGGAGCGCATCAAGTGATAAAAGGTTGGGAGTTGGCAATGAAAAAGCTGCATCAGGGTGATCGCATTAAGTTAATCCTTTCGTCAAAACTGGCATATGGTGAAGCAGGAATACAGGATGAATTAAGCGGAAAATATATTGTTCCACCGTTTACGCCTTTGGTTTTCGATATACAAATTGTAAATGTGGAAGATGCTCCCGCAGTAAGCGGTCGATAGATTAATTCCCGATTAAAAATATTGCAGGTAATTTATTTATTTCAGGAAGTTTTTTTTCCCATTCGGAAATAGGCATCGTTTTTACCATTTCATTTTCCGAAGTAAGGTTGCAAGCGACGCATAACAACGTTTCTCCCGAACAAACCTGCATCAGATCTGTCAACAGTTGCATATTTCTGTAAGGCGTTTCAATAAAAATCTGTGTCTGATTTTTTTTTACAGCGTCTTTTTCAATTATTGCAATTTTTATTTTTCGTTGATTAGGATCTCTTGGAAGGTAACCATGAAAAACAAATGATTGACCGTTCATGCCGCTTGCCATAAGTGCAAGCAGGATACTCGATGGTCCGGTAAGTGGAATAACACGGATGTTGTTTTCATGTGCGATCCTGACAATTGAAGCACCAGGATCGGCAACAGCCGGACACCCTGCTTCGCTAAGGAGACCAATGTCTTTGCCTTTTTTTATTACGTCAGTTAAATCAGAAATATCAATATCTGAAGAATGCTCGTTTAACAGGTGAAAAATCAATTCGTTTTGCTTGAAATTAGTTTCGATTTTTTTTAAAAACTGACGCGCTGTTTTTTCATTTTCCACAATAAATTCATCGAGACTACGCACAACATCAATTAACTGTGAAGATAAAACTCCTGCGTTTTCAGAAAGTAAAGTTGGAATAAGATATAACGACATTTTATTGAGTAATGTATTGTAGTTATTTATTACGAAACTTTGGTTGATTTCTGTTGAATATCTTCAAGTATGTCAACGCAGGCTTTCTCGATGAGTTCAAACACAGAATAAAATCCCTCAGGTTCACCAAACCATGGATCGGGAACATCGAGCCCGTTATTTCCGTCGGCTAAAAAATAATGGACCTTTTTTTCATCATTTTCATTTCGCGCAAGACGAAGAATGTTTTTAAAGTTGGATGCGTCCATCGCATATATGCGATCGAATTGGTCAAAATCATTTTCCTTAAACTGTCTTCCTCTTAATTCAGATATATCAACTCCGTAACTTTTCGACGTGGCAATGGCGCGTGAATCCGGCCTTTCGCCAACATGGTAATCTGCAGTTCCGGCTGAATTAACTTCGATAGATAAGTTTTTCTCAGTAATTTTTTTCCGCATGATGCCTTCTGCCATCGGTGAGCGACAAATATTTCCAAGACAAACAAATAATATTTTCGTCATTTAAATGCAGAATGTAATTGAATTTTTATTTATTACAGCAATTGCTTTTCCTTTTAATGTTGTTCCGACAAAAGGATTATTTTTTGATTTTGATTTTATATGTTTCTGTTCTGCTGTCCAAATAATTTCCGGATCGAATATGGTTAAGTTGGCAGGTTGATTTTTTTCAATCAAGGAAGTTTTTATTCCTGCGCATGAACGCGGATGAATTGTAAACCGGGAAACAAGTTCGGGCAGACTTATTATTTTATCAGTAGCTTTTCGCGCAACTCCGAATGCAGTTTCGAGTCCGGTTGCGCCATATTCAGCAAGTGCATATTCCTTTCTTTTATTTTCAACGCTTTGAGGAATATGATCTGAACAGATGCAGTCAATGGTTCCATCAGCCAACCCTTCAATTAAAGCTAATCTGTCATCATTGGTTCGGAAAGGAGGCTTCACTTTGTAGATAGAATCAAAACCGTTAACAGCAGTATCGTCAAGTAAAAGATAAGAGGCGGCTACATCAGCCGTAATTTTAAGTCCGCGCGCTTTAGCTTTTCTAATAAGGTCGACACCGCGTCTGGTGGAAATAGTTGAAAAGTGAATCGGTGTTTCAGTGTATTCTGAAAGAGAGATATCGCGACTGATAATTAACTCTTCTGAAATAGAAGGGATTCCTTTTAGTCCTAATGATGTACTTACACTTCCTTCGTTCATTACTCCATTCCGCGCAAGACTGGTATCTTCAGGAAATGAAAAAATTTTTCCGCCGAAGCTTTTAGAATAAAGCAATGCTCTTGTCATCAATCCTGCATCTCTGACGGATTTTTTATCGTCGGTAAATACTTTGGCTCCTGCACGGAACATATCATACATTTCCGATAGTTCTTTTCCTTCACAATTTTCGGATAGTGAACCGGCAGGGAATACATCAACGGGTAAATTTTTCGAACGTGAGAGGAGATATTCTATAGCAGGCCTTCCTGATACAGGTGGTTCAGTCGATGGCATCAATAAAACGCCACTAAAACCTCCTTGAATAGCAGCAGCACATCCGCTATCAACATCTTCAATTGCTTCATTTCCCGGTTCAGCAAAATTGGCATGAAGATCAAACCATCCGGAAGAAACATAAAGCTTGTTACAATTTACGACCTGTGCATTTTCCGAAGTGATTTTCCCGGGAGTTTCGATTACGGAAATTTTACCATCCTCTATCAGAATATCTTTTTCGGTCAGATGATGAGAACTTCCGGGAGAAATCACATGAACGTTTTGTAAAAAAAGTTTCATTTGACAGACAGCGTTGAGCGTTTATAAAATCTTATAAGCAATACTTCAATGGCGAGGAAGATAAGTACAGCTATGATGCAGTATTTCCATAATCGTTTTCCTTCGTTTAGCTGACTAATTGAATGCGATAAATCTTTTCCTTCGTTATTAATTACATTGATGTTAGTATAGCCTGGTTTCGTTGCAATTTTTTCAAGTTCTTCAACAGTATAGCAGGATAAGTCAGATTCTTTTCTATCATAGTTGAATGATTTAACAGTAATAACTTTTTCTCCTGATTTCAGTTCATAATTCTGTGCGGCATTTACCTGATCATGAACAGATACGATGGTATTGGAATTAAGAAGCCGGCTTTCGGGTATGATATCGAATTTTAAAGAAGTGTTTATAAGGTGGAAGACATTGTCATTTGAGACCAGGGTGTCTGTAATTATAAATTCATGATCCCGGCCAATTACTAATGTAGAATTCACTTCGGATGAACCGAGCAATGCTGCACGAAGTAATACAGGCACAAATAATGCGTGGCGGGGAAAACTGCTAGCCTCTGTCTGAAGAGAAGATGCAAGTACATATATATGTCCTCTTCCAAATTCGGATGCTGTTAAAAACGGATTTCCGCTTTGCAATTTCATTATTGATTGTGAATTACTTTTTGTACGATGGCTAAAAATAAAATAGCGGTTAACAACGGGCAGATCGAGATTCTCGGGAATAGCTTTTCCTTTTTCGAAAACGGTTTCAAGCAACTTGCTTTTTGTCTCAACGAAAGTAATTTTATCAGGTGCGGTTGCTAGTTGAGTGTAGGTGTCAGATTCGATGGAGGATAGTAATTCGTTATAGCTGGCAATACTGGCATTGTCGGTTGGGATAATAAAGAGTGCGCCGCCATTTTTCACGTATTGTTGAATCTCATGTATCATTCCTGAAGAAAAGGAGACAACTTCATTTAAAATAAGGAGCTGTGTAGAGGGGAATATGCTGTAATCGATCTGGCCAACAGGAAGATTGCGAAAATTAAAATAGGGATCATTCGAAAACACAGCATTAAGCGATGCGTTAGGGTCCTTACCATTGATAGACAAAATTTCAATGCTATTCCTCAGATTAAATGAGAAATAATAGTCATCATCAAATGTAACCGGATAATCCGTAATTGATATTACTGCTTGTTGCCATCCCGGCTGAGAAAGTGTAAATGATAATTTGGCTTCAGCCGAAGAACCACTTTTAACTGAAAGTCCGCCAACAGCTTTTTGTGTTCCATTGATAGATAGCCGGATTGGAATATTTTCTGCATCAGCAGCGCCTTTATTTTTTACAACTACTGTAAGTTCGTTGGGGTTATTGAGCTGGACGAAAGGTGTAGATAAAAAGCAGGTGTCTATATATAAGTTGTTTTGTTTGGAAGCTTCAACAGGAACAAGAGAAAACAGAATAGTAGTATCAGGGCGGAAATCAGGATCGGTAATACTCTTTTGAAAGTCTGATATAATGTATGCCTTTTTAAAATTTTTATTCTGGCCGGACGAAAGTGCCTCTTGCTGTCGTTCCATAACTTCTGATAATGTATGTAGCGATGATCCTGGTTTTACATCATCGAGTAATTGAAGGAATTCATCACGACTTACAATGCGCTGATGTCTGGCTTCAAAATCGGAGGTAAGCAACTGAAATTGATCTGTTGGTTTATATGCTGAACTAATTTCTCTCGCTTTTTTCCGAGCCGTCTCGAGCAAGTTGCCGTTTTTCCCAAGGGCATCCATGCTAAATGAATTATCAATATATATACTGATAGTTTTTACGCCTGACAGTATACGCGCCTGTGATACAGGAATATATGGTTGTGCGAATGCAAACACGAGAAAAGTGACAGCAAGCAGCCGGCTGAATAATATAAGCAGATGCCTAAGCCGCGACTTAGATTGTGTATCCTGTTTTATTTCACGGAGAAACCTGACGTTTGTGAAATAGATTTTTTTAAAACGCCGGAAATTAAAAAGATGGATGATGATAGGTATTGCCAGGGTGGCCAGGGCAAACAGAAAGGCAGGATATATGAAATGCATTTGCGGTAAATATAGTTATTCAGAATTTCTCAAACACGCCTAATCCAAATAGAGCAAAATCATATTTTACAGGATCGTCTTTGTCGAATTCTTTTAATCGATTTGTTAATTCTGTAGCTGCCGTCCAATCGTCTTGTTTTCGTTTCAGCAAGCCTAATTTTCTGGCTACTCGGCCACTGTGCACATCTAGGGGACAGGTAAGCATCTGGGAGGGCAGATTCCATATTCCGAAGTCAACGCCAGCCTTGTCCTTCCTGATCATCCAGCGAAGAAACATATTTATTCTTTTTGCCGCCGAGCCCCGTGATGGTTGAGCAAAATGTTTTTGTGTGCGATAGGGATGAGGTATACTGAAGAAAAAAGTTCTCCATCCCTCAATGGCTGTACCATAATCGGATTGATTTTGTGCATCTGTTTTTTCAGTGAAAAGACTTTCGATGGATGATTTCTCTTTGTAAATTTTTTGTAATGCATTCAGAAAAAAAACGCAATCGATACCATTAAAAGTTCTGTGTACAAAGCTTGTGAAGGGCTTGAGGTCTTTGGGAGTGAAATTCATGATAAAGCGATGAGGATCATAATCCATGCGACTTAAAAGCAAATTGGCATTTTTTATAATCACCGTTCTTTGTCCCCATGCTATTGATGCGGATAGAAAAGCTGCAATTTCAATGTCTTCTTTTTTTGAGAAGTTATGAGGAATTGAAACTGGGTCCTCGACAATAAATTTTTTTTGATTGTACTCAAAAACCTTTTGGTCCAGAAAATCTTTTAAGTCAGCCGCACTCAGTTTTCGCATACTGCGAATTTACTATGAGGAAGATAAATAAAGTATTAAAACATTTAATTTAGGAGATAGAACTTGAAAAAGTGTAAAAACCGATGTAAGGATGATGCTATTTAATGTCCCTATATCTCCATTTGGTTATGTAAGGCACTCGGCCCGACTATTTCTTTCAAAACGGTAGGTTAGCGATTAGGCCCATCAGACAATTTATTGATCAGGCTATTTGTCTTCTTTGCTTAAAATGTCCGCCGTGAATGATAGAAAATGCCATAGACATTTCCTCCAACAGGTCTTTTTGGTTGTTCTGGAGAGCATCAGAGATACGCTTTCCGCCTTTTATTTTTGTCAATGAAAGGAATGAAGGTTGGTTTTGAACGATTTCCATATTGTTTTTTTTAGGGTTTTTTGGTTAGTACGAAAGTTCTTAGGAAAACATAAAGTCACGCAAATGACTGACATCTAGTGGTTTAACAAAGTAGCGAATTACACTTGGGTGCATTAGGGCTTTTAGTTTTTCCTCTTTGATTTGGGATGATGTAGTGATGACGATTTTGCATTTGCTTTTAACAAAATCGGATAGTTTGCTGAATTCTTCCAGGAATGTGAATCCACTCATGCTTTTCATGTCCATATCGAGGAAGATAAGTTCAGGGATATCACTAAGAAGGGAGGTGTTTGTTAACTGATTCAGTACATCAGCTGGCTCTGAAGTAGTAATAATTTCCTGAGTCAATGAAATTGTCTTGATTATTGCTTGATTAATAAACAAGTCAATTTCGCTATCGTCTATCAGGATGATTTGATTAAACCGGGGCTGAACGCTCGGATTATCTTCCTGTGGGATTAATATTTTCTTGGTCGGCATTTTTGAGAGGTGTTTCTTATTTACCAATCAAAAATATGTGGATGATTTACCCTATAAAAGGTACAAATTGAAATTATTTGGACATTGAAAAAAAATGAGAAAAAGGAGTTTTTCAATATTTGAAATCTAATTTTTGGCTAAATTAGTATTCAAAATATTTATAAAGTACTATAATACAGAATATTAAAAATAAATACCAAAAGTTTGCAATCTATAAATAATTACAAATTTTTGGTATTTTTAGACATTGAATTACTGTTTCGGTGGTTCAGCATCATCTGTAAGAATAACATCGTCGATTTCCTTTACTTCGACATAGTTGTAAAATTCACGATCACCTCCTTGAGGTTTGTAATTGGGGTCGCTTTGAATGGCATAGGCTTTTTCAGAGTTCATAATAAAATGCTTCCCTGTTTCGGCAGGATAGCCCCAGCTAATTAGAATGGCAATGATTAAATCTAACATAGGTTTTCTTTTTTGATGTGTTAGACAAATCTATTCCCTGCATCAAAAAAAAATTTTAAAAAAGTCAGTAAACCTTACATTGTAATAACCTTAATTTTTAAAAATGAAAAACCTAAATTCATTAAACAGTCTGATTTTGAAGATGACAAGGGAAGAATTGAAATCGGCTAATAAATTCTTTGATTACTATTCAGAAAGTAAATCAAAAACAAAAAGCAGTGATCTGGTAAAACTTCTGGTCGAAAAAAAAGAGTTTAATGCCAGGGATATTCAATTTAAATTATATGGAAAACAAAATTTATTTGCATTCAATAAATTAATAAACAGAACGAAAGAAAAATTACTGGAAGTTGCCCTATTTGATTCAAATATTTCTAAAAACTACTACACCCATAGAGTAAAAGTGAATTTTGAGTTGAAAAAAAAATTAATACAATGTGATATTCTCAATATGAAAGGGCTGAGAGATGACTGCGATTTAATGTGTAAGAAAATTATATCAAAAGCAGAAAAGTATGAACTTTATGATATTGTTACTAATGCTTTAATCATTCGTCGGCGATTTATTAATATTAGAAAAAAAAATATAGAATTAAAAAAATTGATTAATGGAATAGAGTCAGCTGAATTTAAAAACAAAACTATCTCGTCAGCTCAAATCATATATGATGACATTATAAATAAAATTAGCAACACTGCTAATTCTGAAAAATATTATCAGGAATTAAAAAAATCAATAAATAGCTTGGATGAAATGCATAAAATATTTAATTCAAATATAATTGGATACAATCTGAATTTTCTAAAAACTCAATTATATCAGATTGATGAAAATTACGAAGATGCCAATAAGTGTTTATCGAATATGATATTATTTCTAAAAAATAAATGCATGTATTCCGAATATAGGCTGGGGGCTACATTGTTAAATATTGCAAATAATAATATATATCTAAACAAAATGGATTATTATTTAATTAATCCTGACAAATTAAAAAAATATTTTTCTAACAATATTATTAATCAATCTCTTGTTGATGAACTTGTATTTTACTATTTATTTTACAATAATAATTATACAGATGCGGAAATTGTTATTAAGCGACTTGTTAATATGCCCATTGCAAATAATATTGCTTCAATTATGAAAAAGTGGCCATACTTGTTTGCGGCATTAAAGTTTAGAATGGGAGAATTTATTAAGTGCAAAGAAATGTTAAATAATTTAGATGAATTTGGTCGTGAAAACCAAGGTTGGAATATTAATATGAGACTGTTGATTATTATGACGAATATTGAATTAAATCAATATGAAATATGTGATCAACTTATCATTAATCTTGAAAAATATATTAAACGAAGTCAGAAAAATAATGTTATTGAAAAGAGGTATATTATTATTTCCAGAATCTTAATTAAACTTGTAAATTCCAGTTACAAATTTATAAGTGTTTTCAATACTCGTAAAAAGTATTTTGATTTGCTTCAATCGGATGATGTAAATTTTAAGTGGAAAATTAAGAGTCCTGAACTTATTGACTTTAACAACTGGTATTTGCAGAGAATGTTAAAAGAGAAATAGATATTTATTCATTGTTGTCCGACAAAAACATACTCGTTTTTCATTGAACACTTGAGTTGATGCAATGTAGCGAATTTATTTGCGGTGTTTGATTTCAGGAGGTAGTTACTACCTTTTTTTCAAGTCAAAATTAAGGGTGGCGGATGAGCTTTCTTCCATGCAGT
>JANPNV010000120.1:0-9678 GCA_031427625.1 Bacteroidota bacterium
ATAATAATCCTGTGGAGGAAGGCATTGTTGAATTTCCCGAACAGTATTATTATAGCAGTGCCAGGGATTATGCGGGATTAAAGGGGCCTGTAAATGTGAGTGTTTTAAATTTACATAACTTGTATTAGCGAAATAAAATCACTCAAAGAAAAATCTAATTTGAAGTACTGTGTACGGCGGAATCCCCCTGCGCACATGGCCGACGCGCAAAGATTCCGCCGAGCAGGAATTATTTTTGATGATAAGATATTTAAATATGATAAAATCATTTTGCAAAAGTAGTTATATCGTTTGGTGCATTATTTTAACATCAAATTCTTATGGTCAACGTCAAGATAGAATCTGGTTATTCCCCGATAGCGCAGGAATCGATTTCAATGATCCTTCAAATCCGATTTCGATTAATTGCAATTTAGTTCCGCCTGCAGGTTATTCTTCTTCCATTTCAGATAATCAAGGTAACCTGTTATTTTATACAGGAGGAATTGATCTAACTTATAAGCCAATGCGTATCTTCGATAAGAATGGTGATATTATGCAGAACGGAGATTCAATGAAGGGATATCCCTGGGTGGGTCAAGGCAATATGATATTACCGATGCCTGGTGATACAAATAAATATTATGTATTTATTGCTGGTAGAGATGGATCAATTGGTAATTCCTTGTATTATTCAATCGTAGACATGTCTTTAAACAATGGTTTCGGTTCTGTCATATTAAGAGATAGTTTATTTTTATCGGACCATATTAATGAAAAGCTAAATGCCACTAAGCATGCAAATGGCAGAGATTGTTGGATAGTTGTTCAATCAAATCATCAGGATTCTCTTTTTCATAAATTCCTTATCACTCCGGATAGTATATTTGGGCCAATAGATCAAAAAATTGGTTCAGGTGATAATATTAATAAAGCATTTGGCCAAATGATATTTTCCAGTGATGGATCAAAATTAGGAGTCGTAGCAGAAAATGCAACGGTTGATATATTCGATTTTGATAGATGTTCAGGTGTTTTGACAAACTATAAGGCCGCTGGAGAGGGAGTTTTTTCGTATCCAAATGTATATTTTGGCTGCAGTTTTTCTCCTAGCGGAAATTTATTTTATACGTCTTCAATATGGTATGAATATAAAAATGTTTATCAGTACGATCTTACAGCTGGAAACATAAAAGCGACTAAACAAATAATTTTTTCTTATCCTGACACGGGATTAGTCCAGAATTTGGAGTTAGGTCAACATCTGCTAGCACCTGATAACAAAATTTACATAGCTAAAGGAAAAGGATTTGATGGATTTAATTGGAACACATATTATACTCATCATATGGACGTAATTACGAGTCCAGATTCAGTTGGATTATCATGTAATTATCAACCGGCATATCTTGATTTAGGAGCCGGAAAAACGGTGCAAGGCCTCCCCACCATGGTTAACTACAACCTCGGTCCCGTTACCGGCAGCATCTGCGATTCACTCTCAATCGGAATCAAAGCCATTGACCCTCCAAAATTATTTTCACTTTTTCCAAATCCATTCACCGATGAAATCACCTTGCATTCTTCCTCGCAACTGAACGGAAATATGATTATCAGAAATGAAATCGGGCAGGTTCTTTTTAAAACAACGATTAAAGAAAACAAGACATTCAATCTTTCATTTTTGACGGCGGGAATTTATTTAGTGCAAGTAGAAATTGCCGGGAAAATTTACAATGAGCGGCTGGTGAAAATGAAAAAGTAGACTCTTTTTTCTTGGAGATTCCGCCGAGCGGGATTAAAAGTGAAGTACTGTCTGCGGCGGAATCCCCTCACGCACATGGCCTGCACTCAAAGATTCCGCCGAGCGGGGTTAACTGGAGTAGAAATTTTCAAAAAATATTATATTTTAAATTTACTTATTCGATCCAGTCGATGGCTTCCCTTGCATCGTGATTGAAGTTTTTCCAATCATCTGCTCCGTTGTGTCCTCCGCCCGACTGTTCAATGATTTATTAATTGCTTCCGCTTCCGATAAATTTTCAGTCTCCATTATCTTCTTTATATGATTCCAGTATGCCTCTTTCATCTGCGGTGTGTAAAAACTTGTTGATTTGTTTTCCGGCTTTTCCATAAAAATTTGAATTATTAGTTAGTGAAAATATTAATAATTAAAAGTAGTTAAATTTTTATTTCTTTTCTGTATTATTAAAAATTTACTGACGATAAAAGCATTTACAAGCACTGTTCTATTTATATTGATACAGCGTAAGTGAATATTAGTCCTCTGTTCAACCGAATTGTTTCTTAAACTCACAATTCTTACCTCTTACTTCTTACTCCTTCATCCCATCCCACCCTTGTGCCTGCAGCTTCACAACATTCTCCGACTTATCAATTAAATTAATTCCTGCAGCGGCATCGGTAATATGTCCGATGATGGAAATATCCAAATGTTCTCTGAGTTTTTCATAATCACTTTGCTTTATTGTGAAAAGCAATTCATAGTCTTCGCCGCCATTCAAAGCGCATACCGTCGGGTCGAGGTTAAATTCTCTTGCCGTATTATATGTCTGCGGATCGATTGGTAGTTTGTCTTCGTAAATCGTGCAACCTACATTCGATTGTTTACACAGGTGCATCGTCTCAGAAGATAGTCCGTCGGAAATATCAATCATCGATGTCGGTATAACTTTTAGTTCGCGCAATTTGTCGATGATGTCTCTTCTTGCTTCAGGTTTTAGCTGACGCTCGAGAATGTAATCGTTACCGCTCAGGTCTGGTTGTATCTTCGGATTTTCGATAAATATTTTTTTCTCTCTTTCTAAAAGTTGCAATCCTACATATGCTCCGCCTAAATCGCCAGACACACAGAGCAGATCGTTTTCCTGCGCACCATTTCTGTAAACAATATCTTCTTTTGCTGCAACACCAATTGCAGTAATCGATAAGATGAGTCCGGAGGTAGATGATGTTGTATCGCCACCAACCAGATCGATACTATACTTTTCACATGCAAGCCGGATTCCCGAATACAATTCTTCAACTGCTTCAAGAGAAAAACGATTCGAGATAGCCATGCTCACGAGTATTTGTTTCGGTATGGCATTCATCGCATAAATATCACTCAGGTTTACGATCACTGATTTAAATCCAAGGTGCATCAATGGATGAAACATCAGATCGAAATGAACACCTTCAACAAGCATGTCTGTCGTCACCACCGTCATCAGCTCACCGTTTTCCAAAACAGCGGCATCATCGCCGATCCCTTTTTTACTCTGCGAATTTTTTAATTCGACACCTTCAGAGATCATATCGATCAATGCAAATTCTCCAAGCTCCCTGAGCTCCGTTCTGCTATTTTTATTTTCAAACATGCTGCGAAAATACATACAATAATTCCCCTCAAAGCCATTTATCTCCATAGTACAATCTCAGTTTTACTATTTTTTAATCTTTAGTCTTGGTTCTTGACTCTTGCTTCTTGGTTCTCGATTCTATACCTTTGTGGCTGATTTTTAAGCAGAAAGGCAAAAAAATGATTACCGTAACAGACCGCGCCAAAGAAAAAGCGTTGGAATTAATGCAAAAAGACAATAAAACCGGAAGTGCCTTCATTCGTGTAGGTGTTGAAGGTGGAGGTTGCTCAGGATTAACCTATAAACTCGAATTCGATACTGTTCAGAAACCTGAGGACAAAGTATTTGAAGATAAGGGAATTAAGATCGTTTGTGATAAAAAGAGCTTTCTCTATTTAATAGGAACAGAGCTGGATTTCAGCGATGGTCTGAATGGAAAAGGATTTTTATTTCAGAACCCGAATGCATCCAGAACATGTGGATGTGGAGAGAGCTTCTCCGTTTAATTTTTTTTTGCCCGATTTTCCTCTTTAGATTCAATATAAATAGAGTAGAAAACAGGCCAAAAAGAGCAGTATTTAACAAATTTCAAGTAAAAAGGCATGTCAGAGGATTTAAAAATATTAGAAGATTTAACCCAGAGGGACTATAAATATGGCTTTGTCAGCGATATAGAATCTGATAATGCACCCATGGGATTATCAGAAGATATTGTTCGGTTTATTTCCAAAAAGAAAAATGAACCGGAATGGCTGCTCGAATGGAGGTTGAAAGCGTACAGGCATTGGCTGACAATGACGGAACCGACATGGGCACATGTACATTATCCGGTTATCGATTTTCAAAACATCATTTATTATTCGGCACCGAAACAAATAATAATGCTCAACAGTCTCGACGAACTCGATCCTGAAATTAAAAAGACATTCGACAAACTTGGAATTTCTCTCGAGGAACAAAAACGTTTAGCAAATGTTGCTGTTGATGCAGTCATCGACAGCGTAAGTGTGAAAACTACATTTCGTTCTGCGCTTGCAGAACTCGGTGTTATATTTTGTTCGTTTAGCGAAGCCGTTCAGGATCATCCTGAACTAATAAAAGAATACCTCGGATCGGTTGTTCCTCCTACAGATAATTTTTATGCTGCATTGAATAGTGCAGTCTTCAGCGATGGATCTTTTTGTTATATCCCGAAAGGTGTTCGTTGTCCGATGGAACTTTCGACATACTTTAGAATAAATTCGGCAGGGACAGGACAATTCGAACGAACACTCATCATTGCCGACGAAGGATCATTTGTTAGTTACCTTGAAGGATGCACAGCTCCGATGCGTGATGAAAATCAGTTGCACGCTGCTGTTGTCGAAATTTATTCACACAAAGATGCGCAAGTAAAATATTCTACTGTGCAGAACTGGTACCCGGGCGATAAAAACGGAAAAGGTGGTATTTATAATTTCGTTACGAAGCGTGGAATTTGTGCCGGAAATAATTCACGCATCTCCTGGACGCAGGTAGAAACAGGTTCAGCAATCACGTGGAAATATCCAAGTGTGATTCTGAAGGGAGATAATTCTATCGGTGAATTCTACAGTGTTGCGGTAACAAATAATTATCAGCAGGCTGACACGGGAACGAAGATGATTCACCTCGGAAAGAATACGAAAAGTACAATCATATCAAAAGGAATTTCGGGCGGATTTAGCAATAACAGCTACCGTGGTTTAGTGAAGATATCGAAGAAGGCAGATAATGCACGGAATTTTTCGCAATGTGATTCTCTTCTTCTTGGAGATAAATGCGGCGCACATACTTTTCCATATCTCGAAGTCAGCAATAAGACTGCTATCATCGAACATGAGGCAACTACCTCTAAAGTCGGAGAAGATAAAATATTCTATTGTAACCAGAGAGGAATCTCCACCGAAGATGCAATCGGACTTATTGTGAACGGATATTGCAAAGAAGTGTTCAACCAGCTTCCGATGGAATTTGCTGTTGAGGCGCAAAAACTTTTAGCAGTTTCACTTGAAGGCAGCGTTGGATAAAAAAATCAAATAACAAAACAGACAATGAGTTTACTTGAGATAAAAAATCTTAAAGCAAGAGTAGAAGATAAAGATATTCTGAACGGCATTACATTAACTGTTAAGCCAGGAGAAGTGCATGCAATCATGGGCCCGAACGGTTCCGGAAAAAGTACGCTGGCATCAGTTCTCGCTGGCCGCGACGAATATGAAGTTACCGGTGGCGAAGTTCTCTTCAACGGAAAAGATTTGCTTGATCTTTCACCCGAAGATCGCGCACGTCAGGGAATGTTCCTTGCTTTTCAGTATCCGGTCGAAATTCCGGGCGTGACAAATGCAAACTTTCTGAAGACAGCATTAAACGAAATAAGGAAGTCAAAAAATCTCCAACCGCTCGACTCAAAAGATTTTCTCATCCTGATGCGTGAGAAAATGAAGCTTGTTGAAATTGATAAGGCAATGACGCAGCGTTCTGTCAATGAAGGATTCAGCGGTGGCGAGAAAAAAAGAAATGAAATTTTTCAGATGGCCATGCTCGAACCACAATTGGCAATATTAGATGAAACTGATTCAGGACTAGACATCGACGCATTGCGTGTCGTAGCTAATGGAGTAAATGCACTTAGAAATAAAGAACGCTCGTTTGTTGTGATTACTCACTATCAGCGACTGCTCGATTACATCGTTCCTGATTTTGTTCACGTTCTCTATAACGGGCGCATAGTGAAATCAGGCAATAAGGATCTTGCATTTGAGCTGGAAGAAAAAGGATACGATTGGATAAAAGAAGAAGTTGCGGAAGGAGCAAAAATCTAAGAGATGAAATCGCAGGGAGTAGAAACATCGAACACTGATTACCTCAGACAATTTCAAGAGGGGGAGAGTAAAATTATTCCGCAATTGCTGGAATTGAAGAAGCAGGCATTAACTAACTTCGAGAAGCTGGGATTTCCAACTACGAAGAATGAGGAGTGGAAGTACACCAACGTTGCCGGTATTTTAAAAAGTAAATTTAACCAGGCCGGCGAACCGGGACTGTCAGTCAACGATATAAAATATTTCTTACCGGAAGACGCCAAGTCGATTCTTCTTGTATTCGAGAATGGAATATTTAATAAGAAGCTTTCTCACATTGAAAATATTCCGGCAGGATTAACTGTAGGCGACATCAGCGAATTCTCAACTCATCATGCAGTAGTAAATCATCTCGGGAAAATCGCTCATCATAAGAATGAAAGCTTCGTCGCATTAAATACGGCCATGTTTCATCAGGGCGCATTTATTTATGCCGATAAAAAATTCACTTCAGATCAGTCAATACACTTACTATTCGTAAACGATGCGCGAAAATCGCCAACAGTTTCCTATCCAAGAAATCTCGTCGTTGCGGAAAACGGAAGCTCGTTGAAAATATCGGAAAGTTATTACTCGATGGATTCAGCAGAATCTTCATTTTGTAATTCTGTTACTGAAATGTTCATTCACGACAATGCTTCTGTAGAATTCTGTAAGAATGAATCAGAAAATAATAATGATTTTCACATCGATTATACCAGTGCGTTTTTGCAGAGAGACTCAGTCTTAAATATGCATACCATTACATCGGGCGGAAAAATTGTAAGAAACAATCTCCGGATCGAATTGCTAAAAGAAAATGGTTCCGCACATCTTAATGGATTGATGGTGACGAATGGTGAGACTCATGTCGATAACCATTCCTTTGTTGATCATGCTAGTCCTAATTGCTACAGCAACGAATTGTATAAAGGAGTTCTTGATGATAAATCTCATGGTATCTTCAACGGAAGAATTTATGTTCGACGCGATGCTCAGAAAACAAATGCATATCAGTCGAATAAAAATATTTTACTTTCTGATGAGGCCTCCGTTAATTCGAAACCGCAACTTGAAATTTATGCTGACGATGTAAAGTGTAGTCACGGCGCTACTACAGGTCAGCTCGATCCGGAAGCAATGTTTTATCTTCGCTCGCGCGGAATCAGCGAAAATGAATCAAGAGCGTTACTTACATCGGCGTTCGCTGAAGAGATACTCGATAGAATTACCATCGTTTCGCAGAGAGAAAAAATAAAAGATCTCATTCATTCCAGACTTAAGAAAGGAAGTGAGTAATGGAAAAAGTCCTTCACAGGCAAAGTTCATTAAGTAAAGTCGCTCTTGAAAAAATCAGGAACGATTTTCCTATACTCTCGGTAAAGGCACACAACAAGCATCTTGTTTATTTCGATAATGCCGCAACTTCACAGAAGCCGCAGCAGGTTATCGATACGATGAATCGTTATTACTCATCAACCAACTCAAACATACATCGTGGCGTTCATTACCTCAGCGCGAAAGCATCTAAAGAATTTGATGATGTCCGTTTGAAGGTGCGTGACTTTATTAATGCATCATCAGAACGCGAAATAATTTTCGTAAGAGGAACGACAGAAGGAATCAACCTTGTAGCTTCTTCTTATGGCAGAAAAAATATTAAGACAGGAGATGAGATAATCATCACTGCTATGGAGCATCACAGTAACATTGTGCCATGGCAGTTATTGTGTGAGGAAAAAGGAGCAACGCTGAAAGTTATTCCAATGACAGATGCCGGCGAACTTTTAATGGAAGAATTTGAAAAAATGCTTTCAAGTAAAGTTAAGTTTGTCAGCATAACACTTGTCTCTAATTCACTCGGAACAATAAATCCCGCAAAGGAAATCATCCGCAAAGCGCATCAGTTAAATATTCCTGTTATGGTTGATGCAGCTCAGGCAATTATTCATGAGGTGATTGACGTTCAGGATCTCGACTGCGATTTCCTCGCATTCTCGGCTCATAAAATGCTTGGTCCAACAGGAGCAGGCGTTGTATACGGTAAAGAAAAACTTCTAGAAGATATGCCTCCTTATCAGGGCGGAGGAGAAATGATTCAAAGCGTTTCATTCGAGAAAACAACTTGGAATGAAATACCATTTAAGTTTGAAGCGGGGACTCCTGATATTGCCGGAGTAATTGGCATGGGTGCCGCAATCGATTATCTGAATAATATGGATCGTGATGCAGCATTCAGTCATGAACAGGATCTGTTACATCATGCAGAAGCCGGACTGAGTAAAATCGATGGAGTCAGATTGATTGGAACGGCAAAAGAAAAAGCTTCTGTAGTATCATTCATCATCGAAGGAGTAAATGCATTGGATGCCGGTATGTATCTCGATACACTTGGCATCGCCGTACGAACAGGACATCATTGTACAGAACCCGTCATGACACGTCTCGGAATTCCCGGAACAATTCGCGCATCATTCCTGTTTTATAATACGATTGAAGAAGTGGATTTATTTCTCGACGGAGTAACAAAGGCAATTAGTTTTCTGAAAAGATGATCATGAATATCGAAGAGACAGAAAAAGAAATTATTGAAGAGTTCGAATTGTTCGACGAATGGACTGAGAAGTATCATTACATCATCGAGCTCGGACAAAAACTTCCTGCTCTTGATGATAAATATAAGATTGATGAGAATAAAATAAAAGGTTGTCAAAGCAGTGTGTGGCTTAACGCTTATGGAAAAGACGGACGAGTCTTTTTTGAAGCTGACAGCGATTCTGTTTTTGTGAAAGGCGAAATTGGTTTGCTCATCCGTGTGTTATCTGGACAAAAACCGGAAGACATTGTTGAGACACAATTAAAATTCATTGACGCCATCGGCCTTCGTCAGCATATAGCAGTAACAAGAGCAAACGGATTAGCATCGATGATTAAACAAATGAAACTTTATGCATTGGGAGTTCAATCGCAACAATCAGCATGACAGAAATAAAAAACACAGGCAATAAAGAAATCGTTCAACCATTACGCCAACGCGTCATCGACGTTTTGAAATCATGTTATGATCCAGAGATTCCTGTTGATATATACGAACTCGGACTCATCTATGAAATTAATCTACTGGAAGGAAATGATGTACATGTTAAAATGACTCTTACCTCACCTGCCTGTCCGGTTGCTGAAACACTGCCGGTAGAAGTAGAGCAAAAAATAAAAAGTATAGCCGACGTCAACAATGCAAAAGTAGAAATCACCTTCGATCCCCCATGGGAAAAAGAGATGATGAGCGAAGAAGCGAAGCTTGAATTAGGAATGTGGTAAAAATGCCATATTGAAATCGGCATTAAGATAGAATCACAATGGAAATTATTAATAAGGTATCTCAAAGCGGATTAGTCACCATCGACCTGGAAGATTTTTATGTTCCTGGTGAAAGGGTATTGTTCGATTTGAAGGGTTGGCTGTTCGAAGAATTA
>JANPNV010000121.1:0-12003 GCA_031427625.1 Bacteroidota bacterium
ACGGGCTTTGCTCATCTTTTCCACCTTTAATTGGTTGAAACAAATGTACTTAAATTGTTTTCAACATTCATTAAACAGCATAAAATATCACCCTGATAATAAAGCGAATGCAAAAGAGTTTATTAACAGTAAATTTGTGTGAAATATATATTTCTGTTCTAAACATCTAAGAAGAAAACCTTGCATTGTTAATTAACATTTCTGCTTACACATTAAATCAGCAAATGCAAGCAATTGTTATAATTTCAAAAAAATACTTACGCACATAAAACCATACTTTGTTAACCAAAAAATAAAAAAAAGTTACCATTCATCATCTCATACACTATTGTGTATAACATCATGAAGATATTCCTTATCAGCAATTTGTAATTATTACCTATGTTTATTACTCATCCTCTTTTGTGTATAAACGGGAAGTCAAATTTTAAGGAGGTCAATTACCAACAGTATGAACAGGCTAATATATATAGTATAAAATTTTAATATTAAAAAGATATATTACTATTATGAATGATGTTGAAATAAAAAAACGAGGCTGGCTTGAAATGGAGATTGACCCAACGCTCGATTTATTTGCCGAGATTGCGCAGCTCAAACAGGAAAAAAATGCAATCATACTCGCCCATTACTACCAGGATGCAGACATACAGGACGTTGCAGATTTTATTGGCGACAGTCTTGGGCTTGCACAGCAGGCTGAGAAAACCAACGCTTCGATTATTGCATTCGCCGGTGTTCATTTTATGGCTGAAACCGCAAAGATTCTTAATCCCGGAAAAAAAGTTGTTCTTCCCGATTTACGTGCCGGCTGCTCGCTGGCAGATGGTTGTCAACCCAAAGAATTCGCAGCTTTTAAGGCGTTACACCCCGATCACATAGTAATTTCATACATCAACTGTTCGGCAGACATAAAAGCGATGAGTGACATAATTTGTACCTCTTCCAGTGCGGCTCACATTGTAAATAGTGTTCCCGAATCCCAACCAATTATATTCGCACCTGATAAAAATTTGGGTCGTTACATCATTAAGAAAACAGGGAGAGATATGATTCTCTGGGATGGCGCATGCATGGTTCATGAAATATTTTCGCTTGAGAAAATCACCAAGTTAAAATCAAGACATCCAAATGCATTGCTTATTGCCCACCCGGAATGCGAACAACCCGTGCTTGATATAGCAGATTTTATAGGCTCTACGACAGGACTTCTGAATTTTACTAAGACGAGTAAGCAAAAAGAGTTCATCGTTGCTACGGAGTCTGGAATACTGCACCAGATGATTCTGACCTCACCCGATAAAACCTTTATTCCCGCTCCGCCAAATAATGCCTGTGCCTGTAATGATTGTCCGCATATGAAACTAAACACACTCGAGAAATTATATCTTTGTCTGAAATACGAATTACCCGAACTTACACTTTCCGAAGATGTTCGTTTAAGGGCGCTTCTACCAATAAAAAGAATGCTTGATATATCTAAGCGGTATGGTCTTTAGAAAGATAATTTTAATCGTTTCATTTTTATTTGTTTTTTGTTTCACTCATACGTTACGAGCGCAGGAATCGGTTAACAAAATATCGGGTGACTCATCGGGTTATACTAAGTTTTATTATCCGGGTGGTAGTATTTCGAGTGAAGGAACGCTTGTTAAAGGAAAGCCGGACGGCTACTGGAAAAGTTATTTTGAAAACGGAAAAATAAAGTCGGAGGGAAACCGAAAGAACTTTAAGCTCGACGGACCGTGGAAATTTTTTAATGACTCGGGCTATACGACGGCAGAATATAATTACCGCGAAGGTTTAAAGCACGGCCTACAAAAAAACTATTCCGAAAATGGAATTTTACAGAGTGAAGAAAACGATTCATTAAGTGTACGGAATGGCTTACTTAAATTATATAATGACGAAGGAAAATTATTAAAATCAATTCCATATTCTTCGGGTGTTGAGAATGGTCTCGCAAGAGAATATAACAATGAAGGTTTGCTTATAACCGTAACCCACTATAAGAATGGTTATTTTCAGAAAGAAGAAAAAATTAACAGACTTGACAGGAATGGAATGAAGCAGGGTTTGTATCGCGATTATTATGATAGCGATCAGGTAAATCATGAAGGCACATATAGAGATGATCTGAAAGATGGAATTTTCAAAGAGTATTCATTAGATGGAAGAGTAATTAAAAAGGAAGAATACAGAAGAGGTGAATTGATAATTTCTCAGGCACAGGAAAAAGAAAAGTTTGAAATAAAAAGAAACTATTATCCAACAGGAGCAACTAAAATAGTTGGCACGTTTAAAAAGGGTGTTCCCGAAGGAGTTTTTCGCAAGTACGATGAGAGTGGAAATATTGATAGCGCAAAAGTATATTCTGGTGGAAGATTATTAAGACAAGGGAGAATGGACAACCAGGGGCGCGAACAAGGAGGGTGGAGGGAGTTTTATGAGAGCGGACATCTTAGGGCGTCTGGAAATTATATCGATGGTAACAGAGAGGGTGTTTGGTTGTTTTCGTTTGAGAATGACTCTAACGAACAAGTTGGTGCTTATATAAAAGGAAAACCAAACGGGCCATGGAAATGGTATTACCCAAATGGAGAATTGCGTCGCGAAGAGACGTATAAAACCGGAAAGGAAGAGGGGCCGATGAAAGAATATGATGATGACGGCAGTGTTATGGCAGAGGGAAATTACGTTGACGGAAAACAAGATGGTCACTGGAAATTCAGAATCGGTGAATATATTGCTCAGGGAGATTTTATTGAAGGAAAAGAAGACGGTGCATGGAAGCAGTATTTTCTCGGGGGCGGATTAGCATTTGAGGGCGAATATGTCGACGGACAAGAGACCGGACTACATAAATATTACTGGCCAAATGGCCGGCTTCGTGAACAAAGAAGTTATCGTTTGGGTTTGCCCGATGGCGAATGGAAGGTGTTTGATGAGAACGGCGTGGAAATCGTAAAAGTTACTTACAGCAATGGTACTGAGAAAAAAATAGATAACGAAGATGTTCCCCCGGGTGATGTGCCGGGAAATTAAAACGACACAATACAAAATACAAAAAAGCCCCCGCATATATTACGTGGGGGCTTTTTTATGATCTTATCACATGTTTCTGAAAAGTCCCGTAAGCCCTGCCGTAAGTAAAATAATCACATAGATTGAAAGGACGATGATGGTTACTATTCCCATGAATTTGAATAGTGATTTCAGATTTGAGAGAGACGAATTTAATTTTTCCTGATTCATTTCATGAATAGCTATTTTTAAGTTACGCGCAAAACGATAGAGGTAGAGTATTGGAAAAAAATAAATCAGGGCTATGGCAAAAAACCATATAGAAAAGAACTGCATAGGAACCGGACTTCCGGCCTGAGACATCATCGCTCCCATAAATGTTCCCATAAACAAACCGATTAATACGAGGAGGCCAAGTCCGATGAAGCCCATGATGGCGAGAAAGTTTGCCCACCTTCTTGTTTCTTCCAGATAAGTAAGTGATTCCTTGTCGAGTGTAAGCGGCAATGAAAATGTACTTGGATTGTCGAGGTTATTTTCCATAATTAATAATTGTTTAGCGGGTTTTATAATTAGTGTTAAAATCTTTTACGAAAATTTTTGTTTTGACCGGGCTTGTTTCTCTTGGCACCACTTCCTCTATTTACTGTTGTCGCTTCACGTTTTCTTTCCTGTGTTTTTCTAACATTTAAATCACCACCGTTAATAATTCTTAGATCAATTTGTTTTCTTAGCAAGTCGCAGCGCATTACCTGCACCCTTACCAGATCCCCAAGTGTATATTTGTTTTTTGTTCGAGAACCGATCACGCAATAATTTGTATCGTCGAATTCATAAAAGTCATCGTCCAGGTCTCGGAGACGAATCATGCCCTCGCATTTGTTTTCGATAATTTCGACATACAACCCCCACTCTGTAACGCCGGAGATGAGTCCATCGAAGCTCTCGCCGATTTTATCCTGAAGAAATTCCACCTGTTTATATTTGATAGACGCTCTCTCCGCTTCAGAAGCCTTTATTTCCATTTGTGTACTGTGCTTGCATTGTTCTTCGAGCAAACTTTTATCGACTCCCGATTTTCCTTCGAGATAAAATTCGAGAAGGCGATGCACAAGTATGTCGGGGTATCGGCGAATGGGTGAGGTGAAATGAGTGTAGTAATCGAAGGCGAGTCCATAATGACCCACATTTTCTGTCGTATATATTGCCTTTGACATTGTTCGCACAGCAAGCTGTTCGAGAACATTTTGTTCTTTCTTTCCTTTAAGGTCTTTCATAAGACCATTGAGTGATCCGGCAATTTCTTTATCGTTGCCCAGTTTAATTTTGTACCCCCATTTGGATGCGAAGGCGGCAAAACTTTCGAGTCTATCGGTCACTGGACTATCGTGCACCCTATAGACGAAGGGTTTTTTCTCGACCAGCATTGTTTCCTCACCCCCCTTCTTTTTTCCTTTCCCTTCAGAAATTATTGAATGTTTTTTCCCGACAAATTCTGCAACAGATCGGTTGGCGAGTAACATAAATTCTTCGATCAGTTTATTCGCATCCTTGCTTTCCTTCAGGTAAACACCAAGTGGTTTACCTTTTTCATCGAGACGAAACCGGACTTCAACTTTTTCGAATGCGATAGCGCCTGCACGAAATCGTTCGGCCCGGAGAATTTTAGCCAGTGTATTTAATGTTAATATTTCGGATGACATTTGTCCGTTTCCTGTTTCGATTACCTCCTGTGCTTGTTCATAGCTGAAACGGTTATTACTATGAATAATGGTTTTGCCAAACCATCGATTTACGACAATTGCATTGTCGTTCATTTCGAAGACAGACGAAAAGCAAAGTTTGTCTTCTTTCGGACGCAATGAGCAAACGCCATTCGATAATTTTTCAGGAAGCATAGGAATAACGCGGTCGACGAGGTACACGGAAGTTGCTCTGAAATAAGCTTCTTTATCGAGTAGTGTGTTTGGCCTCACATAGTAGGATACATCGGCAATGTGAACGCCAATTTCCCAGTTGCCGTTTTCAAGCTTTTGAATGGAGAGGGCATCGTCAAAATCTTTTGCGTCTGCCGGATCGATAGTAAATGTTGGAATGTTTCTGAAATCACGTCTGGATTTTATTTCATCACGCGGAATGGCTTCGGGGATTTGGCTTGATTCATCTTCGACGCGTTTGGGGAAGTCGAGTGGAAATCCGTATTCGGCGAGAATGGAATTCATTTCCACATCGTTTTCGCCAGGCCAACCAAGTAGCTTGGTTATTTTTCCGATAGGGTTTTTCGTACCCTTGGGCCAATCGGAAATTTCGGCGATAACTTTTTGGCCATGTTGTGCATTGTTGATGAGGTTTTGTGGAATAAAAATGTCGACAAACATTTTATTACTATCGGGAACAACGAAGGCGTATTTGTCTGAAAGCTGTACAATTCCGGCAAACTCGGTTTTAGCACGAGTGACTATTTCGGCTACTTCACCCTCGAGTCTTTTATTTTTATGTCTGGCATACAGGTAAATTTTTACCCTATCACCATTAAGCGCATTCTTAACATTTTTTGGAGCGATATAAATATCGTCTTCGTTAGTTTCACTGAGAATATAGGCGGCGCCACTTGATGTGATGTCAATGACACCTTCCATGTAAGCGTGCTGGGGCTTCAGTTTGAATTTACCAAAATCTATTTCGAGAACATCACCCTTATCAGCTAATTCAGATAATATAAACTGGATCTCTTTTTTCAATCCACCATTAAGTTTTTCTGCATCGATGATAGCATCAGGATGCTTTGCAACAAACCCCTCGACCTCCAGCTTTATTGTGCGAACAAGTTGTTTGTAATTAAATGTTCTGTTTGGATGCTTGTTAAATGCCTTATATACTTCACTAATTAAAAAGGCCCTGAGGGCATCATCTTCTTTTTTCTTTTTGCTCATTTACTTGTTTAATAAAATTTACAATCCCCCCAATTTATGATGTTATAAAAGTAATATCCTCATTCAACTTATAATACCGATTAATAAATTAATTATCAAAATAAAAAAGGTGGTTAATTAGTTATGGGCTTTAATCATAAAGTCCAGATGGTTGGATTCGGATGAATCGTGGGTAATTGGCCGTTGATTTTGTCCGGAACTTAATAATGGTGAAAAAACCGTTCATAACTTTTGTTGAGGGTGCAGACACATTAAGCGGCCTATTATAATTTTACCACAAATAGTTAAAATTAATCAATAACAAATCAATGGAAAATCAAAACAATGACAAGAAGCGCGGCGGGATGCTTTGGATTATTTTGCTGCTTTTATCTGTGGCGCTGAATGTCTATCAGTGGAGGAATCATACAACGGCAGTAAACACATATGAGCAAAAGGTCGATACGCTTGTTGTTGAACGTGTGAATGTAGAGCGGGAGCTGTCTGACACCAAATCGGAACTCGAAAAATACCGCGGCATATCTGCAAATCTGGATAGCCTTCTCAACGAAGCTCAGGCGAAAATTGATGAGCAGTCGAAAAAAATAAAAGCAATCGGCTCGAACGAAAAGAACCTAAAAACGCTGAATGAAAAAATGAGGCAGCAGCTAACTGATCTTCAGATGTTGCGCGATGAATATCTTGGAAGAATAGATTCCTTACTGATGGCCAATAAACAACTTCAGTCGGATAAAGAGCAGCTTACAAGTAATGTAGAGTCATTATCAAAAAATCTTGAAACAACAGTTGCGACAGCGTCTGTGCTGAAATCAGAATATCTGGTTATACACTCATATAAACGAAGGGGGAATGGAAAGTATGTTGAGACGGCACTTGCGAAGCGAACACACAAACTTGAGGTTTGTTTCAATGTGCTTGACAATAAAATTACAAAGACCGGGGAGAAGACACTGTATCTGAAAATAACAGAGCCGGGAGGAAAGCCGATTGGCAACAAGAGTACGGGGTCTAATGTCTTCAAGACATCGACTGGAGAAGAGGTAATGTATGCGTCATCAACACCATTTACTTTCACGGGAGCGAAACAAAACATATGCATGAATTTCGAAGAGCAGGAAGATAAAAAATTCCCTCCGGGAACATACCTTATTGAAGTGTATGTAGATGGAAACCTAAGCGGTGCAGGAAGTTATGTGTTGAGGTAACGATAAAATAAAATGGTGTGTGAAAACCGACGCTGGATTTTGGCGCCGGTTTTTTTTGTAATTTTTTTTTAAGCTGTAATAGTCAAATTCGGTGTCCGGAGTTATACGGTCAGATTTAAATGATCGGATATCGTTTTAACCAGATTAGGCGCAATATCAAAGCCGCGCATTCTCCAGACCTCTACGCCATCGCGAAACAGCATTAGCGTTGGCACACTTAATATAAAAAGTGATTTTGCTAATTCACCATGAGTATCAATATCGATCTTATGCAACATTAACTCTCCTTTAAAGTGGCCCACTACATCATTAAGAATGGGCACAACCATTTTACATGGTGCGCACCAGTCGGCATAAAAATCGACAAGTACAGCGGGCGAAGAAGAAATGATTTTTTGAAATTCAGGATGCATCATTAATTATTTAAAATATTCGCCGGGCTACCCGTTTCAATGGGAATATCCGTGTCTTTTATTTTATTCCAGCCATAATGAACATTCACAATTTTATTGAACCCATCCGCTTTTAGAATTGAAGAGGCAATCATAGATCGGTATCCACCGGCACAATGAATATACAATGTTTCATTTTTGTCGAGGGCGTCAGTGTTTTTTTGAAGGTCGGCAAGAGGAATTATGGATGCGTTTTTAACATGACCATTATCAGTCTCTGTAAATTTTCTTACGTCGAGAACTTTTGCTCCCGACCTAACGCGCTCAGAAAAATCGACGGGATCTATAGATGCAATAGTTTCTAATGGAAGGCCGGCCTTTTTCCAGGAATCTATTCCGTCACCGAGTACACCGCGAACATTTTCGAATCCCACGCGAGCTAATCGCAATACGCTTTCTTCTTCCTTTCCTAGTTCGCAGACTATGACAAGAGATTTATTGATATCTATGATAGTTCCCACCCAGATGGCAAACATTCCGTCTAGGCCGACATTAATTGAACCTTTGATAAAACCTTTTTCGAATTCACCGGAACCCCTTGTATCTAGTATCAGTGAACCGTTTGCAACTTCCTTTTTGAAATCAGCAACGCTCAAAGGCTTGTTGTTTCTAATGATTACTGAAGTTATTTCTTCATACCCCTGTTTGTTGATGCGAGCATCGTCGAAAAAATACGCAGGAGGAGCGAGCAGTCCTTCGGTAATGGCTTTTATAAACTCAATTTTGCTCATGTTTCCAAGCGCATAATTTGTTTTTTTCTGTTGTCCGATGGTGCTCCATGTTTCCTTGCCTATATTTTTTCCGCAAGATGAACCCGGTCCGTGAGCAGGGTAAACAATAACTTCTTCGGGTAGATTTTTGATTTTATTATTCAAAGAATCATAAAGCATTCCTGCTAGTTCTTCGCTTGTCATTTTTCCATCGAGTAAATCTGGTCTTCCTACATCGCCTACAAAAAGAGTGTCGCCAGTAAATATGCAATACTCTTGAAAACTTTCATCGAGAAGAAGGTAGCATGTTGATTCCGGTGTGTGTCCCGGTGTGTGTAATGCTCTTAGTGTAACGGCTCCAATTTTGAACTCTTCACCATCAACGGCGTTATGAACATCATATTCTGTTTCCGCAAGCGGGCCAAAAACAATTGTTGCACCCGTTTTTTTTGCCAGATCGATATGTCCGGAAACAAAGTCTGCATGAAAATGGGTTTCAAAAACATATTTGATTTTTGTCCCTCGTGATTTTGCAAGTTCAAGATAGGGTTCAATTTCGCGGATAGGATCCACAATTGCGGCTTCACCATTAGACTCAATGTAATAAGCTGCTTCGGCGAGACAGCTGGTATAAATTTGTTTTACAAGCATAGCTCAAAGGTAATAAATCGGATTTGTAGCCGAGTAGCAAAAGGATTTTTAAGGGGCATGTCTCGCTAACCTCAATAAAACAAAAAGAGCGGCATAAGCCGCTCTTTAGGAACATAATAAGTTTTATGAAAATTTAATTTTACTAATTTGGCATTGGGTCAGATGCAAAATTTGCATGAACTAACTTCCATTTGCCGGCTTGTTTTGCATAAACGCGAGTTGATTTAGCGCGAATCGGCTTCATTTCGCCGTCTTTGTTTTTCATTACTCCGGCATAATTATAAGAAAGTATGGCAACGTCGCCATAAACCTGAACCTTGGGGTTTAGCATTTCTGCGGCCATATTACGACCAGGGTCTTTGCCTGTAGCCTCTGCTAATCTCATAGAAATCGCTTTTCCCTCTAACCTCGTTGAATAGTCAGAGTTGAATTCTGTGTACTCATCTGAAATGTTTTTAAACTGTTCGGCAACATTGTTCGGGTCTGCCATTTCGGATGCCCATTGCGCTTTTACGATGCCTATAATTTCATCAGTTGTTTGTTGAGTGGTGCTTACCTGGGCCTGAGTAGTGAATGGTGCAGTGGCCACGCCGGCCATTGCGATTAAACATAGAATAACCTTTTTCATTTTAAATGGATTTAAGTTTTGCCTACTCTTTTTGGGTTTCGGCGATCCCACTATTTTTATAAAGTCACGAAATGTATAATTATTAATTAAATTATAATAATGATTGATTGAAAACAGCATTAAAGAACAATTTACATCAAAAAAATACAGACCTTTCGCCGCGATGAATATGAATAAGAGAGAGATCTTGCGGCCGGCCTTAGGGGGAAAAATATTAATGGGCGCGCTGCTTCTTTCAATAATAATTTTCCAGCTGCCACCTACCGCTGCGCTTATAATGGGTTTGTTGGGTGTTTTGATTTTTGGAAATCCATATCCGCAATTAACAAAAACAGTAACAAAATATTTGCTGCAGTTTTCGATTATTGGTCTTGGCTTTGGAATGAATTTCACGAAAGTGATGGAGGCCGGAAAAGATGGTTTTGTATTCACACTACTTACAATAGGAACGGCAATTGGTCTTGGGTTTATTATTGGAAAACTTCTTAAGGTTGACAGACTTATATCCTATTTGATAAGTGTAGGAACGGCAATATGCGGAGGCAGTGCAATTGCGGCAATAAGTCAGGTTGTAGAAGCTGACGAGAACGATGTTTCTGTTTCTATTGGAACTGTTTTTATTCTTAATGCCGTTGCCCTTTTTATTTTTCCGGCAATCGGCCATCATTTTAATTTGTCGCAGGAGCAGTTTGGAATATGGGCAGCGATTGCTATTCATGATACTAGTTCTGTTGTTGGTGCGGCCGCACACTATGGAAATGAGGCATTGATGACTGCCACCACCATAAAACTTGCGCGCGCACTTTGGATAATTCCATTAGCGATTATTACCTCGGTAATTTTTAAAAAACAAAGTAGGGTGTCTGCTTTTCCGTGGTTTATTATATTTTTTGTTGTCGCATCAATCATCAATACTTACCTGCATTTACCAGATGAATTCGGTAGCCGTGTATTAACGTTTTCAAAAATTGGATTTAGTCTCACGCTTTTCCTGATTGGGATGGGAATAACGCCGGCCAAGTTAAAAGCTGTAGGATTCCGGCCGCTTCTTCAGGGTGTTATTTTATGGGTAATCATTTTAGTGAGCTCATTGATGTTGGTAATTTCTCACTGACAAATATTTTATTAAAGCATTATAGTTGATAAACATGTAAGATGAAAATCATCCAATGAAATAACAATCAATTTACCAATTTACAGAGAGGTGATTAATATTTTACATATCAATCATCCAACAAACTTTTTCTTAATCTGAAAAAGAAGTGAAACGATGATTGTTTTTTTAGACGACATTCTTGTTTTTTAAAAAGGCCAATACCTTTAAATTTGTGTTCACTGTTTTCATCTTCAATTAAATTGAAATAATATGCATCCAACATGACACCACGATTATGAAGGAGTTTTTTCATTTCTTTTGAAAGTTTTTTTGTCCCGGACATTTTTATTTTTTTAATGATGTAAAAATATTCGGTTGTTTCGGTTTGAATATTAAGAAGAAAATAAATTAATATTATCAGATTAAAACATGAAGTACATTTGACAAATGAAACAATTAATACTTGTGAGGCACGCTAAATCGGATTCGTCTGTATCCGGAATAAATGATATCGAAAGACCATTGAGTGATAGGGGCTATAAAGATGCGCAGCTCGTGAGTAATAGTTTGATCAAAGAGAACATAGTAATTGATGAAATAATTTCCAGTCCGGCGGTGAGAGCCTATTCCACTGCGCTTATTTTTGCAGCCACACAGAATATTGATCCTTCAAAAATAGTAGTCGCAAAAGAGCTTTACGAAGCAGAGCCAGAAGATTATATGAATCTTATTGCAGGATTTGACGAGTCACTAAATTCGATTGCCATTTTTGCACACAATCCAGCAATATCTAATATGGTTTCTTTTCTAACCGGCACCATGCCCAACGACTTGCCGACATGTTCGGTAAGTATTTTGCAAGCCGAGAGTTTATTATGGATTAATGTGGGAGCCAGAAAATTTAAACTTCAAAAACAAATTTTTCCAGACCATTTAACATAGGTGGGCTGATAGCCCGAAAGCCATTGTTACCATGGGTTATGGTTGGGTTATTTAAGAGACCAGATGAAATTTTCACCCATTTTCAGGAGTGGATGGCATGTCATTTTTCCATTTTACTGCATAAAAGCGAGCGTCGCCCAATATATGAGGCTTGTTGGTGATTTTTATCTTCTATTTATCAATTTTTTAAGTAAATTGAAACCCTTTTGCGTCTCAAATGAAAAAGAAGTAGCAAATAGATAATGTAGCGTTAATCCGGCAGAAATATTAATTGGGTTACTTGCGAAAATATTAATAATTAAAAACAAAAAGGTTTGAGGTTTTTTAAAAGAATCACTGCGATAATTTTTCTGTTTATGCTC
>JANPNV010000122.1:0-6733 GCA_031427625.1 Bacteroidota bacterium
AGCTATATTGTACAATTCCGATTGCATTGCTGACAACTCCTGCTGATACACTTCCTGTACTTGCACCTCCACAATTCACATCTGTTTTCGAACAGGCAGTCATGGCCATTCCGGCAATCTGACTTATCGTTACTGAACAGGTTATAGATCCGCATGAATCATTTATTGTAAGTGTATATGTTCCTATAGGGAGACTGGATACAGACGCATTAGTTCCGACTACAATATTACTGCTATTGATCCAGCTATATTGTACAATTCCGATTGCATTGCTGACAACTCCTGCAGATACACTTCCTGAATTTCCACCAATACAATTTACATTGGTATAAGTACATGATGTCATCGATAGAGCAAGAGGTTGGGTAATTAACCTTGTGCAAGTTAATGATCCGCAAGAATCAGTTACAGTGAGAAAATATGTTCCTGCAGCGAGATTAGAAATATTTGCAGTAGTTCCTACTAATACATTGCTGCTATTTTTCCATGAATAAGAAATGACACCAATTGAATTAGTGATTAGCCCGGCAGATAATGTACCGTCGCTGCCACCGAAACAAGAAACATTTGTGTGTGAACATGCAGTCATTCCCATCGCAGCGGGTTGAGTAATAGTTTGTGAACATGTTGCTGTACCGCAGTTATCAGAAATCGTCAGATTGTAAATTCCGGGCGGAAGTGATGTTACATGAGAAGAAACACTAATCGTATCACCGTTGCTGTTTTGCCAAAGATAAATTACAGGTCCAACAGCATTTGAAATTGTTCCAGCATTTAATGCACCATTATTTGCGCCATAACAGGAGACATTCTGATGTGTGCATGAATCAGCTGAAAGTGGACCTGCAGGAGATCCGATAGTAAATGAAATGCTGTCTGAACAACCGAAAGCATCCGTATAATAAGCAGTATAATTTCCGGCAGAAAGTCCGGCAAAGGATATTATCGAATCAGTTCCGGCATTAAGTACAGTATCCAGATACCAGGTTAAAGGAATAAAAGCGTTATAAACTGTTACCGATGCAGATCCATCATTTCCCCTAAAACAACTGACGGGCATGGTTTCCGTAACTATGGCTGAATCAGAACATGCACCGAAAAAAGCAGAGGCAGTTGCAACGGGAACAGAAAATACAGATTGAGTTGCAGCAAATGATAGGATAAGGAAAGCTGCAACCTTCCGGATTAATTTTGCATAGAATGTTTTCAATTTGTTAAATTAATTTCCAATGCTTCCAATTAAGGGAAGAACTTTAATAATTTGTGATGAGTAGGATTGGGAAATATTTAGGTGAGACAAGGTACAAAAATATCCCTTTTTTTAAGCTCGGCCCTGTTTTCTATTTACAACTTTCCGGAAATTCATTTTGAACACAAGAATGACTTCGGAAAATTATCACAATTGGTAATTTTTATGCTAAAAGGTATAAAAATTAGCGAATTTTAGGTTTACTATCTTTAACCCCCAATGATTATATAACCACTTAAACATATCCTGAAAATGCGACTGCCGTTTTTGATAATTCTTTTTATTTGTCTGACATGCATTTCAAAGTCAAATACTCCTCTCTCCATCTTTGAATTAGATACAATTCATGAAGTGCGAATGCATTTTAAACAAATTAAATATTGGGATACTCTTATTTCAAAATACGAACAATTTCATGATTCCGATGTATTTGGACAGGATTTAATACTTGCTGATGTTATAATAGATGGAGTAACTCTCGATAGCATCGGAGTAAAACTAAAAAGCAACTTCTCTTTTTCTATCCCCGGCGATAAAAAACCGATGAAGATTGATTTTAACGAATTTGTAAAAGGCAGGCTTTTCCAAGGATTGAGATCGCTTAATTTATCGAATGAATTTCCTGACCCAAGCATGCTGCGAAATACAATTGCCTATAAAATTTTTCGCGATGCAGGTTTACATGCTCCCCGCACTTCTTTTGCACGGCTTTTTATTAATGACAAGTACCGTGGGCTTTATATATTAATCGAACAAGTAGATAAAAGTTTTATCGCGGAACATTTTGAACATCAGGGCGGAGAATTAATTAAGCCTTTAGCTTCTTCATTAGCAATTTTACCCGGAGACACCATGTCATTCATCAAAAACTTTGAGATTAAAAGTAAAAATAACGCTGAATCCTGGTCACGATTGATTCAACTTGCTAAAAAAATAAATACAACAGAACCTGAAATATTTTTTGATAGCCTCAATGCATATTTCGATTTTGACTCTTACCTGCCAGTCTTTGCCGGTGATATTATATTCAATAACTGGGATAGTTATTTTTATGGGCAGAATTATTATTTATATAGAGATCCGACTGAAAATAAATACTATTATCTAGCATGGGATTACAATGTTTCGATGAACAATTATAATGTAAGCGGAGGTGATTTCCCCATTCTGCCCGGTGGCAGCAATTCTCATCTTTTCCGTTTGCCTTTACCATCGAAAGTAATCGCAAATCCGATTCTGAAAGAAAAGTACTTATCCGAAATATGCAGGATCAATAAATATATGTCGCTTGATTCCCTTAGTGCTTTTATCTACAAGATGCACGACATGATCAGGCCTGCTATGAAGGAAGATCAGGGAAAAATTATGACGATGGATCAATTCGAGAAATCGCTGACTAATAAATTTAGTATATCCGAAATGGAATTCGAAGGACTGTTAACATTCATTAGGTACAGGCATGAACAAATTAATAAACTGCTGGAAATAGAAGGAAGGAAATGCCGCTAAACAGTTTATTGTTTTGTGTTAATGATAATTTTATAAGTGATTAACTTTTTATTAAAAATTACCCTTAAGAAATATATTCCAGGATTCAGATTGTTCATCCTAATCGATTGACCGTGTTGAGTGAATAATTCAGCCTTGGTTATTTTATTAGAGAGGATGATAGAATTTTCTGAGATTGAATATAAATTAGTATTCGTCAAATCTCCTTCCTCAATACCAGTACCCAATGGCAATATTACAATTTGCGCAGTAACATTACTGTCGCAACCATTCAATCCTGCATATGTAAATACATAACTACCTGAAGTTGTTGCTGTGTCGCCCCATGGTAAATAATAAACATCAATTGCCGTATCATTATATGAAGACGATGTACTGTTTTTAATTAAAACATGTGCAGTAACAATACTGTCACACCCTCCTGAAGCAGGATAAGTATGCGAATAATCACCAGGCGAAGTTACCGAACCACCCCATGGTAAGTTATATGCATCACATGCTGTACTTGAGTAATCTGAAGTAATAGCAGCTGCCTGAGATATTGTTTCTGTGCATGTAGTAGAGCTGCAATTATCTGTAACCATTAATGTATATGTGCCCGGTGGTTGAGTGACCGTGGCATTTGACGAAATAAATGTACCCACCGAATCTCGCCAGCTAAATGTTGTAGTGCCTACAGAATTAAAAACAGTTCCGGCAGTTACTGTCCCATTACTTCCATGACAAGGAACATCGGTATGAGAACATCCGATTACTGTCATTGGTAAAAGTGGTCCGCCAATACTAAAATTTTGAATACCCGTGCAGGATGTCGCATCGGTAAAACTTACTGAATTATTTCCATATGCAAGATTGCTGAAGGTATTTGAAGTTCCGTTGCCCGATACAGTCACTCCATTCAAATTCCATGTAACAGGAGCTGATGCATTCGTAAGTGTAATCGTAGCAGAGCCATTTGTTCCGGCATAACATGTTACATCATTAATACCGGATGTGGAGGATGTTATATTGCAGGATGTTGGTATGGTAAGCGCGCATGGTGGCGTCGTACTGAATATCGATGGAGAACTCTGACCCATAACTGACGATAGATTGGATCCATTTACATACATAACCGCACCATTGCCATTTACGCTGTAAGCAATTCCGACTGAAGCGCTTGTCACCCAATTGGCATTTGTAATTTTCAGACTAAACCTTCCGACCCTCTTTGCAGGACCACCTACTGGTATTGAAATTGCAGTGCTTGAAGTATAGTTACCTGTACTCATCGTAAGCTGCATAAGCCGGCTAGTCGCAGTATAATTCACATTATAAGTTAATGGAATAGCCAGAAATGCTCCCGGGAAATCGGATCCCCCTACATAAGTAAATGAATAAGTATTTGCTCCTGCTGGAACAATGGTTGCGCTATGAGTCATTCTGAAAGAACCCGAATTTAATTTTAATGGCTGATCACCATCATTCAACAGCATAAAATCAAATTGAATCTCATTAGCAGTTGCAACACAATTTGTGATTTGCATATTCAAATGCTCAACGCCCGAAACTTTTATCGAACAGACATTAATGAAAATTAAAAGCGAAAAGATTTTTGTAAAGATTTTCATAAACGGGTATATTATTTTGAAGGATTGTTTTATAAAATTTGGTGGATTAATTGTATGGTCCAAAGACTACAATTTACGGACAAAATACATAATAATATTAAATGCTGATCGCTGGCTTATAAAACAACATTCAATTCCATATAATAATTAGTATTATCTATATTCGTCAACTCTTGAACAGAGCCAAATTCTCATGAAAGAAAAAGGGGTTTTAAAATACTTGACCATCGGCATTCTCTGTCTGCCACTATTTTTAATCAATATTCAATCAACTCAAGACTGGGGCGACGATTTCGCGGGATACCTCAATCAGGCTAAAAACATTGCTGAAGGTAAACCAATGGCTCAAACAGGGTACGTTCAGAATCCCGAATATCCTACTTATGCTCCCGCCTCCTATCCTGCTGGTTTTCCACTTTTACTTGCCGGGATTTATGCCCCCTTTGGAATTAACATCACAATTTATAACCAGTTCCTGAATCTGTTTTTAATCGTTTTCGCCTTACTTCTTTTCCATTATTTAAACAAATATTTCAGTGCATTAATTTCGTGTTTGACAGTATTGATTTTCATTTACAATCCGTGGACACTCAATTTTAAATCAGAGATTATGTCTGATATCCCATTCTCTGTTCTCCTACTATTAACGGTTCTTTTGTTTACCTCAGAGAATACTTATAAAACCCGCAATATTATTTTATTGATTTTATTATCGGGCTTCTTAATAGCTATTAGAAACATCGGTATTGTTTTTTTAGCTGCCGCTATTATCAACATTCTAAAAAATATATACGATGGCAAAAAAAATAGCACTGAAACAATATTCAGCAAAAAAGTAATTTCAACAATCGTAATTGTTTCAGGGTCACTTATTTTTTATTTTCTGATCGATAAGATATTTTTCCCCTCCAGGAGTGGAGGTTTGTTTTCATACAACTACTTAATCGATTTTTCCCAGCTGAAACATTTTTTATTGCTAAACCTCTCATATTACATGGCAGTGACGCGAGCCTTTTTTGAACCCTGGAACAATGAATGGCAGTTCATCGCACTGCTCACAGGTACAATGGTGTTTGCTTTTATTATCCTCGGAATGATAAAGAAAATGACTCGCGATTTTAAATTTACTGACACACTTGTTATACTCTACATGGCTGTCATATTAATATATCCATATTCTAATGCAGGCTTCAGGTTCATGTTACCACTTGCACCTTTTCTTCTGCATTATGCATTAGTGGGAATTACAAATTTCAATATCACTTGGAAGATGAGCCATACGAAGGTCTCATTGATTCTTGCCCTCATCGTTTTCTCCTCCTATAGTCAGGGATGGATTGAATTAAGCAGAAGTAAAGGCAAAACTCTTGAAGGTCCTTTCGAAAAAGACAACAAGGAAGCCTTTAATTACATAAATGAAAATACTCCTGCTAATGCTATTTTCAGTTTTGCCAAACCCCGCGCCCTTGCACTTTTCACTGATCGAAAAGCCTTGACTCATCGTCCCGATCAGAACATGAAGGAACTGGAAACTGCCCTTTTAACCAATAATGTAGATTTTATCCTTTTCAACAATGAGGTTTCCGGTGACTCCATAAAAGAATTTATTCATCTTCATGAAAATCAACTTATAAAAGTATGGAGCAACGAAAGAAATGCTATTTATCGAAGACAGCATTGATTTTCATCATGTAATTTGTTATCAGCTTCGTTAATCCTTCCGGTATAGCCAATGGTAGGACTACCGTTCCAAAGACGACCGACCAAAATTTAAACATAAAACCAAAGACAAACCATTTTGACAGGTGACCAAAAATATATAGACGTTATTGCAACAGGACAGCGAGTAATCCGACACTCAAGCCGACCCAATGTTTTTTATTTTTGTGTTTTCCCCAACGCTTTATTCATAACTCCTTTACTGTTTTGGAACGGACGTTTGGCATATACCACCCACTCTTTTTTAAACAGATCAGCCATAAAGTTTTTTCCCTGATCATTTATTTTTTCTTGTCTAACCAGCTTTCGTAATGCGGATACAAACTTGGCCCGATAAACTTTTTTTATTTCTTTTAACGGAAAAAGATATTTGCCTAGTGAACGAGTATTTTTCCACTTTCCATTTCCCTCAATACCACCACCGGGAACGATACAATGAATATGCGGATGCAGCATCAACTGCTGGCCCCATGTATGTAAAATGGCTATCATACCTGAATCTGCACCCAGATGATTTTTATTTTGTGAAAATCCATCCAGTGTTTTCCACGCTGTTTCAAAAAGAAGGTTGTACATCAGTTGTGGATAACGAATGCATAGTCCGTTCAACTCATGCGGCAAGGTAAACACGACATGAAAGTATTTT
>JANPNV010000123.1:0-46573 GCA_031427625.1 Bacteroidota bacterium
TATTACCCATTCGGAATGCTCATCGAAGATATTTCTACGGATGCATCGAAGGGACAGAAATATAAATATAACGGAAAGGAATTACAGACAGATTTAAATTACAACGTCGAAGACTACGGCGCCAGACATTACGATCCGGTAATTGCAAGATGGATGCATGTCGATCCACTGGCGGAGAAATACAGAAGGTGGTCGCCGTACAATTATGCAGTGGATAATCCGGTGAGGTTTATTGATCCGGATGGGAATGGCTTTCTTGATGTTATTGCTGGAGCATTAATCGGAGCAATTACAGATATTGTACCTGGCACATCATCAGCACGGGATAATTATAAACCAGATAATCCTGCTGATTATAATGACGCATTGCGGTCAACTGATGCCACAATGGATGCTCTGGGATCAGGAATGGTAAAAGCTGGTGGAAGTGCCACTGCTGCGGGTATAGTCGTTCTTGAAACAGCCGGTACAGTTGAAGTTGCATCAGCAGGAACAGCTACAGAAGTTACCGCTCCAGCTGCTGTTGTTGGAGTAACATTAGTAGGTGGTGGAATTGAAACAGCAGCGACTGGAGCATTGTTAATGACTAATTCTTCTCATAATGCAAAAGATGGTTATGATAGAGGGAAAAAAGAAAACAGAAGGTCTACTAGTGAACATCGAGAAAATGCGAAAGAAAGTAATCGACAAGATCATGAAATAGGTCAAGCTAGAAAAGGGTCTGAACAAAAAAAGGCTGATGAAAAATATGCAAATACAAAAAGCACCAAATCCAAAGAGAAAAAATCTAATAATCAAATTAGAAAAGAAAATCCAAATTATAAAAGACTTGGGCCAAAAAATAAATAAAATGAATAATACCAAATCAAGAAATATTGAAAAGAGACTTATTAAATATTATTATTATTTTAACAAGAAAAACTGGCGAGCTGCCAGGAATATTCTGTTGAGTCTCGTAAAGAAAGGTGAAAAAGGATTTTGGATTTATACTAGTATTAGTGCATGCACTTATGCAATGAGGGATTATAAAAATGCATTAAAATATTCTAAAATTGCCTATAAAATAAATCCAAAATCACCTTTAGTGCTTTGGGATTATGCAGGTCTATTAATAATGCTAAACAAAGAAACAGATGCTATTAAATTTTATAAACGAATTTTATCAAAAACACCTGAAGAAACTGGGAAAGTTCAAACAACCGCAGGTATAAGATGGGCAAAATCATTACTGAATGATTGTAGATTTAAAATGGGGCTATCATATTTTAGAATTTACAATGATAAATTAGCAAAAAAATATTTCTCAGAACATTTAAAAAATAGGAAAAGCGGCCTTCCTAGTTTATTTTCGAAAAATGATGTAAAATATTATTTGAAAAGATTGAATCTAAATTAATACTTCCCAGCTAAAAGTAGTCTAAGCGCTTGTAATATCCATCCATCAATGCTCAAAACTTCGTTTGCGCAAACTACCCTTACAACAAAAAATTATTTTAAATTTAAATGCTCATGTTACTGGAAGTCTTAGCAACATACCGTTTTAAGTTTGAGATGTTAGGAGATGAGAGTCGTAGTCCGCAGGAACTTATTTTTTAATCTTAATTAAGAGGTAGTAGTCGTGCTTAGACTACTCCGAGTTGCGTGAAAAGAGTTGAGTGAACGGGTGCTGTCTGCTCACTCGCACTGTTCACTGACACTTAGACTTAGACTTAATCTAAGTCTCCACTTTCCAGGATTTCATTATAACTTCTATAGGAAATAAATAAATCGCTTCGAAGCGAGCTGTGTTTCTATTAGTAAATGACAAAGAAATAAATCACACCCCCTAAATTTGGCTTATTGTCAGGTTATTTAGTATCTTCCAATATAATTCAGGTTTTTCAAATATAATAAATCATGAAATTTTTTATTTTATTCATTGCAATTATTTTTCTCACCATCCATGCTTCAATTGCCAGTTGCGATTCAACTGTAGTGAAAGTTACCAAGGAAAAAATCGATAGCGGGGCGTGGTACATAAAGGAAATCACGGCTGAAATATATACTGATGGCTTACTAAGAAAAACATCTATAAACCCTATAACAAGCAAGCCATATGAATACAAATATACATATGACTCCTTAGGAAGACTTTTTGAAGAAATTAGAGATAGCGTATATAAATATAGTAGCTATTATTATTTGACAGGAAATGATTCTGCATTGATTTTATCATATTTTGACGGAACTAATTACTCAATAACATATGGTGCTTTTTATTTCTATGATTCAAACAATAATCTTTATCAAACTTTTAATGAGACTTATAATGCCACACAACAGAGTTGGGATACTACCTATTATACAAATTCCAGCTATTCTGTTGACAGTTTAAAACGAACTGATCAATCATGCCCTTATAATTCTCCATGCATTTTTCCGCCAATCACAATAACTGTTTGGGATTTATTACATCGTATAATTAATAAAACAACTTATGCTCAATATCAATCTTTTGATACAATTAGATATGATTCAACATGTACCCTTAATAAGAAAATAGAAATTTATTATTATCAGGCCCCACAAGGAAGAGCTGAAAGCCGCGTAACGGAATGGGACTATGATAGCATCTGTCGTCCATTAAAGATTTATTCTGCATCTAGATCCTATGGGGATATTAATTTTGAGAGATTTACAGAGAATGAAACAAATTATTTTTATGCTGATTGCTCACATATAGTTATTGTCGGCGACGATAGTTTAGTGAGTTGCCCTGACTTGCCTGATACTGTTTCATTATATGTTTTCGGTGGTACTGGCAATTATGTTTATTCCTGGACGCCGAATGATTCAATTTCAAGTGACACAATCTTAAACCCCGTATTATATTCTACAATAAGTAATATATATCACTTATCAGCTCTTGACTCTGCCGGCAATAGCTCTAACTTTCAACTGAATTTAATCGCCTATTGTGATACCATTTGTAAAAACAACTGCGATACCATATGCGTAAACAATTGCGATACAATAAATAAAAATAACGTCGATTCAATTTACATTTTTCCAAATCCTGCAGTGAATATTCTTTTTATTAAAAAAAGCGCTCATGAGTCTTTAACAAAACTGAATGTATTTAATTCAATGGGACAAATAGTGAAAATAGAATATGCTACATTAAACGATGAGACCATAGAAGTAAATATTTACAACCTTTCTCAAGGGCTTTATTTTATTGAATTGCAGACAGAAAAAAGTAATTTCTTAAAAAAATTCATGAAGAATAATGAAATGAAATAACAGAAAATTTGGATTAAGTTCTGTAGCCAGTCTTTTCAATATTTTTGACGTATAAAAACTAAACTTTCTCTCAAGCTATATATTTTTTCAGTGAGGTTAGCAGGAAATCCATAATAGATAGGTGAATGAGCCGTATTTCGCAATCCCTTATATGCGCATTAAGTACATGCTATCCACATCGGCATACTGATATCTACTTTTATAAGCACAATACCCATTAAAAACAATTATCAACTTTCAATTTCATTTCCTACCTTGTATTACAAAATTTTATGAGCGAGACCTCCTTTCATTTTCGCCAGTTTACAATTATACAGGATAAGTGTGCGATGAAAGTCGGCACGGATGCTGTCTTACTCGGCTCATGGACACAAACAAAAAATGCAGAACGCATTTTAGATATTGGCACGGGAAGTGGAATTATCGCTCTTATGCTGGCGCAGAAATGTAATGCAGATATCGACGGAATCGACATCGACGAAAAAGCTTTTCAGCAAGCTCAGGAGAATTTTTCGATTTCACCCTGGTTCAACCGCCTCAACTGTATCCATCAGTCATTTCAGAATTTTACAAAATACTCTACTTCAAAATACGATCTCATTGTAACGAACCCCCCTTATTTCCATCATGCATCAAAACCATTGGCAGAATCAAGAACGAATGCACGTCATAGTGAGGTCTTAGCTTTCGATGAGCTTGTATTTGGAGTGAAAAATCTTCTTAATCCCAATGGACGCTTTTTTGTAATTTTCCCTTCTAAAGAAGGAATGGAATTTTTACATAAAGCTCAACGAAATGCATTATTCTGTCACCACATTTTGCGCGTAAAAACAAAGGCCGATCGTATCGAAAAAAGAATGATAATGGAATTCGGATTTCAATTCAAGACTATCATGGATGAAGAAATCATTATACAAGATGAAACAGGAAGTTTTACGAATGAATATATTGAACTCACTAAAGAATATTATTTAAACCTCAGACAATCTCAGTCTGCCTGTCAGCAAAACTTATCCCCAACAACTTCAACTCCCTAAGAACGGGTTCATAGATTTGTTTATGCACAGGAATCACTACTCCCTTAAGTGAAATTTTACCGTTTAATATCTGCGTTGCTGCAATAGCAGCAGGTAATCCGACTGTCTTTGCCATGGCTGTATGAACAGGATCATCACCCTTAACAACTAACGATGAAGTCCGTTTAACTTTTTTACCATCCAAAATATATTCAAACAGATGCTGCATGACAATCATGTCTTTATCAGAATCCTTTAGCTTCCATTTTGGCTCAAGTAGATTTTGCAAAATCATGGCCGGACTTGCATTTTCTAAACCAATGATTTCATCAGCCAAAATTCCTGTCCAGAGGATTAATTTCATCTCAGTACTATCAGAAGCTAACCCGGTAAATTTTACGAGTTTCTCTTCAATGCTTTTACCACTCACATTAGATGGTAAAAAAGCTTCAACCAGTTTTTTATATGTCAGATGCTGTGAATCTTCAATCATATATGAATCGTCTGTTAAGCCCAGCTGAACAAATACATTCCATGCATGACAGAATCCCGACTGACGCAGAGTTCCGCGGATAAGCGTTTTAATATTTTCAAGTCCGTAAATTTTCCGATACGAAAGTGAGTCACGATTGGCATAACCATCAAAATTACCATGACCCTCAATAGCAATATTCTCATTGTTGGTGAACAACCGGCTATAGGGAACATATTTGTAATTTCCATCCTCAATAAATCGCGCTGTGCCTTGTCCGGCCAGAATCACATTCCTTGGATTCCATGAAAACTTATAGCCCCAGGGGTTGTCATTCGACTCAGGCGCTACAAGTCCGCCTGTGTAAGAACGAAAAGAAGTAAGAATGCCACCGTTATCTTTTACCTGATCAATGATTTCCATTGCACTCATGTGATCAATACCAGGATCCAATCCGCATTCGTTAAGGAAAATAATACCATTGGCCGCTGCTTCATTACTTAATGCCTGCATCTCTGGAGTTACATAGGAAGCAGTTACAAGATTTTTTTTCTGAACAAGACATTCTATTGCGATAGGAAGGTGCATATTCGGCGGTAAAAGAGATATAACGATATCAGATTTGGAAACCAGATTTCGCCTTTCAATTTCATCTTCTACATTAAAACTTACGGCCACCCCTGCAGGGTGATTATTAACTTTCTCAACTGCAATTTCCTTCGTAAAATCAGCAACAGTTAGAATCCAATTTTCTATTTGAGCTTGTTTTAGGAAATAGTTTATCAATGATGTCGAAGAACGGCCTGCACCAATCAGTAATATATTTCGCATTTTAATTTTTATGAATTTGAGTAAAAATCTTTGCGAATGTATGAATACCAATTAAATCGCAAGGAATCGCATAACTCTATCAGAATGACTGTTATTTATGGCTGATTATGAAAATGGGGTACTTAAAATTTTAAACCATTTAAAAAACATTCAGCGATTTGATTAATTTTGCGACACATAAAAACAAGCAAAATCCAATGAAACGACTGATATACCTTAGCGGTTTATTCCTGCTTACGATTGCTTCAAAAGCCCAAAATAGCAATGCAATATTATTTACTGAAAATGGCGAACGTTTTCAAGTTGTCCTCAATGGAATTCTTCAGAATTCAAATCCCGAGACAAATGTAAAACTCACCCAACTTCCTGCAGATCATTATAAGTGCAGAATAATTTTTTCTGAAACAAAACTTGGTTTTGTGGATTTCAACTTGTTTTTTAATGAACAAGGAAATGAAGTAACATGGAACATCAAAAAAAACAATAAAGGCGAATACGTTGTCAGATATGTAAGTGCTGTTCCTCTTGCCGAGGCACCTGTTGCACCACCTACTCAATCCGTTGTGATTTATTCAACAACGCCGCCGGCAACAACTACGACAACAACTATTCAACAGACACAAACTTCAGGTGGTAGTAATGATGATGACATTAATATAAATTTAGGAGTTAATGCAAATGGGCAGGGTGGAAATATCAGCATTCATGCATCTGGTATGGATGGCAACCAGAATGAGTCGGGATATTCATCAACGACTACAACCACGACGACGACCCATACAGTTTCTTCTTCTGGTCCCGGTAATACTCCACCGCCTCCACTACAACCGGTTCATGTAATTTATGTTTCAGGATATTCCGGAAAAATCGGCTGTCCTGTTCCGCTAAGTGCTGGTGAATTTAACGATATGAAAGAAACAATCCGTTCCAAAGATTTCGAGAATACAAAGCTTACAATTTCAAAACAGATTTTGAAAAACAACTGTATGACTGCTTCACAGGTGAGGGAAATTATGGGATTATTTGATTTTGAAAATACTAAACTTGATTTTGCGAAATATGCCTACGATCGTACATACGATGTGGGGAATTACTATAAAGTGAATGATGCATTCGAATTCGAAAGTTCTGTTGACGATTTGAATAAATATATTGGAGGAAGATAATTTTTCCGGTAATGGAGATTTTACAATAATCATATTCTTTTAAAAATCATCTATGACAAAGACCTTTCTGATATTCGGCTCCTTATTCGCAGCATTAGGAGTCATATTAGGAGCTTTCGGTGCTCATGCTCTAAAAGGAAAACTTTCATTGGAGCAACTGCAAATTTTTGAAACAGGTGTACGTTATCAGATGTATCATTCAATTGCGCTTATTCTGGTGTTTTTGCTTGGCACAAAATTAAATAACCCTCTGATGAATACATCCGGCTGGTTTTTTTTGGCTGGAATTGTACTTTTTTCGGGATCATTATTTCTGCTATCATCCAGAGAATTGCTTGGAATTGAAGGATGGAGCCGGATTATTGGCCCCATCACACCAATCGGGGGATTATGCTTAATAATTGGATGGGTCTGCCTTTTGGTAAGTGCTCTAAAACTCAATAACTGATTCAGGATAATAAAAAAATATGAAACTAATTATTCCACTTCTTGTATTAATGACAGTGTTATCATGCAAGAATAACACTCCATCAAAATCGGGAAAAGAAGAGTCAAATCAGGAAACCGTGAATAGCCAGACTCCTGTAAAACAGGAAACGAAGCCCGTATCTGTAAAAGCAGATGAACAGTATCCTGATACAAATGAAACCCGAACATATGTCGATTCAGGACTTAGCAGGTTGGTAATTTCATTTTACTCAATTGGCGAAGGATCTGAATTTCAGCTTATTACTCAATACGAAGATAGTGTAGGAAGTTTCTCCACCCGAATCGGAAAAAATTTCGATTATAAACGCTTGTCATGGGGTCGCGAAGGTGAAACTGATTTTTGCTTTCCTCTTGTTGAATTAAGTGCATCAGAACAGGCTTCATTTGTGAATATGACTCGCTCAGTCCTTAAAAAAGCAAAATGGGTTCATATCTATGAAAATTATGCTTGTCCAAAGCGACGAGTACGTTGATTTTGGCCTATCTGATAAATTTTCATTTTCTTTGTTCCTCGAAAAACTGACCCAATACCAATTGAATTGAATATGAATGAATTCGGACTTAAAGCCAAGGAGGCAACGATTGCTGACCTTGGAATAAAATATGTGGAAGATGCATATTGGAATCTTTCGCCAGCCGAGCTGGTTGAGGAAACTATTATCCGCGGGGAAGGTGTTCTTACTGATAAAGGAGCATTAGCCGTTGATACTGGTAAGTTTACAGGTCGCTCACCGAAAGATAAATTTATTGTTTGCGATTCATTAACGGAAAAATCCGTTTGGTGGGGAGACATCAATATCAAATTCGAAATTGAAAAATTCGATAAACTTTATGATAAGGTGTGCGCATATCTTCAGGGCAAAACTATTTATGTTCGCGATGCATATTCCTGTGCTGATCCAAAATACAAATTGAATGTTCGTGTTGTTACAGAATCTCCGTGGCAAAATCTTTTTGCAAACAACTTATTTCTGCGACCAACAAAAGAAGAGATTCTTAAAACAGTAAAATCGGATTGGGTAATTGTATGTGTTCCGGGATTTCAGGCTGATCCGAAAACTGATGGAACGCGACAGGGTAATTTCACCATTCTGAATTTTACAAAGAAAGTAATTCTTATTGGCGGAACCGCATATACAGGAGAAATTAAGAAAGGAATTTTTTCCGTCTTAAATTATGTTCTTCCTCACGAGCAAAAAGTTCTTTCGATGCATTGCTCGGCAAACATTGGCAAGAATAACGATACTGCAATTTTCTTTGGATTATCCGGAACAGGAAAAACAACATTAAGCGCTGATCCAAATCGTGGACTGATTGGTGACGATGAACATGGATGGGCAGAACAAAGTGTATTTAATTTTGAAGGTGGTTGTTATGCAAAATGTGTGAACCTTTCCAAAGAAAAAGAACCACAGATTTTTAACGCAATCCGTTTTGGCTCACTGGTCGAGAATATTGAATTTTACGATGGGACTACAACCATCGACTACGATAATATTACTAAAACAGAAAACACACGTGCCGCTTATCCAATAAATCATATCGATAATGCAGTAGAACCTTCTATTGCCGGTCATCCGAAAAATGTTTTCTTCCTTACATGTGATGCATTCGGCGTATTGCCTCCGATATCACGTCTCGATGCAGGCCAGGCAATGTATCATTTCATTTCAGGGTACACTGCAAAAGTTGCCGGAACAGAAATCGGCGTGACAGAACCTACTACAACATTTTCTGCTTGCTTTGGAAAAGCATTTCTGCCACTACACCCTACTCGTTACGCCGAACTTCTCGGTGATAAACTGAAGAAACATAAGGTAAACGTATGGCTTGTAAATACAGGGTGGTCCGGTGGATCGTATGGTGTTGGCTCACGAATGAAGCTCCCTTTCACTCGTGCAATGATTACTGCAGCATTAAATGGAGAACTTGATAAAGTTGAATATGATTCGATGCCGGTTTTCGGTCTTGCCATGCCTAAGACATGCCCGGGTGTTCCTTCCGAAATTTTGAATCCTCGTAATACATGGAGTGACAAGAATGAATATGATGCAAAGACAAATACACTGGCAGCAGCTTTTGTAGGAAATTTTGCTCAGTATGCTGAATACGCAAGCGATGAAATTCTGAATGCTGCTCCTAAGATTGCTGTTAACGCCTAATAAAGTTTAAGCAGCAAGCATTTTTAATTCAGTAACGAATTCATTTAGTCATAATCAATATTATTTGCAGATAGGTATAAGAAAACCATATGGAGCTTTTCTATGGAATCCCTTCAGACAATTTGATAATTCTTGGGGAAGATGAATCCAATCATCTTATCCATGTTAAACGCGCCCGTTCGGGCGATGAGGTTTTTGTCACTGATGGGTTAGGCCATTTTTTCGAAACTACTATTCAGTCAATAGAAAAAAAACAGTGTACTCTTCAAATAACTTCAACTGAAACAAAAATCAGGCAACCCTATTCACTTCATATAGCAATAGCTCCGACAAAAAACATCGACAGGGTTGAATGGTTCCTGGAGAAGGCAACAGAAATAGGAATTGAAGAGATTACGTTTTTAATCTGCCGTCATTCTGAACGAAGAGAAATAAAAACAGACAGGCTTATGCGCGTTTTAATTTCGTCTATGAAGCAATCTCTAAAGCCGTATCTGCCAAAACTAAATCCGATTACTGATTATAAAACATTCATCGAGAACCACAATTCCGGAACTAGGTTAATCTTTCATATGTCGGCAGGAGATAACAATAGTCTAAACACGCTGTACAAAGCAAATGATAACCTTCTTGCATTGATTGGACCCGAAGGAGATTTTCATGCCGATGAATTGGAACTGGCGGGAAAAAATGGTTTTCAGCAGGCATCGCTTGGATCATCCAGATTACGCACTGAAACAGCTGCCTTGTCAATTTGTACAATATTTAATTTTATTAATTCACGTTAAAAGAAGTTTGAAAACGTATTTTTGATTGTATGAAAAAACTGACTTTCATTTTAATTCTCATCAGTAATTATTGTTTTGGTGGTGAACCTTCATTTAAAATTGCATTACTGAAATATAACGGAGGCGGTGACTGGTACGCCAACCTTGAAACGTCACTTCCAAACCTTATTAAGTTCTGCAATGAAAATCTCAACACAAACATAAATGCTGAACAAGCCATCGTTGAGGCAGGAAGTCCGGAGATTTTTAATTATCCATTCGTACACATGACTGGACATGGCAACTGGGTGCTTTCAAATTCTGAATCAGAAAATCTCAGAAAATACCTTACCGGTGGCGGATTTCTGCATATTGACGATAATTTTGGACTAAATCCTTATGTGCGTCCGCAGATGAAAAAAATATTTCCCGAACTTGATTTTGTTGAACTACCCTTTTCTTATCCTATTTATCATCAGAAATACGATTTCCCCAATGGCTTACCAAAAATTCATGAACATGAAGGATTGCCTGCACAAGGTTTTGGAATAATTTACGAGGGTAGACTTGTATGCTATTATTCTTATGAATGTGACCTTGGAGATGGATGGGAAGATTATGATGTACATAAGGACTCGCCTGAGACTCATTTAAAGGCATTGAAAATGGGAGCCAACCTAATTCAGTATGTTTTTGACCAACAGGGTCAGAATGCCCAGTAATTGATTTCTGGCTGACTGATCCTCCATTAATTATTGTAATGCCTTTGTACTCACCCATTATGAATTGACTTGCAACAGAATTTTCTATTACTTGCGGTACTTAACAGACACACAATGAAACTTTTCATAGAAAATCATCCTGATTTTAAAAAACTTTCTGATTATTTCAAACAAATAGAAGCACTCGCCGAGAATAAAGGAATTGCTGTTGATGATTTGGTTAAAGAAAGAAGCGACAAGTCTCCAATAATGTATACCCTAAGTAAAATGAATAATCTAGCATTATTAAAGAGACGTTCACACGTTTTGAAAAATAGCACGAATGAAAGAACTGCCCATGCAATATCTTTTTTCCAGGGAATAGCTCAGATTAGAAAAGAGAAATAAATTTTTCGAAGACAAATAAAATCCCCTTATGCAAACACATAAGGGGATTTTATTTTTTTGTAAATGGATTATTGAACCGCTGACTTAAATGACGCGTCGTTGAACCATTTTATAAATTCGCGATCTTCAGATGCCATTGCCTTCATAGAAGCATCTTTCTGAATAGACGATTTAAGATTATTAACAACACCGTTTGCATCGCCTTTGCGTGCAGAAATAACGGCTTTAAGGTATAGTCCCATTGCTGAGTCTTTATCAGATGATGCATCGAGTGTGCTCATTGCGCCGTCTTTATCGCCGGCAAGTAACTTTGCCAGGGCAGCATTAAAACTGCTTGTTCCTGAAAAATGACTAACAGCCGAAGAATAATTTCCATTTCTGATATCGATGATACCCATATTTTCATTGACTTCAGATCCTGCACCAGCTGCTGCAGCATAATTTGAAGAAGCATTTTTGCGATCACCTTTACGGCTATATACAGCACCCATGTTATTTTTTACTATTGGGTTTCCTGCATTAAGCTGATCTGCTTTGTTAAACTGAGTCATTGCTCCATCAAGATCACCGTTCATAAACAATACACTTCCAACATCATTAGAAGTACGCCAGTCTTGAGGATATAGACGTTCAGCTGTCTGGTAAATACTAAGTTTCTCGCTACGGTCATTTGTTAAAGTAGCAGCATAAAGAATTTCTTCTACTGATAATGAATCAGGATTAGATTTTGCAAGAGCTGAAATCTGAGCATCAGACCGGCCAATTTTATCAGCGTTAAGAGTAATAACTGAACGGCGAAGTTTTGGTAATACTCCGTCAGCAATTTCTGTATAGGCTTTGCCCATCTTCTTAATTTCCATTTCACGAGCTTCAGCATCCGTATTAGAAGCAACGATACGCAGAATCATATCTTTTTGCGTCATATTAGATTCCTGCATCAATTGCTGAAATCCAGCCCAATCTTCATTGGTTACATTCTTAGTAAACATTGAACTGTCAGGACTGATTTTAACTTTTGATTTAGTTGCTTTGCTCATCATAGCAGACATTTGTGCAGCTACATATTTTGCAGAAGAGGTTGCACGGTTAGATGCAAGATCAGCGTTTAATTTTTCTTTTCCGTCGGGAGAAGCATTACCCATTATGCTAACACCCTTCATACTGTACGGTGCTAATGATAATGCTTTCATTGCGCTGTCAAGAAGAGCAAACTCAGTCTTGTTATTAATGTTGCACTGCTTTACTTTGAAACCAGAATTTACATTTGAAGTATTGATGAGATAAAAAATCCTTCCATCAAAATTTGCAGGAGTGATGCGTTGAAAATTATCTTTCCCCACAATTACTTTTTCATCTGCCTTAACCAAAAGTGGAGTAACGATTGTTCCGTCAGCAATTTTTACAGAACCGAGTTCTTTAGTCGTCTTGCCTTTTGATCCACTTGATTTTCCCATTACATCAGCTGCTTTCATATCAGGCGTATAAGCAATCTTATCGCTGTAAGTAAAGCTTCCGCCAGCTTTTTGATTTATCTTAGTTCCTGCAGTTTTTGATTTCTCGCCAACCATAGTTACTGATTTAAAGCTGTGTTCTGCGGATGATGATTTGATTACAGGAGTAACAGTTACATCAACACTCTTCGCAAAATATTTCGGAGGATACGTGCCTTTGATGTTAATCGCTACTGAATCGCCGTGAAGTTCAAGCGGATTCGGTGTTACTTCGTGTTTTACCTGGGAGTAATTTTTTGCCATTTTCCCCAAACCGTTGCAACCAACTACAGCTACACCGAGGAGAACATACAATAAGGTTTTTAGCTTATTCATGAGTATCAAGTATAAAATCGTTTATTTGAATTTGAGCGCAATATTGCAATAAATTTATTTAGAATGAAAGATTTTTAATTATTTTTTGAAGACCGTTTACGTTCATTTTCATCAAGAATTATCTTTCTCATACGAATGGCTTTCGGCGTCACCTCAAGATATTCATCTTTCTCAATATATTCAAGAGATTCTTCAAGAGAAAAATTAATTTTTGGTGTGATACGAACGTTATCATCACTTCCTGATGCACGCATATTTGTTAACTGCTTTGCGCGTGTAACATTTACAACTAAATCACCCGGACGAATACTTTCGCCAATGACCTGACCGTTATAAATTTCTTCACCCGGTTCAATAAAAAACCTTCCTCGATCCTGAAGTTTATCAATAGAATAAGCTGTAGATTTTCCCTTATCCATAGATAAAAGTACACCATTGATACGACCGGGTAAATCGCCCTTCCATGGCTCATACTCTTTAAACCTATGAGCAATGATGGCCTCACCTTGCGTAGCTGTGAGCAGACTATTTCTTAATCCGATAACTCCACGTGCAGGAATGTTGAACTCTAAATGAAGAATGTCGCCTTTCGGTTCCATTATTAAAAGTTCTCCTTTTCTCTGTGTCACCTGATCAATTACAGATCCCGAAAATTGTTCCGGAACATTTACCGTCAGCATTTCTATAGGCTCACATTTCTTACCATTTATTTCTTTTATTATTACCTGTGGCTGTCCAACTTGTAACTCATACCCCTCTCTTCGCATCGTTTCAATAAGTATAGAAAGATGCAATACCCCTCTTCCATAAACATTATAGGTATCCGGTGATCCTGTATCTTCAACACGTAAGGCAAGATTTTTTTCAATCTCTTTATATAAGCGATCACGAAGATGTCGTGAGGTGACAAACTTTCCTTCTTTTCCGAAAAACGGAGAATTATTAATGGTGAAGAGCATACTCATAGTTGGCTCGTCAACAGCAATCGTAGGCAATGCTTCAGGCGATTCGAAATCTGCTATTGTATCACCAATATCGAAATTATCAAGCCCGACTATCGCACATATATCACCTGCATCAACAAATGTTTGCTTACTTCTTCCAAGACCTTCAAAGCTATGTATCTCTTTTACTCTTGATTTAAAAACGGTTCCATCACGCTTGATGAGTGAAACAGGCATACTTTCGCGCATTGTTCCGCGAAATACTCTACCGATTGCAATACGCCCTACAAAACTTGAATAGTCAAGTGATGTGATTAACATCTGTGGCGTTCCGAGATGAACCGGAGCAGCCGGAATATATTTTATAATTGCATCAAGCAGATCGATAATATCTTCTTTTGGATTTTTCCAGTCTGTACTCATCCATCCTTGTTTGGATGAACCATAAAGCGTAGGGAAATTCAGCTGATCTTCTGTGGCACCCAGATTATAAAACAAATCAAAAATCTGCTCATGTACTTCGTCTGGCCTGCAGTTTTCTTTATCGACTTTATTTATCACAACAATCGGCTTTAATCCAAGACTAAGTGCTTTTTGAGTAACAAATCGAGTCTGAGGCATGGTGCCTTCAAATGCATCAACCAACAAAAGAACTCCATCAGCCATCGTTAATACACGCTCAACTTCACCGCCAAAATCGGCGTGACCTGGTGTATCTATGATGTTAATTTTTACACCGTTATAACGAATTGAAACATTTTTCGCCACGATTGTAATCCCCCGCTCTCTTTCAAGATCGTTATTGTCCAGAATCAAGTCATCTGTATGCTGGTTATCCCGGAAAAGCTTCGCTTGATGAAGCATTTTATCTACTAGTGTCGTTTTACCGTGATCGACGTGGGCAATGATGGCAATATTTCTAATCTCCATGCGCTATATTTTCCTCATTTTTGAATGGTCGCGAAGGTACGACTCTAATCCCTAATAAGCTAATTAGTTGATTTGCCATTAAATCATTTTCCTCTAAAACAATCTCAAAAAATGCACTATTGGTTTTTTGCTGTATTGGATTACCTTTGCAACCCTTTAAAAAATAAAAATAATAACAATCAATAAATAGTATATGGACATGATCTTATACCTGATTCCGGGAATCGCAGTACTCGCACTGATTTATTCAGTATTTATTACGGCAAGGATAACACGCGAAGACGAAGGAACCGACCGGATGAAACAAATCGCCGGATACATTTCTGCTGGTGCCATGTCTTTTCTAAAAGCTGAATACAAAATCCTTTTAATTTTCGTTGTCATCGTCGGTGCCTTTCTTGCGATTACAGCAGATCCTGTATCATCATCTAAGTTTATAGTTCTTGCATTCGTTACTGGCGCTTTCTTATCTGCTTTTGCCGGATACATCGGAATGCGGGTGGCTACAAAAGCAAACGTAAGAACAACAAATGCTGCACGTACCAGTCTTTCAAAGGCTTTGAGCATATCTTTCTCTGGCGGAACAGTTATGGGAATAAGCGTTGCTGCGCTTGGAATTTTAGGATTAAGCCTTCTGTTCATGTTATTTCAAAAGTTATTTAACGCAGATCTTCAACTGGGAGCTCCTCTTAAAAGAGTTTTGGAAATCCTAACCGGATTTTCTCTCGGCGCAGAAAGCATTGCACTCTTCGCACGAGTAGGTGGAGGAATTTTCACAAAGGCTGCCGATGTAGGCGCTGACCTCGTCGGAAAAGTAGAAGCAGGAATTCCTGAAGATGATCCACGTAATCCTGCAGTTATAGCAGATAACGTTGGTGATAATGTGGGTGATGTAGCCGGAATGGGTGCCGATCTTTTCGGATCATATGTAAGTACTGTCCTTGCAACTATGGTTCTTGGCGCAACGGTTATAATGAAACCGGATATGCCTGATGAATATAATGGAATGTCGGCAGTAATGTTGCCACTTGTACTTGCTATCGTCGGACTTATCTTTTCTATCGTCGGAACATGGTTTGTCCGCATCAAAGAAAATGGAAATCCGCAGGCAGCATTAAACCGCGGCAACTGGGGTGCTATCATTTTAACAGCAATCGCTTCTTATTTCGTAATCGAGAAAATGCTTCCTGCATCATTCGAAATACATGGAATAACTTATTCAAGTATCAACGTTTTCTATTCGGTAATCATCGGATTGATCGTTGGAGCTCTAATGAGTATCATCACAGAATTTTATTGTGCAATGGGAAAAAATCCTGTTAATACAATTGCCCGCCAGTCTATTTCAGGTGCTGCGACAAACATCATCAGCGGACTAAGCGTCGGAATGATTAGTACTGCGCTTCCTATTCTTGTTCTTGCAGGTGGAATCATAATCTCTTTCAGTGTCGCAGGAATCTACGGAGTTGCTATGGCAGCTTCAGGAATGATGGCAACAACAGGAATACAACTTGCCATTGATGCATTCGGACCGATTGCTGATAATGCTGGTGGTATTGCCGAAATGAGTCATCTCCCTAAAGAAGTTCGTGAGAAAACGGATATCCTTGACAGTGTCGGAAATACAACTGCTGCTATCGGTAAAGGTTTTGCCATCGCATCTGCTGCTCTTACATCTCTTGCCTTATTCGCAGCCTTCAAAGAAATCACAGGACTCGAAGTCATCGACATCTCTAATGCAAAAGTCCTTGCCGGATTATTTATCGGCGGGATGATTCCATTCCTTTTCTCTGCTCTCGCTATGCGTGCAGTTGGTCGCGCCGCCAATGCAATGGTTGTCGAAGTACGTCGCCAGTTTCGCGAAATAAAAGGACTACTCGAAGGCAAAGAAGGCGTTCATCCTGATTATGACAGCTGTATTCAAATATCTACCTCCGCTGCTTTAAGACTCATGCTTCTTCCGGGTATTCTTGCAATCTCCACTCCTATTATCATCGGATTTGGCTTCGGTGCCGACGGCGCTCAGGTACTTGCATCTGTCATGGCCGGAGTTGCAGTATCAGGTGTACTTATGGCAATTTTTCAAAGTAATGCCGGTGGTGCTTGGGATAATGCCAAGAAGAGTTTTGAAAAGGGCGTTGAAATTAACGGACAGATGTATTACAAAGGCAGCGAACCGCATAAGGCTGCTGTAACCGGTGATACTGTCGGAGATCCGTTCAAAGATACCTCTGGACCTTCGATGAATATCCTTATCAAACTTACCGCAATCGTTTCTCTTGTAATTGCGCCAATGATTCAGAAACCAGTTCATCAGGGTAACACATCAAATAACGAAACAAAAATTTCTGTTCCTGCTACTAAATCAGTTCCTGCAGAATCATCTGTGACTTTTGGTAAATAATATTTTTGAGCATTCAACAGACTTACATAAGGCTGTTGAATGCTCTTCTTTAAAACACAATTTTATTTTTTCCTAATCAGCGTAACAAACGAAAAATCATATTCGTTTTTTTCATCAGCCACATGACGTTCCCGCTCTACTTCTTGCCAGTCATCTGAATTCAATGAAGGGAAAAATGCATCACCATCAACCTGTGCATGCACTACTGTCATGAAAATTTTATCTGTCAATGACAAAGCATTTTTAAAAATTTCTCCACCACCAAATATAAAAACATCATCATCTCCGGCAGACTTTTGAATTCCTTCCTCCAACGAATTAACGACAATGGCACCTTCAGCCAAATAGTTTTTCTGATTTGTAATAACTACATGGATTCGACCCGGCAATAAACGACCGAGACTCTCCCATGTTTTTCTGCCCATGATAATATGATGACCCATCGTGAGCGATTTCAACCTATTCAAATCGGCCGATAATTTCCATGGAAGCTTACCGCTGTTTCCTACAACATTATTTTCAGAAAGTGCGACGATGATTGAAATCATAATTCCTGGTCAGACAGCAACAGCGCCTTTAATATGTGGATGCGGATCGTAATTTTCAACTTTCATATCATCAATAGTAAAACTGAAAATATCTTTTACTTCTGGATTCAATACAAGTTTTGGAAGAGGCCTTGGGTCACGTGTCAGTTGCAGCGACACCTGGTCAAAATGATTGCTGTATATATGCGCATCTCCAAGTGTATGAACAAAGTTCCCCGGTATCAAATCACATACCTGAGCAACCATCATCGTAAATGCCGCATAACTCGCAATGTTAAATGGTACACCCAAGAAAATATCGGCACTTCGCTGGTACAATTGACAGGATAATTTTCCATCAGCAACATAGAACTGAAAAAAAGCATGACATGGAGGAAGTTTCATTTTATCAATTTCGCCAACATTCCAGGCACTTACTATAAGTCGTCTTGAATCCGGATTTTTTTTTTAATTTCGTTGATGACATTTGTCAACTGGTCTATTTTTTTTCCATCGTCAGTTTTCCACGCCCGCCACTGTGAGCCATAAACAGGACCGAGCTCTCCATTTTCATCTGCCCAGTCATCCCAAATAGACACACCATTATCTTTCAGGTATTTTATGTTAGTTTCTCCGCGAATAAACCAAAGCAACTCGTGAAATATCGATCGTGTATGTAATTTTTTTGTGGTAAGCAGAGGAAAGCCATCTTCTAAATTAAAATGCATTTGATAACCAAAAACGCTTTTCGTTCCTGTACCTGTGCGGTCACTTTTGTCAGTTCCATGCTCCATCACATGACTAAGCAAATCCAAATACTGTTTCATGATAATACTTTAATGTTGTGGTAAAAATATAAACAAAATCAGGCCATGATCAGATTGTTAAAATCTATTTTGATGAATTCTGATTATGTTAAGCAGACTACGCTATTTGCAAGAATATTTATTTGAACTATATTACCCCACATTCTGTAAATAAATCAAACGAAATGAACATTAAACTTCGACTAACTGTCATGAGCTTTCTGCAGTTTTTCATTTGGGGCTCCTGGCTAATTACTATAAGCGCCTACTGGTTTCAGAATAAAGGATGGTCAGGAACCGATTTCGGAGAATTGTTTTCCACGCTTGGTATTTCATCCATCATAATGCCACCACTCATAGGCATCATTGCCGATAAGTGGATTAATGCCGAAAAGCTTCTCGGAATTTTACATATGCTTGGAGCAATCACACTTTTCTGCATTCCCATGGTTGACGATTCGACAACAATTTATTGGGTCATGCTTCTTAACATGCTTTGTTACATGCCTACTATTTCTTTATCGAATGCCGTCTCTTATTCTGTACTGAAAGATTCGAATTTTGATGTCGTAAAAGACTTTCCTCCAATTCGTGTATGGGGAACAATCGGATTTATTGTTGCCATGTGGACAGTCAGTCTACTTCATCAGGAAACATCGGCAACACAATTTTACATTGCCTCTGTGGCAGCATTGGTGCTTGGAGTCTATTCTTTCACTCTGCCAAAATGTAAACCGAAACAAGGTGGTGACAGGAAAACAGTTTTGGAAAAACTAGGACTCGAAGCCGTAAGTCTTTTCAAGCATTATAAAATGATCATGTTTTTCTTTTTCGCAATGCTTCTCGGCGCTGCTCTGCAGTTAACGAATATGTATGGCGATACTTTCCTGCATGATTTCAAAAATATTCCTGCATATGCAGAAACACTTACAGTAAGATATCCGGCAATTATAATGTCAATTTCGCAAATATCGGAAACGCTTTTTATTCTAACGATCCCTTTCTTTCTTCGTCGTTTCGGAATCAAGAAAGTTATGCTATTTAGTATGTTTGCCTGGGTGTTACGCTTTGGACTTTTTGCTTATGGCAATCCGGGTGATGGGTTATGGATGATCGTGGTTTCTTGTATTGTATATGGAATGGCTTTCGACTTTTTCAATATCTCCGGTTCGCTCTTTGTTGAAACTGAAACGAGCCCTAAGATCCGGGCAAGTGCACAGGGACTATTCATGATGATGACAAATGGTTTGGGTGCTTTTTTTGGAAGTAAATTAAGCGGCTGGCTGATTGACACGTACTTTACAGAATCAGATGGATTAAGAAACTGGCATCATATCTGGCTTTCATTTGCCATATACTCATTGATCGTTGCTGTATTATTCTCAGCACTGTTCAGACACAAGCATGTAAATTCTAAAGTTAAATTAGCACACTGAGAAAACTAAAGTGGCACTTGTTCCTTTTTAAAATAAGCTTATCAGTTTAGAAAATGTCCTTTCGCTTTTTGTCATCCCTGACATTGAATTGACAGTTCCATTAATAATGAACGTTGAAACTTTTACTTGATAAAGTTATTTCAGGAAGTTTATTGTAATGCAACTGTTTATCAATCGAAGCGCGACAAAATGCAAAAATCACTTCCGGCGCAATCAAGCAACTAAAAAAAATTGATGGCTTCTAATTATTTTTTCGCTTATTCAATTCGTCACGGATTCTGCCTGCCTTTTCATATGCCTCCTCGTCGATCGATCGTTTAAGCATTTCCTTCAACTCATCTGTACTTGCGGCGCCGAGTTCCTTTTCAGAAAGTTTTGTGACCTGAGGCCTCTCTGCATGTTCTTCAATATTCTCTATTGATGCATTGTCTTCCAGAACGATGCCGGCAGTTGAAAGAATAAACTCATATGTATAAATCGGGCATCCGAAACGAACAGCAATTGCAATAGCATCACTCGTACGTGCATCAATTTCCATTTTCTTATCGCCATTGTTACAAATAAGCTTGGCATAAAAAACGCCTTCCAGAAGATTAAAAATAATCACTTCTTCAACTTCAATATCGAATGACTGCGCCAGACTTTTAAAAAGATCATGAGTCAACGGACGAGTGGGTGTCATATTCTCCAACTCAATGGCAATAGCCTGAGCTTCGAATGCCCCAATGATGATAGGCAGACGGCGTTTACCCTTTTCCTCGCCAAGAACAAGCGCATAAGCACCGGATTGTGTCTGGCTGTACGACAGACCGATTATTTCGAGTTTAATCTTTTTCATATTACTTTATTTCCAGCGGCAGACAATCCCTTACGACGAAATTAAAAATTAATTTATTGAACAGTAAATTTTTTAGTTCTGATTTGCTTTAAATTCTTTTGCGGCTTTAATCAGGGCAGGAACAACCTCAAAAGCATCACCGACTATTCCGTAATCAGCAGCTTTGAAGAATGGCGCCTCAGGATCTTTATTGATGACAACAATAACCTTTGAAGAACTTACTCCGGCCAGATGCTGGATAGCTCCGCTTATTCCGATTGCAATATAAAGATTAGGACTTATCGCAATACCTGTTTGACCCACATGTTCTGAATGGGGTCTCCATCCAGAATCACTAACAGGTTTACTGCATGCAGTGGCGGCGCCAATAACATTGGCAAGTTCTTCGATCATTCCCCAGTTTTCAGGGCCTTTCAATCCACGTCCGGCACTAACAACAAGTTCGGCTTCCGGAAGAGAAACTTTATCAGTAGAACGAATTGTCTCTATTACTTTCGAGGTGAAATCGCTTGCCGGAAGTTGTGTTTGAAAAGAAACAATCAATGCTTCAAGGGGAGCAGGAATTACTTTAAATGAATTCGGAATCATACTTATCACCTTCACATCAGAAAGCAACTCTACAAAAGCAAAAGCTTTACCAGAAAAAGCACCTTTTTTTACTACAAAATTCCCATCCATTGAAGGAAGATCAATTACATTTTCTCCCAGAGCAGCACCAAGCTTAACTGACACGCGCGGTGCAATACACTTTCCATTAAAACCGGCAGTCATCACAACAATTTTAGCTTTTTCTGCTTTAGCTGCTTCAGCAATCACCGTTGCATATGGCTGATGACTTTGAACTAATAAATTTTCGGCATCCGCATTTAGAATTTTTGTCGCTCCATATTGAGAAGCTTTTTTTAATTCCTCATCAGACACTTTTCCGATAGATAATGCCACAAGAGGCAAATTCATTTTTTTTGCAATTGCTTCTGCGAAACTTATAATTTCGAAAGACGATTTTTTAAACCTTCCTTCTGCGTTTTCTATGTATACTAATACTGACATGGCTATAATAAAGGTTAATCAGATTATTTTTTTCTCTTCTCTTAAAATCTCAAAAAGTTTTCCGGCATCTTCAACGGAAATCATTTTTACTGAACTGCGCGGTGACGGCTTATCGTAAGAAACTAATTTTGTTCCTGCATTGATGGCAACAGACTCCTCAACAACCAACGGTTTTGTGCGGGCCGACATAATTCCTCTCATATTCGGAATCTTCCATTCTGCCATTCCTTCTGAGGCTCCGGCAATGAACGGCATCGGGGAAGTAATAACTTCTTTCCCTCCTTCGATTTCACAATCCAGAGTTGCATTGCTTCCATTTATTGTCAGACTTTTTGCAAAGAGAAAACAAGGCATTCCAAGAATCTCAGCAAGCATGACAGGCATTCCTGATCCATTGTAATCGCTTGACTCCCTTCCACAAAGAATAATATCGAAGGGGTTTTTTTTAACATATGAAGCTATATTTGATGCTACAGTAAAAGAATCGCTTGGTACGGAATTAATTCTCACTGCATCATTTGCACCAATTGCCAAAGCTTTTCGGATAACAGGTTCTGTGGATGCATCACCCACATTTATTACCGTTACCGTTGCGTTACTTTGTGTGGCAAGGTCAATTGCTTTTGATAGTGCAATCTCATCATATGGATTCAGTATGTACGTGACACCTGTAGAAATAAGTTCTTTATTGTCAGAAGAGAAATTAATCTTTGCCGTTGTATCCGGCACGCTTGATATACAAACCAGTATTTTCATCTTAAAATTTTATGGTGAAGATGGTCGTGAAGAGGAAAATCTTTGTACTGCGAACAGAAATTTTAGTTTTGCCTAATTCATTTCCCTTCTTGCGGCGCGAAGATACATAAATAATTAACGAATTTGCCCTAAATTCAAACTATGAGCATTAGAATTGAATTACTTAAACGCTATTTACTCGAAGATCCTTCAGATAGTTTTTTACGCTATGCTTTAGCTTTGGAATTCATAGCATTGGAAAATCATCTTGATGCATATACAGAGTTATCAAAACTCCTGATCGATGATCCTGACTATCTGGCTGCTTATTACATGGCCGGTAAATCGGCTGAAGAACTTGGAAAAAAAACCGAAGCTCTTCATTTGTATATGAAAGGACTTGAGGTTTCTAAAGCACAAAAAAATGTGCATACCATGAATGAACTTGCTGCAGCGATTGAAACGCTTGTTGATGATATTTGATAATGTGAGGTTTAGAAATTTAGAAAACAGTATGCAGTATTGGTCGGGCAAAAACGGAACATTAGATTATCAGCTAATAAAATTTAAATTTGCAACCGGTTTTTGACTGAAAATTATGAAAGAGATACAATATAGAGAGGCGTTACGTGAAGCCATGAACGAAGAGATGCGCAGAGATGAACGTGTATTTCTTATGGGCGAAGAAGTGGCTCAGTATAATGGTGCTTATAAAGTTAGCCAGGGCATGCTTGAAGAATTCGGTGAGAAGCGCGTCATTGACACTCCGATTGCCGAACTTGGATTTGCAGGGATAGGAGTTGGTGCGGCCATGAATGGACTTCGCCCAATCATTGAATTCATGACTTTTAACTTTTCTCTTGTTGCCATCGATCAGGTAATAAATGCTGCAGCAAAGATGATGAGTATGAGTGGAGGACAATTTTCAGTTCCTATCGTCTTCAGAGGCCCGACAGGTGCTGCTGGCATGCTAAGCTCACAACATTCTCAGGCATTTGAAAGCTGGTATGCAAACTGTCCCGGACTTAAGGTTGTTGTACCAGGTAATCCCGCAGATGCGAAAGGATTATTGAAGGCAGCAATACGAGATAACGATCCTGTAATTTTTATGGAGAGCGAACAGATGTATGGCGATAAAGGACTCGTTCCGGAAGGAGAATATATAATTCCTATCGGTGTCGCTGATATTAAAAAAGCAGGAACTGATGTTACAATCGTTTCATTCGGAAAAATGATGAAGGTTGCGATGAAGGCTGCTGAAGAACTTACTGCAGAAAATATTAATGCAGAGGTAATCGATCTACGGACAGTACGACCGATAGATTATGCAACGATAATAACATCTGTTAAAAAGACAAACAGACTTGTCATCGTAGAAGAATCCTGGCCCTTGGCTGCAATTGCAACTGAAGTCGCTTTTAAAGTACAGAAGGATGCATTCGATTATCTCGATGCTCCAATTCTCCGAATAATGGGCGGTGATGTACCTCTACCATATGCTCCAACACTCATTGAAGCATACCTTCCTAATCCATCCAGAGTGATTAAAGCTGTTAAAGAGGTTATGTATTTAAATAATTAGCTATTACGCTAATAGAACCGTACTTTTGCAGTCTTATAAAAAATAAATGATCTCTTTCCCCGAGCTGGGAATTGGCGAAGAAGTATTAAAAGCCATTAATGAGCTAGGTTTCAAGGAACCAACTCTAGTCCAGCAAAAAGCAATACCCCTTCTTCTTAAAAATGAACGTGATTTTATCGGCCTGGCACAGACAGGTACGGGCAAAACTGCGGCATTTGGCCTTCCCTTATTAGAATTAATAGACCATCATCTACCTGTTACTCAGGCATTGATACTGGCTCCGACACGTGAATTATGTGTTCAGATTACAAAAGATCTTGTTAATTATAGCAAATTCAGTCGTGCGATGAACATTACCGCAGTTTATGGTGGTGCAAGTATCACGACACAGATGAGACAGATTAAAAAAGGCACACAGATCGTAGTGGCAACACCCGGTCGTTTACTCGATTTGATCAGCAGAGGAGCTATCAACATGAATTCTATTCGTTTTGTCGTTCTCGATGAAGCGGATGAAATGCTGAATATGGGTTTTCAGGAAGATATCGATGAGATCCTGAGCCACCTTCCGAAAGAACGCCGTGTTTGGCTATTTTCTGCTACCATGCCTCAGGAAGTTCGTTCGATTGCTAATAAATACATGAAAAACCCCGAAGAACTCACCATCGGGAAAAAGAATGAAGGCGCCGGCAACATCGAACATTACTATTATGTAATTCATGAACGCGACCGTTATCAGGCATTAAAAAGAATACTCGATTCAATTCCTGAAGTCTTCGCAATTATATTTTGCAGAACCCGAATCGACACTCAGAAAATAGCAGAAAGTCTTTCGAAAGACGGATACAATGCAGATTCACTTCACGGCGACCTGAATCAGGCACAACGTGATAAGGTAATGGCGCGCTACAGAAGTCACAACCTTGATGTACTTGTTGCAACCGATGTGGCTGCAAGGGGAATCGATGTTAACGACATCACGCACGTTATTCACTATAATCTTCCCGATGAACCTGAAAGTTACACTCATCGTAGCGGACGGACAGCCAGAGCTGGAAAATTCGGAGTATCAATTGCCCTTACCAATGTCAGAGAATCCGAAAAAGTAAAATTTATTGAGCGAAAAATAAATGCTAAAATTCACCTGGCTCGTATTCCCGATGCAGTTCAGGTTTGCGAACAGCAACTTATGAATCTCGTAAAAAAGATTCATCATGTGAAAGTTAATGAAGCAGGTATTGTCAAATATCTTTCACCGGTATTCGAAGAATTCAAAGATCTCAGCAAAGAAGAATTAATAAAGAGAATGGTTAGCATTGAGTTTAACCGTTTCCTCGAAGAATATCGTTCAGCTCCTGATCTCAATGTAGATCTTGCACATCCGGGTAAAAGCGGACAAGGCGGTTACCGTGGTTCAGGACCAAGAATGTTTATCAACCTTGGATCAATGGATGGGTTAAACGAAGAAACGATGCGTGATTATGTTGCAGAAATTTCAGGCGTAGATAAAAAAGAACTTGGTAGAATAGACGTTAAAGGCGTGTATTCTTTTATTGATATTCCGGAAGGAAGTCTTGAAACAGCCATGAAATCATTCGATGGCGAAATTTTTCAGGGAAGAAAAGTCAGAGTAGAAAATTCAGGTAAAGAACCTCGCAAGAGAAGCGCCGGTAAACGTGAGTGGACTGAAAAACCACCTAGCAGAGGATCATCTTCTGAAAGAAGTTCATCCTCAGGCAGAAGCTCATCTTCTGAAAGAAGTTCATCCTCAGGCAGAAGCTCATCTTCTGGTAGAAGCTCATCATCAGGATCCTCAGGATCTCGTGGATGGGGTGAAAAAAGCGCCAAAGGAAAAGACTCGTACAAGAAAAGAAGCAAATAACCATTTCTTTGTTAACCTGCGATTGTGGGAAATAAACCGGGCCGGTCAGTCGTTTGGTTTATATATTACATCATATTTACAGTACTAAAGAATTACTATGGGAAGCGTTAAATTTAACGGTAACAGTTCAGCATTCTATATCGATCTGAAAAACCGTGTCGATACATATTTCAGCGAGCACAAAATTGACACGCATGGCAATTTAAAAATCTATCTTAAATCAGCATTTTACATTCTATCATTTGCTGCCTGCTATACTGTTCTCGTTTTCTTTACACCATCTACCCTACCTGCAGTTCTTCTTTGCATTGCATTCGGACTTTTTACCGCAGGAATTGGATTCAATGTTATGCATGATGGAGGTCACGGAAGCTACTCTCCAAAAAAATCATTAAACAGATTCGCAGCTCTTTCTCTGAATCTTCTTGGTGGCAGTTCATTTCTTTGGAACATCAAGCATAATATGATTCATCACACTTTTACAAATGTCGACGGACATGATGATGATATTCTCAACGAACCTTTTCTTCGCCTTTGCAAGTCTCAAAAAAGAAGAGTTTACCACCGCTTTCAATACATCTATTGGGTCATTATTTATGGTCTGATGTATTTCGGCTGGATCTTCATCCTTGATATCATGAAGTATTTCAGAAAAAGCGTTGCTCAAAAAACAAATTTGAAATTTGATGTTAAAACTCATATCGGATTCTGGCTTACAAAAGCAATTTACGTCGGAATATTCATCGTTCTTCCGTTGCAATTTGTTCATTGGTACTCGTTTCTAATAGGATTCGGAATCTGGGTGTATACTACAGGACTCGTTACTAGTACAGTATTCCAGCTTGCACATGCAGTTGAAGAAACAAAATTCGTATCACCTCAGACGGAAGTACTTGAAAACGACTGGGCAGTACATCAGGTATTAACAACTGCAAATTTCGGATCAAGGAGTAAATTGCTTTCGTTTTTTACAGGCGGACTTAACCAACAAGTTGAGCACCATTTATTCCCGCGTATTTCTCATATTCACTATCCGGAACTTAGTCCGATCGTAAAGGAAACCTGCCAGGATTACGGCCTCGTATATCTTGAGCAACCTACCTTTTTCCATGCACTTATGTCGCATATGAGACATTTGTACAACCTCGGAAAAGCTTAAAAGAAATTCACAAGTAACAATTTAATAAGTTCATCCCTTCTTTTTGAAGGCTTGAAGGCTGCTTTTCGATACTTCCAGCTAAGTTTTGTCCTTCGTCTTGATTCTTTCATCTTGGTTCTTGATTCTTGATTCTTGGCTCTTGGCTCTTGGTTCTTGATTCTTGGTTCTTGATTCTTGGTTCTTGATTCTTGGTTCTTGATTCTTGGTTCTTAGTTCTTGGTTCTTAGTTCTTGGTTCTTGACTCTTGACTCTTGACTCTTTTATCTCCTCCCCCCCCCTTATTTACACACAACTGTTAGAAAATAGTATACTTTTCTCTTGACACCCCCCTATTTTGTAACATATATTTGGCAAAAATTAAATTTTATAGAACCTGCTATGTCAAATATAAGATTCAGAGCCGTGGAAGTTGCCCAAAACCGCAATCCACTAAAAGTCACTCCTCCTTCTGATAAGATTTCAGATTATTTCGGAATAAATGTCTTTAACAAGGAAGCGATGCAAAAATTCCTTCAGAGAGATGCATATAAGGCAGTTATGGCAGGAATAGAACATGGCGAGCCTGTTGATAGAAAAATGGCAGATGCTGTTGCTTTAGGAATGAAAGAATGGGCCAGTTCGAAAGGTGCTACACATTATACACATTGGTTTCAGCCGCTAACTGGCCTGACTGCAGAAAAGCATGATTCCTTTTTTGAAATTCAGGATGGTAAAGCAATAGAACTTTTCTCAGGAAATGCATTAGCGCAGCAAGAACCGGATGCTTCGAGTTTTCCAAGTGGAGGCATCAGAAATACATTCGAAGCCAGAGGTTATACTGCATGGGATCCCAGTTCGCCTGCATTTATTATCGAAATTTCGGGAGGAAAAACTCTATGTATTCCAACAATTTTTGTTTCCTATACGGGAGAAACTCTTGACTATAAAGCTCCTTTGTTGAAGGCATTGCATATACTCGACAAAGCGGCTGTTGATGTTTGTCAGTATTTCGATAAAGACATTACGAAAGTATTTGCTACTCTCGGAGTTGAACAAGAATACTTTCTCGTCGACATTGCATTGTTAAACTCGCGTCCTGATCTTTTAATAACAGGGCGTACGCTTATCGGTCATTCTCCGGCAAAAGGACAACAATTAGAAGATCACTATTTCGGTTCTATTCCAGAGCGCGTATACGCTTTTATGCTCGACTTCGAAACAGAAGCCTATAAGCTTGGCATTCCATTAAAGACACGTCATAATGAAGTCGCTCCAAGCCAATTCGAATGCGCTCCTGTATTCGAAGAAATCAATCTGGCAGTCGATCACAATGCTCTATTGATGGATCTGATGGACAAAGTAGCGAGAAGACATAACTTCAAAGTTCTGCTACATGAGAAACCATATGCAGGAATCAATGGAAGTGGTAAACACAATAACTGGAGTTTAGGAACAAACACAGGAAAAAATCTTTTGTCGCCCGGAAGTACACCGAAGAGCAACCTGATGTTCCTTACTTTCTTCATCAATACTATTCAGGCTGTTTATAAGCATGCGGATTTGCTAAGGGCCAGTATTGCATCCGCAAGTAACGACCATCGTCTCGGAGCAAATGAAGCGCCACCAGCTATTGTATCTATATTCCTTGGCGGACAGCTTTCTGACATTATGGAAGAAATTGTTCAGTCCGTAAATGATAATAAAATGTCTGCCGATGAGAAAACAGCGTTGAAGCTGAACATTGGTAAAATTCCTGAAATATTATTGGACAATACAGATAGAAACAGGACATCACCATTTGCATTTACCGGTAATAAATTTGAATTCAGAGCAGTGGGATCTTCTGCAAATTGCTCAAACGCCATGACTGTATTAAATACGATTATGGCCAATCAGCTTGGTGAATTTAAGAAGGAAGTAGATTCATTGATCGACAAAGGAGTTAAAAAGGATGAGGCCATACTAAAGGTTTTGCGTCAGTATATTATCGAATCAAAAAACATTCGCTTTGAAGGAAATGGTTACAGTGAAGATTGGGTTAAAGAGGCGAAGCGACGCGGCCTTTCGAACATACAGACAACACCGCTGGCGCTTGACGCTTATGTATCTAAGGAGTCTCTTGCACTTTTTGATGAGATGAATATTTTCAGTCACAGGGAAGCAGTCGCGCGTCATGAAATATTACTGGAAACATACATAAAGAAGATTCAGATCGAGGCCAGAGTATTAGGCGACATCGTTACCAATCATATTCTTCCGGCTTCTTTACGCTATCAAACCATTCTTGCCCAAAATGTTGAGGCTTTGCAGGCAATTAAAATGGCGGCAGATACATATAGTCCACAGATGGAAAACATCAAAACCATCAGTGCTCATATAAATATTATAAGAACCAAGGTTGCTGAAATGATTGATGCCAGAAGAAGTGCAAATAAAATTGAGCATGCACGTGAAAAGGCCATTGCCTATTGCGATCATGTAAAACCTTTCTTCGAAGAAATCCGTGATCATGTCGACAGACTTGAAATGATTGTCGACGATGAACTATGGCCATTGGCGAAGTATAGAGAGTTAGTTACGATTCGCTAACCTTGTAATTTGAAAATGTGCTAATTTGAAAATGAAAATCTTCCTTATGACGAATAAATTTAATGAAGATTTTTATGGTCAGTTTAGCACATTCATTCAAAACTAGTCTCAGACGCCAATTCTCAAATTAGCACATTCTCAAATTCTCAAATTAACCTCTTCATTCCGAAAGGTTCACTTTGTTATCATCGAAATTCTTGTTTTCTTTGCGGGTAAGGGGAAAAATTTAATTCCTTCAACCTCAAACTGAAAAAATGAAAATTATTAATCGCATCTTTTTTTCTTTGTTATTTATTTTAACAACAGCAACTACTCATGCACAGCGTTCTCCGCTGATGTTGGCTGATCAGGCCTTTCAAAAAGGCGACTATTATGATGCTACCACACTTTATAAAAAGGCATTTAGTAAAGAGAAAAATAAGGTAAAAAGGGCTGAGATAATATACAAGGTTGCTGAATCCTACCGTCTTACCAATGATTATAAGAATCAGGAAGTATGGTATGCAAAATCCATTAAAGCCACATTCAAAGATCCGGCGGCAATTCTGCATTTGGCTGATGCCATGAAGATGAATGGAAAATATGATGAAGCAATCGTTCAGTATACAAATTACAAGAATGCTATGCCTTCAGACCCGCGTGGAGATCTTGGAATAGAATCATCAAAGCAGGCACAAATCTGGAGAGATAAACCTACACGTTACAAATTCGATAACGTTGCTGCGATAAACACAAAGTATTCAGACTTCGGAGTATGTTACTCCAACAAAGATCATCGTCATATCATTTTCAGTTCTGCACGCCAGGAATCTATCGGCAAAAATAATGATGGCTGGACAGGTGAGAAATTTCAGGATCTGTATGAAGCTACCGTCGATAAAAAAGGCAAATGGAGCAGCCCGAAACCACTTCTCGAACCGGTAAATTCAAATTCAAGCGAAGGTGCTGCAACACTCGATGCTAAAGGCAATGACATGTATTTCACACGCTGCGAAACTGAAAAAGGAAAAATAGGAATCTGCGAAATCTTTTTTACAAAAAGAAAAGGAAGTACATGGGAAGAGCCTGCTTTAATACCTCTCGCCGGCGATAGTTTTACTGTCGGACATCCTTCGCTTTCAGCAGATGAACAAACACTTTACTTTTCTTCTGACATGGCCGGTGGCCAGGGAGGAAAAGATATCTGGATTACCAAATACGATAAGAAATCTAAAAAATGGTCTGTGCCTGTTAATGCAGGAACAAAAATCAATACGGAATTTGACGAGCTATTTCCTTACGTCTCTAACGACAATACGCTCTACTTTTCGAGCAAAGGACATGTTGGAATGGGCGGGCTTGATGTATTCTCAGCAAAACAGTCTAATGGAATTTTTGACGAACCGGTAAATCTAAAATATCCAATCAACAGTTCTAATGATGACTTTTCGTTTATTGTCGACGAACTGACAGGCGATCGTGGATTCTTAAGTTCTGATCGTGATGGTGGCAAAGGTGGCGACGATATCTATTCATGGAGTCTCCCCCCTCTGGTCTTCACCGTTTCCGGAAAAGTATTTGATGCCGACACGCGCGGAAATATCGAAGGTGCAACGATTGAAATATTCGGTAGCGATGGTTCATCAATCCCTTACAAGACTGACAAAACAGGTGTATACAAATTTGATTTAAAGCCTGAGACTACCTATAAGGTTTCTGCCCTCATGCCGAATTATCTGAATAAATATATAGAAGTATCAACAGTAGGAATCGAACAATCAAAAGATTTTATCGGCGACTTTGACTTTGCCCTTCGTTCGACTCTGCGTGCAATTGAATTGCCCGAAGTGTATTATGATCTTGCAAAGTGGGATCTGCGTCCTGAATCTAAAAAAGCACTTGATGGTTTAGTAGAAACATTAAATGAAAATCCTACAATCGTCATTGAACTTGGATCGCATACAGATTCACGACCAATACCTATGACGAATGACACGCTATCTAAACGCCGTGCGGAATCAGTTGTAAAATACTTAATCCAAGCAGGTATCGATAAAGATCGTCTCGAATTCCAGGGTTATGGTGCGCGTGAACCAAGAAGAATGCTTAGAGATAATGGAAGTTTTAAAGAAGGTGATGTGCTTGACGAAAGTTTCATTAATAAATTGAAATCAACAAAAACAAAAGAGGAAGCTCACCAGCTAAATCGTCGTACAGAATTCAAAGTATTAAGAACTAATTTCATCAAAGGTCAGGCACCAATCGAAGGATCGAATTTAAATACGCCCGATATAAAAGAAACAGCAATTTCAGATTCTAAACCAAAACCCGTTGAAGATGCATCTGTCGCAACACAGGTTGAAGCTCACGAAGCGCCGCATTCAGACACCTCTACTATAAAAGAAGGTACAACACAACCAACCGGTCCCGGCGAAATCTATACAGCAAAAAAAGGCGATACTTATTTTTCAATCGCAAAAACTTACAGTATCACTGTGAAAAATTTGAAGACTCTGAATGGATTAAAAGGTGAAACATTAAGCGACGGAATGGAACTTAAAGTCACAATGGGTGGTGACTATACCGAATTCGATAAGAAATTTTATACTCTTGAAAAAGGAGAAAATAACTGGTCTGTTATTTCAAAAAAACTAGGAATGAAATCATCTGATTTGAAAAAACTCAATAAAGGTCTGGACGAAGAATTCCTGCGCACTGGAAAGAAGATCCGCATTACTCAGTAGCTCAGTAAAAAATTATGAAGCGTTCTGCCTATGGTGGAGCGCTTTTTTATTTAATATTATATTAAGTAAGAAGTAAGAAGTAAGAAGTAAGAAGTAAGAAGTAAGAAGTAAGAAGTAAGAAGTAAGAAAAAAATTACTGGCTATCTCTTCAATAAAAAATGGAAAATCCAGGTAAATACAACTTGCGAGGTGTCTCTTCTTCAAAGGAAGACGTGCATGCAGCTATCAGTGGAATAGACAAGGGACTTTTTCCGAATGCTTTCTGCAAAATAGTCCCTGATTATTTTTCCGGAAGTATTGATCATTGTGTAGTTATGCATGCTGACGGTGCCGGTACAAAGTCGTCACTTGCCTATGCATGGTGGAAAGAAACCGGCGACCTGTCTGTTTGGAAAGGCATAGCACAGGATGCCATTGTGATGAATACAGACGACTTACTTTGTGTAGGTGCAGTTGAGAATATTTTGCTTTCATCTACTATTGGTAGAAATAAAAAACTGATTCCGGGTGAAGTACTTAAAGCAATTATCGATGGTACGGAGGAGTTTCTCGAGAAACTCAGATCACATGGTATCGAAATATATTCAACAGGAGGAGAAACTGCCGATGTCGGTGATCTTGTGAGAACAATTATCGTTGATTCCACAGTTGCTTGCCGAATGAAGCGAAGCGACGTAATCATTAATGACACAATCAAACCCGGCGATGTCATTGTTGGTTTTTCTTCGTCAGGAAAGGCGACATATGAAAATGAATACAATGGCGGAATGGGCAGCAATGGTCTTACATCTGCCCGGCATGATGTTTTCGGAAAAACTGTTGCGCAAAAATATCCTGAAACATTCGATGCCTCGATATCGGGCGAGTTGGCTTATTCGGGCTCAAAAAAATTAAATGACAACATAAACGTCATCTATAATTCGGGAGGCAAAGAAATTTCAGAAGAAATTCCAGCAGCAAAACTTGTCCTTTCTCCTACTCGCACCTATGCCCCTGTCATGAAAAAAATATTCGATGAAAATAGAAAATCTGTTCATGGCATGGTTCATTGCAGTGGTGGCGGACAAACAAAAGTTTTGAATTTTGTGAATGACTTACATATAATTAAAGACAATCTGTTTCCACTTCCTCCGCTATTCGAATTGATTCGTGCAGAAAGCGGAACAGACATGAATGAAATGTATAAAGTATTCAACATGGGTCACAGAATGGAAGTGTATTGTAGTTCCGACGATGCTACTATGATGATGGAAGCTGCTAAACTTTTTAATATTGAAGCAAGAATAATCGGACGCTGTGAGGCAATGAATGGAAAAAAATTGACAATTAACCATCAAGGAGCCTCCTTTTTCTATTAGCTGCACATATATGGGGTGGCTTTATTAAAATATTAATTTTACAGTTCAAATTATATAATAAATGTTAGTAGACAAATTGAAGGCGATCAACATTCGCTTCATGGAAGTAGAAAAGGAATTAAGTTCAGGTGAATCCATGAGCGACATGAAACGATATGCTCAACTTAGCCGTGAATACAAGGAATTGAAAAAAATCGTTGAGAAATATCATGAATACAAAATGATGCTTAGCAACTTTGAAAACGCAAAAAATGTTGTTGCGAATGAAAAGGACGAGGAATTCAGAGAGATGGCAAAAATTGAATTAGACGAGCTGAATATGAATATTGAAAAAATGGAAGAGGAAATCCGTTTGTTGCTCATACCTGCCGATCCAGAAGACGATAAAAATGCAATCATGGAAATTCGCGCCGGAACGGGAGGCGATGAAGCAAGTATTTTCGCTGGAGAACTCTATAGAATGTACACTAAATTCTGCGAAAGCAAAGGATATAAAATTGAAATTGTCGACTTTACTCAAGGATCATCTGGCGGTTTCAAAGAAATTATTTTTGAAGTAAACAGTGATGGAGCTTATGGTATTTTAAAATACGAAAGTGGAGTACACCGTGTACAAAGAGTTCCGCAGACAGAAACTCAGGGACGTGTACATACTTCAGCAGCAACTGTAGTTGTTCTTCCCGAGGCTGATGAACTTGACGTGGAAATTAAACCAAATGATATCAGGAAGGATCTTTATTGCTCTTCTGGTCCTGGTGGACAATCCGTAAACACAACATACTCTGCCGTTCGTTTAACTCACCTTGCTACAGGAATTATCGCTCAATGCCAGGATCAGAAATCACAGATAAAAAATTACGAAAAAGCACTGGCAGTATTGCGTTCACGTATTTACGAAGTTGAATTCAATAAGAGAATGGAAGAACGCTCCCGTAAAGTGAAGACAATGGTTTCGAGTGGTGACCGTTCGGCAAAAATCAGAACTTACAACTATCCGCAAAGCAGAATTACCGACCACCGTATTGGTATGACGATGTATAATCTTCAATCATTCATCGATGGCGATATTGAGGAAATGATTAATGCACTACAATTGGCGGAAAATGCGGAACGATTAAAGGAAGGGGTGGCATAAATAAAATCATAAGTTAATCGTCAATATTATCCCTTTTTGACTTTTAACTTACACCATAATTTATCGACACAGCCTTCAATACCGAGTCCAATTATTCCTCATTTTTCGTACGTTTACACTCATGCTAAAAGAATCCGCTAAGAAGAATACCCTCAATAAGGAAACTCTTACCAAGGCCTTCGAACTCATGTGCACTGCCCGTGCCATGTCTGACCTCTTTGAAGAGAAATCTCAGATCACTCAGAAATATGTTCATGCAACTTCTCGCGGACATGAGGCCGTACAAATTGCGCTTGGATTGCAATTAAAACCTCAGGATTTTTTATCAGCCTATTACCGTGATGACAGTATTTTATTAAGTCTGGGATTAAAACCCTACGAACTCATGCTGCAACTCCTCGCTAAACGCGACGATCCTTTTTCCGGCGGACGAACTTATTATTGCCATCCGTCATTGAACCGGGATGACATGACTAAAATTCCACATCAATCATCAGCGACAGGCATGCAAGCAATTCCGACAACTGGTATTGCCATGGGAATTCAGTACAAAGAAAAACTCGGACTGTCTGATGAAAAGATTACAGACAAACCCGTTGTTGTTTGTTCCATGGGTGATGGTTCTGTAACTGAAGGCGAAGTATCAGAAGCCTTTCAGATGGCTGTGTTAAAACAAATGCCTATTTTATATTTCATTCAGGATAACGACTGGGATATTTCAGCTTATTCGAAAGAGATTCGTGCTATGGATGCGGCAGAATATGCAAAAGGATTTAAAGGACTTGAGGTGCGATCAATTGATGGTACTGACTTTTTCGCATCGTATGAAACCATTCGCGAAGTTCTGCACCTCATCCGCACAGAACGCAGACCTTTTCTTATTCATGCAAAGGTTCCACTTCTGGCCCATCATACAAGTGGTGTACGAAGGGAATGGTACAGAGATGATCTCGAGGAGGCAAAGAAGAGAGATCCTCTTCCAAAGTTCAGATCAGCATTGGCAGATCTTGGATTTGAAGAGAAAGAATTATCAATGTCATGGGATCGTTCTGTTATAACTGTTCGTGCCGATTTTGAAAAAGCATTACGTGCTGACGATCCATTACCAGAAGATCTTTTCAAACATGACTTCGCTCCTACTTCTGTCACAGAAGAAAAAGGTCAACGTGAGCCTGCAGGAAAAGAAAAAACACTCATGGTAGACTGCGCACTTTTTGCAGTTCAGGAGCTAATGAAGAAACATAAAGAGTGTTTACTGTATGGGCAGGATGTTGGCGGGAGATTAGGCGGAGTATTTCGTGAAGCTGCTACACTTGCAGAAAAATTCGGTGATGATCGTGTGTTCAACACACCGATTCAGGAAGCGTTTATAATTGGAAGCACTGTTGGAATGAGCGTGGCTGGATTACGTCCGATCGTTGAAGTTCAATTTGCCGATTATATCTGGCCCGGACTGAATCAGTTATTTACAGAAGTAAGTCGATCTTATTATTTAAGCAATGGCAAATGGCCTGTTAACTGCATAATCAGGGTGCCTATTGGCGCTTATGGTAGTGGCGGACCATACCATTCTACAAGTGTTGAAAGTGTTCTTACGAATATTCGAGGAATTAAAATAGCGTATCCATCGACAGGTGCCGATTTAAAAGGATTGATTAAATCCGCTTTCTACGATCCTAATCCTGTTGTTATTCTTGAGCATAAGGGTTTATATTGGTCGAAGATAAAAGGAACGGAAGATGCTAAGACGATAGAGCCCGACGAAGATTATATTATTCCATTCGGCAAAGCAAGAATTGTTCAATTGGCCGAACCTTCCAATGAGTCTACACTTTCAGTAATCACTTATGGCATGGGAGTTTATTGGGCAAAAAATGCTGCGAAAGAATTTCCAGGCCGTATAGAAATTATCGATCTCCGTACATTAGTCCCACTGGACGAAGCGGCCATTATCGCTTCCGCAAAAAAACACGGACGTTGCCTAATTGTTACTGAAGAGCCTGTCAATAATTCGTTTGCTCTTTCATTGGCCGGACTAATCTCTGAAAAATGCTTCGAAGACTTAGATGCACCCGTATCAGTTATAGGATCTGAAAATCTGCCGGCAATTCCATTGAATACAATACTTGAGGAAAGAATGATTCCCAATGCAGAAAAGGTAAAAATTGCCATGCATAAAGTTCTTAAATACTAATTTTCTACTTTTTATTATTTTCCGAAAACTCACCCATTTATTTGTGATGTTCGCGGATCAACATTTTTAATATTGCTGGTTAAATTATAGATTAATTATTTATAATTTTATATGGTGATTTTTATCAAATAAATTTTTCACTATATCTAAAATTAGCAATCATGAAAAAAACTCTTTTTATTGGTATGGGAGGAATACTTCTTCTCACCTTTATGTCCTTTAACGGATATGCTCAGGATTTACAAAACGTAAATCCAAAAATGAATCATGTGTTAGCTGACACAACTTTCCTAAAGGCATCAGAAGTTACACTTGAGCCGGGAGAAAAAAGCGCTATGCACACACATCCCGCACATTTCTTTTATGCGCTAACCGAAGGGAAACTCATCGTTCATTACAATGATGGGAAGCAGGAAACGTATGATTTGAAACCCGGCGACTCCGGAGTAAGCGAGCCTGAACGCCCGCATGTTACTGAAAATGTTGGTAACACCACTGTAAAATTTCTAATGGTTGAATTGAAAGAGCATCCTTACAAAGCTCCAATGATGAAGAAATAAGTTTGTCAAAAATCATCTTCAGCATTTGAATTCCCGGAAATAAATTATCAGGTATAAAGTAAAGTATGACATAAATTTTAGAGGTCTATAATTCAAAAAAATTTCTTGGTCAATATTTTTATATCCCAAGAGAAATTTTGATCTATTAATTTATGATATAATCATTATGATAATAATTTATTCGGAATTATAGACATCCGTAAAATAAGGTTAGTCCGGAATAATTAGTTAATTTAGGCATGCCCTATATTAACAATGTGATAAAAACAAGTGTACTCTCCTGTATTATCATTTTTACACTATCTGGATTAAAAGCCCAGCCAGGGGATTTCGGCTTTTCGATTTTATTATTCGATAACCATGAATCGGTAAATTGCACAGTTAGTCAAAATAATTATCAACTGTATTCAGCAAAATCCGATTATAAAATCACCACTGACAATAAGTTTGGGCTTTTATACCGCAAACCGATTTTAAATTCCATATCCAAATTCTCCATGCTTAAATGTGAGGAAACTTCAAAGAATGATAAATTAAACCTTCCCTATCACTCCTACTTTAGTTACTCATCCTGCAATAACACAGATCTACTCGTTATCATAAGAAATCATCTTGACACGATGATAATAGATAATTTCGGCGGTTATTCATTCTATCTTTCTCACCTTACATATCCTTCAGGAGTTTTCTACTACATCCCTTATACCATTCTTTTTCGAAAAGGATTATTTCGCACAGACGAACTTGACAAGGATTCGGCTCGTTTAAATTTTCAGCTATTTTTATATCATCAATTTATATCTGAGAATAGTAAAATATATTACCAGAAAGAATCGAACCAATCAAATACAGAAAAAACAAACACTTCATCATTTAACACAAATGAAAATAATGAGTATAAAACATTTCAATCAGACAGTGTGCTTATCATTCAATTATCAAAAAATTCATTTTTTGAAGATGACACTCTTTTTGCAAGTGTAACAGGGAATGTTATGTTGGATGGATCCTGTTCGAATAAACAATTGTTCTGGCATTTGCAAAAAAAATCCGATACCGGCTGGAAAACAATATTTAATTACTGCTGTAATCAAATGGATTGCGGTAAACCATACTCCCAGTCTAAAAATACAGATTTTATTATTTCCAAAATAAACAGCAAAATACCAGGAGAAATTCCATCACATAATTTATTTACATCAGGAATGTACAGAATTGGTTTGTACAGAATAAATAATAGCATCAGCTGGTCCGATTCATTTGTCGTTAATATTGATTAACCACATTTTATTAAGCAATTGATTACTCCTACTTTAAGAGACAATATTTTCAATTTTCGATAAACAAAACAATTCCTTAACTTTCATTCACCATATATTTTCTCATAAATTTATATACATTAAAAAATCATGTTCTATTCCCACCCTATCTAATTTGTAAGTTCTGGTTTAATAATACATCTGAATATTTAAAATAAACAATCCTAATGTCAAAAATCCGATACTGTTTAATTATCATTTTTACAATATTATTTCACACTTATTCGAAAAGTCAGGGTTGTAGTGATGCCGGATTCTGCACGCTAAAAAATTTCAAACCAGAATTATATGACACTTTATCTGAGATGAAAAAGAATCAAGTAAGTGTTGGTGTTTCCGGCGGGAAAGCTGATTATTCTATTACGATAATCAATTATTTTTTAGAATATACAAGGGCTTTAAATAGGAAACTTAATATTAACACTAAAGTTACGTGGATGTCACAAAGTGGTAATGACATTACATCCTCAGATTTTTCTGATGTCTATTTCACTTTTAACTATTCGATATTAAAGTCAACCAAAATCACTGTAGGTACAAAATTACCTCTTAACGATGCGAATAAAAAAAATAGTAACGGATTATCATTACCGATGGATTACCAGAGTTCACTGGGAACAATTGATTTAATTGTAGGTATAGCCCATGAATCGGAGCATTTTCAATATGTGCTGGCATTGCAAAAACCTCTTACACAAAATAAGAATGAGTTCACGCCCGGAAGGCAGGAAGCAAATTCCATACTCAGAACATTTCAATCAACAAATAAATACAAACGATCTGGAGATATATTACTCAGACTATCCTATCCATTTAAAATCAATAATAAAAATACAATCATACCAAGCCTGCTTCCTATTTATCATTTAAAAGATGATCAGTTTTTGACAAATGATAATTATTACGCTGACATTACAGGTTCACAGGGATTAACCCTCAACGGGAACGTCTATTTTGATTATTCCTACAGTCCTAAAAGTGTCTTTAGTTTAAATTTAGGTGTCCCACTTTTAACAAGAAAAGCAAGACCAGATGGATTAACTAGAAAATTTGTCTTCACATTCAATTATACGTTTAGTTTCTAGTTAAGCATATCCTTACATAATGAATATATCACAAATCATTAAGTCAATTATTGTTTTATTGTTGATTGCTCAAAATTCTACTGCTCAAAAATTTATTCTCCCGAATGAGGAGGTGGTAATTTATTTTAAGACTATCCATGGAAAAACAATGGTGTTGGCCAAAGACACTGCAAACAATTACCTTATATATCGCTACGGAAAAGATAAAATTGAATTTGAGTTTCCTGAAAAAGACACTAGTAGTTGGTCAAAATTTCATTATTCAAATTATCTTAGAGGGGTCGGTGCCAATAATGAAGGATTAGATCTAAATTATGTTTACTTTACTAACAATGATTTTAAATATGTAATCTATGATAATTATTACGCAGTAACAGATAAAGATTATAATGGTATTTTAATATTTGATCTTAAAACAGAACAGAAAACGGAAATCAAAGCTGTTGTAAAAACAAAAAAGGGTACTTTAATTAGTTTACGAGACAATGAATTTATAAATACAGGAGAGGAAATCTTTGACTAATTATCTGAACACTAAACTTTCATCAACTTTTCCAGAATTTTAACCATAGCCATTGTATCCAAATGACAATACTCCAGTAAAGCGTTTCGAGTTACTCTTACTTTTCCTTCGTCAGTCTCGAAACGTAAATTATAGAATTCAACACTTGCATCATTGCCATTACCAATTGTCAATCCTTCATAAGTTAATTCAGGAACCATAGCGGGCAATACATTTTTAATTGAATATGACCCATTCATTGCAGGCAGATAAAAATGTTTTTTTCTGAATGGAACCATAAGGTCAATAAGTCTCGCCTGGATATTTTGAATTTGTTTTTTCAGTTTTGGAAAATCATCAATGAGTTCTTCCAAACGGGAATTTTCAAATGATTTATTGTAAACTATTACGGAGCCTTTATTACCAATATTATTAAGCAGGCACTTTATAAAATCTCCGCATGGATCAGCATTATTATCTGATAGAAAATCGAAATGTTCTAATTCCATCTTCTTTGACAATTGTTTATGAATTGAATATTGAAATGGAATTTGTCTGTATGGCCAATGTCCGTCATATTCGGGCACAGGTTGCATAAATGTTTCGAAGTCCATATAATAGATCGGATATTCCAACTGCTTTAGAAATAATTTAATTTCTTTCTTGTTAATTATTTCCTCTTGCTGCTTACTGTCTACATGAATGTCCTTCCAGCAAAAATCATAAAAATCGCAGTCATAAGGTTTCGTACAATGTGGCCCTACATCTACATCGGGCATACTTTTAAGTTTCACGACGCCCATTAATTCTTTTTCTTTTTCAGCAACGAATGTCTGTAAAACCTTTACCTCTTTTTTAAGTGGTACGACAGTAAATAATTCATCTAATTCAAGGGGCCCGTCTTTTACATAGGTGTTGTTAATATGAATAAGATAAATTTCTTCAAGCTTTAGACCCGAATTTGATATAACATAATATTGCAAGGCTACATCCTGAATAAATTGCGGTTTAACCTGAGTACTGCTTTTTACTTCATAGGCATACCACTTCCCTTTTTTCCGTACAAGGATATCGATAGCTGCAAGAATTCCATCAAACTGAAATGCCGCTTCGTAAATCACTTTATGTCCGGCCTCGATATAGGATGCTGTATCTTTTACCGACTGTTGATAATGGAAAGCATCTACAGGGCTGGCATCTACACCGCCAGGGAATAAATCTCTGGCGAGTATGCCAACATCGGTTCCTCTTTGAAAAATCAACTCCTGACCTTGTGAAATTTCACCCCTCAAATCGTTACGATTTTTATAAAGCCAGAGACTTTTATTGCATTGGCAGCCCCTCATGAAGGTTGACTTCGACAGGACGTGCTTTTTAGATATAGATTTAACCATACTTCCTTTTAAACTTATATTTATTCTATTTAAATACCTACAAGAGTAATATATTGCAACATAATCTATTTACGCTTTTAAAATTTTAATTATGCCCATTAATAAATCAGCACTTTTGCGCTATAAAATTATTGATCGCACACTTCGCAATAAATATAAGCCATATCCTTCGGTTGAAGAATTGAGACAGGCTTGTGAAGATGCATTATTTAACAGTACCGGGGCAAGAATTTCCAGATCGACAATTGAAAAAGATTTGTTTGCTATGCGCAGCGATGCACTTCTTGAGTATGAAGCCCCTATTGCATTCAATAAAAAACGAAAAGGCTATTATTACACCAATGAAGATTACTCTATTTCACAGTTGCCTTTAAAAAATGAAGAACTTCAGGCAATCCGCTTTGCAGCCTCCACACTTCATCAGTTTCGTGATATTCCATTTTTCACAGACTTCTATACAGCTATCGAGAAAATTTTCAGCCGAGTCGCTGTTACAGATAATATTAATGCTATCAGCTATGATAATTTTCTTCAATTTGAACAGGAAGCTGTTGCTGTGCAGGCAGATCATTTGCCATTGTTAATTGATGCTATCATTAATAGCTCTCCGGTTAATTTTACTTACGTTAAATTTGGAACAAGAAAAGAAGTTGATCATACGGTTTGGCCACTTCTTCTAAAAGAATACCGCAATCGATGGTATCTTACCTGTTATGTTCCTTCAACTAAAACTGTTCTTCTCTTCGGATTAGACAGAATGTACAATCTAAAAATGCAAAAGGGAACATTTGTAAGGCCTGTAAATTTTGATCCTGCCGAATATTTTAAATACAGTATAGGAATCACCTCCATGAATGGCGTAAATCCATCAAAAGTAGTTCTATCATTTTCGCCTTCAGAAGGAGATTATATACGCTCCAAACCACTTCATGCTTCTCAAAAAATAATTACTGATAATAAAAAAGAGTTTCGTGTAGAATTAATCGTTCAATTATCCTATGAACTTGAAGCCATGATTTTAGGTTATGGAGCGGATATTAAAGTGATTCAACCTGTCGAACTCGTTACCAGAATCAAAGAAAGAATACATTCTGTACAAAACATTTATCAACGTAAATAGATTACGTTCCTGAGTGATTGCTTTGCAATCAAAGATCACTCATAATGCACGATAAAGCTTTTTTTAGCAAAAAAGACATTCTTAAGCCCAGCTTTGCTCTGTCCACCATTTTTTTAAACAACTATTCTTACTTATTTTTTTTCCTCAAGCTCCGAAGTCAGCATCCACCCTACAGCCCGCTTAACCTCCACTCTAAGGTTTATTTCCTTTTTGCTAAAGCCGAGCAACTAATTTTAATTGACGCGCTTAAACCGAAAGATATTACATATTTCAGGATTCCCGGAAATATCAGATCTGTGTGTTTTCTAAAATACAAACGAATGGACTCATTAAAATACCGACTTATCATTTAAAGACATGATATGATTCCACAATTCAATATTTTCTAATAATGAAATAAAAATAAAATTATGATAATCGATAACGAAACAAATACGGTATTTCTTTCAGATAAGTTAAAAGTCAACTTTCCTGATTTTTGTAATGAATTCACCGGACTTCTGTTAAACGAAGGAATAACTATTAAACAAATAAATAAAACAGCTGACATCTGGTGCAGGGATTACATGCCTGTTCAGGTAGATGATAATAAATTTGTACAATTTATTTATGACCCAACATATCTGATAAATTACGAACACCTAAAAACAAATACACAAAAATTACATCTTCCATTCCGTTGCATGCGATCTGAAATAAAACTTGATGGCGGAAATATTGTCCGGTGGAAAAATAAAATTATTGTAACAGATAAAATATTCAGCGAAAATAATTTAATATCAAAAGAGCAGGTTATATCCGATTTAATTAATCAACTCGAACTTGAAGAAGTTATAGTAATTCCTCATCAACCCTATGATTATACAGGACATTCAGACAGCATGGTTCGATTCCTTGATGAGTTTACTGTTCTACTGAATGACTTCTATTTAGAAACGAAGACATATAAAAATACTCTTTCCAAGATACTCAAAAACCACAAAATAGAATCTATACCCTTTCCCTACTATTATCCGGAAAAAGATAATGGTAACGCCGACTCAGCGGAAGGTTGTTATATTAATTATCTTAATACGGGTAACCTGATAGTGCTTCCGATATTTAATGTCGAAAAAGATAATGAGGCAATAAAAACAATTGAAAGCCTATTTCCGGATTATACAATTCGTTCTGTTGTATCAAATGAAATAGCAAAAGAAGGAGGTCTTCTAAATTGTATAACCTCAAATATCAAACTATAAGATAAACTTTAAAAGAAAAAACCACAGACTTCCAGTTTAAAAAAAAGTAATTATAGGCCACCATGTATAGTAAAACAGATTTAAATTAATAGTTAATTATTCAATAACAATTTCAGAAAAAATTCCTTTAACAAACTAAAACCCTTAAATTGCGCATATGAAACCAAAACGCATAATATTAATCAGGCACGGTGAATCAGAAGGAAATGTTGATCAGGGAATCTATGAACATAAACCAGATTATGCATTACTAATTACAGAAACAGGAAAACTTCAGGCGGAAGAAGCGGGAAAAATTCTCAGAAGTATTCTAGGGGATGAAACAGTATTCTTTTATCTTTCTCCAATGTGGCGTACACGTATGACTTTTGAAAATATCGTCAGTAAGTTTGATCAAGCTAAAATAAAATGGAAAGAGGAGCCGAGACTCAGAGAACAGGAATGGGGCCATTTTAAATCCATCAAGACCGGCCTACAAATAGAAAAACTACGTGATCAATTTGGCCCATTCTATTATCGAATTCCAGATGGTGAATCAGCGGCAGATGTTTACGATAGAGTTAGTGATTTCTTCGGAACAATGTATAGAGATTTTGCTAAAGAAGACTTTCCAGAAAATGTAGTTATTGTTACCCATGGAATGACAATAAGATTATTTTTAATGAGGTGGTTTCACTGGACTGTTGAGGAATTTGAGAGACATAAAAATTTGAATAATTGTCAAATTGTTACTCTTGAAAAACAACAATCAGGAAAATACTCATTCACAGATGATTTACCAAAAGACAATCCTAAACATTCCTTTCAACGTCCACTTCAATATCCTTCAATTTCAAACCTATTCGTAAATGAACAAGATTAGTTTTCAATGCGACAAAAAAATATTACTTGAACGATTAAAAATATTTCGGAGTATTTTGAAACCGGGTGTTCGAAAAATAACCACTCTTGAAATAAGAATACAACCCTTATGGATTACTCTTCATATTACAGGTGCAAGCGAAAAAATACACTGCATTACTGATGGATATGGTAGTTTTACCATTTCTCTCGAATATTTTTATTCAATTGTAAACGATACAGAAGGGACAGCCTTTTCACCTAAATTCAAAAACGGGGAAATGCACATTGGTCCAATAATAGCATCTGGCTTAGGTTTCAAAATTTATCAAACACATTTAGAAAATAAGCAAACTCCAGATTTAGCATTAAACTATACAGACATTGATATTCTAAAAATAAAAAACGAGATTAGCTATTTAAGTCCAACAGGATTCGATGGAAAAAAATTAGTTGATAGTGCAGAAAGAGCGCTTCAGTCGAATATTGCATTTGCTCATGATTATCTTAAAAAATACGGCGTTACCATCGAAGACATTGAAGAAATAGTTGAGAAATATGTAGGCTGATGACTTAATTGAATCTAAAATTAAGGGTTAGTATTAACTTCTACTTTTCGAAACTCTAAAATATAATTTATTAGGATCTGTTATATAAATACCTATGTTTAGATTTCTTATTTTCCTGACTCTTATTTCAACCTCCTTTATTCAACTGAAAGCTCAGAATATGTCAGACGGACAAAGAATTGCAGTTAATCCTTCATCATCCGTCTATTTAATTCTTGACAGGGAAAAAAGACTTTTAAATAATGATATTGTTTATAACAATCTATTTATAGATAAACGTGGAGTACAATACATTGGCACACTCAATATGGAACTTTTACCAACAGGAAAACCAGTAAAGAATGCCATGTTATGTAAAGGTTCAACAGCAGCTGTATAGTATCCGTCCGACCAACAGCATATAGCAAGTTAGAAAAAAATAGATTATGAATCACGTGGGATTAATTTTTGGGAAGTAATTCTTCGAGTTTATTAAACTTCCAATCGGGTAACACTTCAAAAATATTTTTCAACCATTGAAAGGGTTCAACTCCTTTTAATTTACAAGTACCC
>JANPNV010000124.1:0-2371 GCA_031427625.1 Bacteroidota bacterium
GCACCGGATAATAAAATTTATGTCACTTGCGATCCAAGCCTTTATCCGTATGACAGTTCAGATTTTTACACTTCAAACACTTACTTAAGTGTAATCAACGATCCTAATAATTTAGATACAGCCTGTCATTTTCAGCCATTCAGTTTTTATCTTGGCGGTAAACGATCTTACTGGGGACTTCCGAATAATCCGAACTATGATCTTGGACCGGCGGTTGGTTCCATTTGCGATAGCTTGATAAATGCTGTTCCTGATTTTACATTTTCAATGCCTTTATTTAATATTTTTCCAAATCCGACAAGAAGTATTTTATACATCACCCAAAGCAGTAAGGAGTTAATTAAATCAATTTCTATTTTTAATTCTATCGGTCAAAAGAAGAGTATTAATTATTCATCGATCAAGAATGGCGAGTACGTGGAAGTAAATGTTTCATTGCTTTCATCAGGAATTTATTTTTTGGAGATGATGAGTGATAAGCAAAAGGTTGTCAAAAAGTTTGTGAAGGAATGATATTTCATTCCAAAATGTTTCGTTCAGGTTTTGCTATTGAAAATCTCTCTCCGCAATTGCAAGCATACTAGCCTGTTATAAATCTATCCAAAGTACGCTCGTGAATACAACCGCAACCTTATTTCAAAAAAAAACCGGAAGAAATTTTCACAGTGAAATTTCTTCCGGTAATGTTGATGAGTTTTTCAATTTACCTTCTTCTCGGCGGACGACTATCATCAGGACCGTCGCCACCTCTGCGTTCGCGGATTAATTCGATAAGCTTGCGCTTAAAATCTTCTTCCGCTTTATAAAGCATGGCAACTTTTTTTATCGGCAGCACTTTTTTGAATTGAGGATGATACTTTTTAGTAATCTCAAGTTCATTGGTGCGGAAAATAATTTCATTGTCAACAGCTTTTTCGATTTCGGCCGGACTCATCGAGTCGAAATTTTCCCGGGTATTCATTAAGTTTTCCCTGCGACCTTTTCGAAGTTGATCGAGTTCATCGGAATATTTATTGTAAACAGGCCAGAATACCTGCGCTTCTTCTGGAGTAAGGTTTAGTCTGTCGGTAAGAAAACCGACTTTCATCGCATCGACGCGATCACGCATGGGCCTTTTGTTTTGCGCCTGTACTGAACCAATTGCTAAAAAGGCAATGATTAAAGAGAGAGTTTTAATGGATTTCATAGTGCTTGTTCTAATTGAGAGATTTCAATGTTATTATCGATGAGGTATTGTTCGAAGACATCATCATTTTTACTTACGACTTTCTGATTGGCGAGAACGTCGATGATTACATCTTCGTCGATGGAGAATAAATATGTAGAATTGTTAAGTTCATCGGCTGTAAGTCTTTGCTGATTGTTTTCTGTCGGCTGCATCTTCGAGAAATAAAATAAGCCGGCAGCAATAAGCAGCATTGCAATGGCTACAGGAATTGTAAATCGTGGTCGCCAAAGAGAAATGAAAATGTTTTTTTTGCGTGAAGCAATTTTCGAGGAAACCATTTCAGGCAGCTTCTCAAAATATCCATCAGGAACGGAGAACGGATTTAAGACTGCAGTTTTATCGAAGTCAGGCAGCGCCTGAATCTTTGCTGACATAATTCCGGGGAGGTTTTCGAAGTAATTATCAGGAACGCTGAAAGGGGATTGATTCCCCGCCATTGCTTTAAGCTGATTTTCCGCTATATTTTCCTGTTTTTTCATTTTACTTTACTATGATGCCTTTGTGTACGAATGGTTTAAATCGCTGTAACATATTTACTGATTTTTTTTACTGCATGATGATAGGTTGCTTTTAATCCGCCTACTGTTAGACCTAGGATCTGAGCGATCTCTTCATATTTTAAACCATCGTAGTATTTCATATTGAAGACGATTCTTTGTTGAGGTGGCAGCTTTAGTATTGCCTGTTGAAGTTTCATTTCAACTTTATCGCCGGTGAATAAAGGATCATTGCTGAGTTTATCGGCCATTTCATATTCTACATCAGTAAACGAAACGAGGAAGCGGCGTTTTTTCTGTTTCAGGAAACTAAGCGATTCATTGGTGGCGATTCGATAAAGCCATGTGAATAATTGCGATTCACCTCTGAAATTTTCGAGATTGTGCCAGACTTTTATAAAAACATTTTGAAGTACATCGTTAGAGTCATCATGCTGAAGAAGGATGCGGCGTATGTGCCAGTAAAGGCGCTGCTGATATTGATTTACCAACAGATTAAAAGCATAATGCCTGGAGCTTTCGTCCTTAAATTTTTCGAGGAGCTCTGTATCACTGTATTCGTTCATAGAATGATTAACGACTGCTCCTTATAATTTCAGGAGTGTGTCAGTTCTTGTTTTTTTCTTTGTATCGAACGCTCTGCAGC
>JANPNV010000125.1:0-52911 GCA_031427625.1 Bacteroidota bacterium
TGGTGGGACGATCATTCCGGATTTGGCTTAAATTGGTATTGCACTTACAACGATCTGACCTCTGATTATAATTCCGCTGGTGATATTATTTCTACTATTCAACGGGCACGTTGTGTAATGCCCAGAGAATATACAACTTTGTATTTCTATGATAATGACAGACATCTCACCAAGATAACCGGTCAGCTGGATGCTAACACAGAGTATGAATATTATCGTTATGATTTTTACTACAATGATTCCGACACTCCGAAAGTTGTGCTCTCGCCATTTTCAAAATCGACGTACATATGTGAAGGTGACAGCGGACAAGTAGAAGTTGTTGCATTCGGCGGATGCGGTGATTACAATTATATTTGGTCACCATCGACAGGTTTATCGTCAGACACAGTTTCAAATCCATATGTTTATTTTAATGATAGTATATCGTATGTGGTAACGGTTGTTGATTCGGCAGGACAAACAGGATCGATTACTGTTGACATTGGCCCTGTATTAACAGTAGTAATTTCACAAGACACTTCGCATTGTTCTGGATGTCCGGTAATGCTTACGGCAATTGCAAATAATCCATGCAATTACACATGGTATCGCGATGGTATCGCCATTCCATTCTCGAACTCATTCACATGGCTTGCCGGACAAACTGGTAATTATTCTGTAAGGGTTACTACGTCTCCATTTACTTGTGGGGCCTCATCTGATATTATTCCAGTCACCGTTACAACTATGGTAGATGTCGATGAAATATTAAGCAATGGGAATGTGCTTCTCTTTCCGAATCCTACAGGTACAGGATCATTATTAATAATACCTTCAGATGAAGGACAGGCATTAGTAAATGTATATGACCTGAACGGAAAAAAGATTAATACAAAAATTATTTGTCATGATGACGGAAATTCCGCAGACTATTATTTACAAGCCGATGATATGCTTCCGGGAATTTATTTGGTCACTGTTGCATCAGAAAAAAATACATACAGGCTGCGTTGGGTTTTAATTAAGTGATGTGAATAGGTTATGTTTAGCTATTCGGATTTTCTTTTGAGTTTATCAAATTAGTTTTTTATAGGCAGCTTATTTTTTTTATAAACATCAATTATTTTATCCAGTGCATACATTGCGCAGACAAGCATCAGCGGAAAGGTTGGAACAAAATATCTCATCTCGGAAAATCGAAGTATAATTGGGAATATGATGACTCCGTATAAAGTCATTACTGGGAAAATCAAAAATTCAATTTTCCTTTTTCGAATGAAAACATAAAAAATACCGATGAATCCGGCGAACAGAATAAAAAGATATTGAGCAGCATAGAATAGTTTAATGCTTCTCTTGATCGTATTTAGTTTTTCCCAAGGCTCCTTCATTAGATTATAGGTGCCGGAATGAATTAATTGTTTTTTGAAAAGAATCATCGGCGCTTTTATATAATAAAGAAACGGGTGTTCGGTTTTTATCGATTTGGTATAAATGCTTAACTTCTTTTTTAGCAGACTGTTTATCGAATCCCTGTATTGTTCAGTTATATCAGTTGAAGTGTATCGTGCGATCAGTCCTTTAACTAATAACAGACTGTCTCTGTTGAAACTGTTTGTGTAAATATAATCCGGAATTTCACCGTGCAATTCAGTCATCCAGGGTCTGTCACCATATTTTTCGCCATAAAGACCAAACCATCTGATTTCTGAAGTAGGGTCCCAAAAAACAAAACTACCTCCCCAGCTTTGTAGAAATCGCATCATATCAGAATAATATGATTCTTCCGTACCTGTATATTGAAAACTTTTAGTGAGGGGTAATATTTTCCCTGTTTGTTTGCTGTTATGAATCACCCATATGGAATCAATGATCAGGAACGAAAGAAGGAATAGTAGATAAGCCGTTAATGTTTTTTTGACGGAATAATTGTTTCTCTTTCTGAAGGCCATAATAAAGAGAAGGCAGATCAAAAAATAGATAAAATAGACAGGTCTAAGGAATGTTATCCAAGTAAAAAATAACCCGGAAATAAAAAAGTACTTGTTGTTCTTATCGCGAAATCCAATTGCTAAAAAATAGATGCCAAATATGGTTGCCGAAACAGTAAAACTTTCAGTAAGAAGAATAATGTCAAAAATGGCAGTATAGGTACTAATGAGATAGGAGAAAAAAACCAAGTAAAAAATCCTTTTTGATTTAAATAAAATTTTAGCGGATAGTGCCAGATAGTAAACAGAGATTGATGATAATACAAACTGACAGAATATTAGTAAGTTCTCTGATGCCGTCTGGTCAAACAATAATCTTAATAAGTAATATATCCAGCCATAACCCGGCATTCTGAAATCGGGCTCATAAACACCTTTACTTATCAAACTTTCAATAGGTTCCAGATAACTCGACGTGTCTCCTCCAATGATACCTGCGAATTTTGAAAAGGAAATAACACCTAATTCATTTATTAATAGCAGGAAAAGAATTCCCTTTATTATGAAAGAAAGTGAAATCCAGAAAACGCCTGACGAAGAAAATTTATTTTCCCTAAGATTGTTTGAGTTCAAGCTGTCGCTTTTAATATTCATTAATGATATTCAGAAATTACGTTTAATGAAAATAGGTTTGCTAATTATTTTGATATTTACATGGCCATCATTCAATATTAATTTTTGTGGCAGAGTAAAATACAAACAATACAACAAACAGTTAAAAGATAATTAAATCAAAATTATCAACCATCCTTATATTTAGTGGCTATAATGAATGCAATTTATTATTGAGTTTCTTCACTAATCACGACACCAATCAACGTTTGACCAACAGCTTTTAAAGTATTGGGATCAATCACACTCATGTTATCTTTGTGTGTATGCCAGTGAGAGGGAAAACCACTATGTGCCCCTGGAACTGAATGAATGATGTCAATTGCCGGAATATGTATACGGTTAACATAAACATGATCATCAGTTACCCATCCACCATCTTCATATAAAAAATATCCACTATAGCCGAGTCGGTTAGCCATTTGCCAAACTTTGTCGACTACAAAGCCAGCCTCTTGTTTTGAGAGTCCTTCTTTTCGGAACTGGGCATTTTTCGCACCTGTCATGTCGAGAAGAATTCCGTAGTCGGCAGTATAGTTGTTTACGTGAAGATGCTTCGCCCAGTATTGCGTTCCCAGAGCATAACTGTCTTCCGCTTCGGGACCGCCTCCTTCTTTTCCCCAATCTTCAGCATCGAAAAATATCAGGTCAATACCAATCGATGGTTTATTTTGATGGAGCTTTCTCGCAATTTCCATGAGGACTGCCACGCCACTTGCACCATCATCAGCGCCAAGCGAAGGTTTATCTTTATCTATTACGTCTTGATCAGACCATGGTCGCGTATCCCAATGTGCAAAAAGCAGAATGCGTCTTTTAGACTGAGGGTTAAACGATGAAATGATATTTCGGAAATTCAGTCGTGTATTGTCGAAGGCTGTTACAACTCCACTTTGAACGATCACTGTATCGCACCATGTTTTCATTTTCGAAATCAGGTAATCGCCGCAAGCAACATGAGCCTTCGTATTCGGAACTCTTGGACCAAAGTCGCATTGTGCTTTTACGAAACTGTACGCCGAATCAGCATTAAAATCTGGTAAAGGTGCTAAAGCAACTTGTTCCTGTATTTCTTTCTTATCTGTTTTATTTGGCTTGCAGCCCCATGAAAAAAATACAAAGGCAGATAAAATAAGTAATGAAAAATTATTTAGCGAAATTCTTTTCAATTTTATTTTTTGTTCTATTAGCCTATATGAATATTAATGAACATCTTCAATCTTCAATCTTCAATCTTCAATCTTCAATCTTCAATCTTCAATCTTCACTTCTCACTTCTTACCTCGTCCAAGTTGTCCCATCTTTCCCATCTTTAATCATTATTCCCACAGCTGCTAGTTCGTCACGGAGTTTGTCGGAAGTTGTAAAATCTTTATTCTGTTTCGCTTCGTTACGAAGTTTTATTATTAACGAAATCAATTTGTCACTTTCGTCATTTGTATTTGCAGATTCGGGAATAAGTCCAAGAAGACCTTCAATAAATTCGTTGAAGAAAACTTTCAGATCATCAAGATCTTTTTCAGAAATAGTTTCCGTGCCTGCATGAACTGAATTAACTATGCGAACACCTTCAAATAAATGAGCAATACAAATGGCTGTATTGAGGTCGTCGCTCAATGATTCATAACAAGAATTTCTCAATGCCTGTATGTCGCTTGTCGATGAATCCGAGGCTTTTAATTTATGAAGCTGAACTGCTGCATTCTGTAATTTCTTCAATCCTTTTTCAGCAGCCTTCAATCCTTCATTGCTGAAGTCTAGTGTGCTTCTATAATGTGCCTGAAGGATAAAGAACCGAATAGTCATCGGACTATACGCCTGTTCAAGTAATGAATGTTTCCCACTGAAAAGTTCGTCGAGGTTGATAAAGTTTCCGAGTGACTTTCCCATCTTTTGTCCGTTGATGGTAATCATATTATTATGTACCCAATATCTGACAGGATCTTTTCCATTTGCGCTAACACTTTGAGCGATCTCGCATTCATGATGTGGAAACAAAAGATCCATGCCACCAACATGTATGTCGAATGTGTCGCCGAGATATTTACTGCTCATCGCTGAACATTCGATATGCCATCCTGGAAATCCTTCAGACCATGGCGAAGGCCAATGCATGATGTGTTCGGGTGATGCCTTTTTCCACAGAGCGAAATCGACTGAATTTTTTTTCTCCTCCTGTCCTTCGAGTTCACGGCGCTCGTTACCGGCACCGGATATTAATTCTTCGAGTACCCGGCCACTCAGTTTTCCGTAGTGGTGTGATTTGTTGTATTTAAGAACATCAAAATAAACAGAACCGTTCGATACATAAGCAAAACCATGATCGATAATTTTTTCAATCATTGCAATCTGTTCAATGATATGCCCTGTTGCATGTGGTTCGATACTCGGTGGGAGCGTATTTAATTTAGCAATTGCATCATGGTAACTGTTGGTATATAGCTGTGCTATTTCCATCGGTTCCAGTTTTTCGATGCGGGCCTTCTTTGCAATCTTATCTTCTCCTTCGTCGGCATCGTTTTCGAGATGACCAACGTCAGTTATATTTCTTACATACCGTACGCGGTATCCGATGTGTGTGAGGTAACGAAACAGTACGTCGAAAACGATTGCCGGGCGTGAATGCCCGAGGTGAGGTGGACCATAAACGGTTGGACCGCACTGATAAATCCCTACGTAGCCTTCGACCAGTGGAATAAATTTTTCTTTTTTTCGCGTAAGTGAATTATATAGCGACAATTCCCGAATGGACATGGTTATTGATTGAATATTGGATTCGAAAAGTAATAGATTAATGCTGATGATTTACAACTGGATGAATATGCTGAAGCATGTCTTCCGTCATAGCTGCCAGATCATATTCTGATTTCCATCCCCAGTCCTTTCTTGCTGCGCTATCGTCGATACTATTTGGCCATGAATCGGCATATTCCTGTCGAATATCGGGTTTATAGGTAATTCGAAAATCGGGAAGGAGTTTGGTAATTTCATCTGCAAGCTGTTGCGGTGTAAAACTAATGGCCGCAACATTATAGCTCGAACGGATTTTTATTTTTTCCGAATCAGCATTCATGAGGTCAATTGTTGCGCGCAGTGCATCGTGCATATACATCATCGGCAACATAGTATCTTTGGAAAGGAAGCATTCATAACTCCGGCTGCGTAATGCCTCATGAAAAATATTAACGGCATAATCTGTTGTTCCACCGCCGGGTTCCGATTTATAACCGATGAGTCCGGGATAACGAAGAGACCGAACATCAACGCCGAATTTTTTATTATAATATTCGCACCAGCGTTCACCTGCCAGTTTACTTATTCCATATACAGTTGTTGGCTCAGTAATCGTTAACTGTGGTGTATTTGTTTTTGGTGTAGTAGGGCCGAATACAGCAATAGAGCTGGGCCAGAAAACTTTTAACTTCTCTGCTTTTGCGATTTCCAAAATACCTAGAAGTCCTTCCATGTTTAATTTCCAGGCTGATCGGACTTTCTGTTCGGCGATTGCAGAAAGCAGGGCGGCAAGCAGATAAACCTGCCTGACATTATGTTTCTTAATAATTTCTAAAACACGGGGAAAGTCAAGTACATCAAGCTGATAAAACGGTCCTCCATTGATGAATTCATCAGAAGGAATTTTTAGGTCAGTGGCAATAACATTTTTATCGCCATGAATTCGTCTTAGTTCTTCGACGAGTTCGGAGCCAATTTGTCCTTTTGCTCCTATCACTAGAATGCTTTCGTTCATAATCATAAAGATTTTCAAAGGTAATACAAATACCTTTTGACTCAAGTACCTTATCTTTCAGAAAAGAACAATCTGAACTGTGTAAACCCAATCAATTAATTCCGCCAAATGGGAAAAACAGACTTAATTTCGAAAATGTCAGATTATAACCTATACAACTTGACGGCCTTAAATAAAGGGTTATGTTTCAGGACTAAGATATGTGTTGAAGAATAATTTTTTGAAGTTCACTGGCAGGCACTACACCCGACTGTCTCCATTTCACCTGACCATTCCTGAATAAAATAAGTGTTGGCACTCCCTGAATCTGAAACGAGTTCGAAACGGCTGGATTCTTATCTACATCAACCTTAATAATTTTTGCCTGATCACCGATTTTAGATTTCAATTCTGCCAAAATCGGTTTCATCATCTTGCATGGTCCGCACCATTCAGCAGAAAAATCGACAAGTGTTGGCTTGTCGCTATTGATAATATCTGAAAATGATTCTGCCATTTTATTTTATTTTAGTATTTTCTAGATTAACTTCTGATGTTTCTTCGTTTGTTTTTTTAGATTGAGGCACGTAACAATTTCCTGAAGCACAACCGAAAGCAAACAATCCCATGCTGGCAAAGTATCCTCCAAAAACAATCCCGATCCATTCATTTTCCATGGCAGACTGAATCACAATTATAATTCCTATGATCAGGTAAAGCGCTCGTGGAATTGTCCAGCCGGTTAATATCCTTTCTTTCATATTCTTAATCTTATTGACTTTTTACTTGATTTTATTTTTCAAACTGTTCCATCCCCCGCCATTATAAACATCAGTGTATCCATTTGATTTAAGAATGTTCTTAGCCGATGCACTTCTCATTCCTGATGCACAACAGGTAATAATAGGTTTGCTTTTATCCTTTAACTTGTCAAGATTATTGCTAAGCGTATCAACAGAGATGTTGATGGATCCTTTTATATGTCCACTTGCATATTCATTCTTGCTTCGAACATCAAGAATAACTGCACCTTGTTTTGCCAGTTCTGAATAATTCACAGGAGGACCAAATCCTAAAAGTTTTTTTATTGCGTTTATCATTTTTTATAATATTTGAGATTGGTAAAAATTTACGTCTAACCACGATCCTGCATTGCAGCATTCTATTCCTTGTTGCGACAGATAAATATAAGCTTGTCCGCTTCGCCCACCTGATGCACAACATAGAACGAGAGGCTGCTTTAGTTGTTTGATCTCTTCAGTACGTTGTGAAATTTCCTGTAAAGGGATATTGATTGAATCGATTACATGACCGCCCATAAATTCACCTGTACTTCGTACATCTACAATTGTACCTTGTTTTTCTTTGATGATTTTTTCAATATTCATTATTGTTTTTTTTGATTTGTTTTTTGAAATATGTTTAAAAATAAACCTCCCATCAATCCACCATATAATGTACTGTTTAAGGGTTTTGAAGTGATGACACATGTGCCACTTGAGCAACCAACATAATGGTAATAAATATAACCGGCAATCGCTCCCGCAATAATTCCAATAATTGTTAGTTTGTATTTTATTATCATGTTCATTTCTGAAAGTCTTTTATCGCAATACCTAAATCAAATATTTCAGAAGCTTCGTTGAGTTTTAACCGGAGAATGCTACTACCGGCTGCGCTTCTGTATCCTCCGGCGCAATGCACGACGATGGGTTTATTCAAAGGAATTTCGCTTGACCGTTCTGAAAGTTCGTCCAGGGGAATATGAATTGAGTTTGAAAATATTTTATTATTTTTTACTTCTGATGCATTACGTACATCCACTATAGTAAATGCTTCTTCGTTTTTCTTCAACTCTTCACTATCGAAGAACATCGTTTGAGTATTCCCGAAATCGGAAGTGAATGCCAGAACAATTTGTTTTTCATAGCCGATTTTAGCGACACGTTCGATCAGCCTGGTAAGAATATTTTCATCCGCAGCTATCAGGTAAAATTGCTCGCCGGGATTTACAATACTTCCAAGCCACGTTTCAAATTTAGAATCATCCATCAGGTTAATCGCATTTTTCAAATGTAATTTTTTAAAAACCTCCTGTGGACGGGTATCGATAATCAGAATATCAGGATTCAGCGAGTTTGCGCATCCTTTGCATGTAATCGGTTCTCTTCTTTGAACATTCGAAATGCTCGTCATAAAATCATCTGCACCGGCTTTATTGATCGCCACTGCAGCGCCAAAATAATTTGGAATTGGTGGTTGATCGGTGAGGAGTTCCTTTACAAAATCATCTTCACTCATGTTTTGCAAACTCCAGTTAGTTCTCTTTTGTACGCCAATTGTACTGCTGCTGTCTTTACTCAATGCTTTACCGCATAAACTTCCTGCGCCATGTGCGGGATAAACAACTACGTCATCAGGTAATATCATTAGTTTGCTTCGCAGCGAATGATACATCTGTCGAGCAAGAGTTTCTCTGGAAGCAGTAATTGCACCCGCATTTTCTCTTAGGTCAGGTCTCCCACAATCTCCTATAAATAAAGTGTCTCCGGTAAAAACTGCCTGCTGTTTTCCTGATTCATCAATAACGATTATACTAATACTGTCAGGCGAATGTCCGGGTGTATTAATCGATTTTAAAGTGATGTTTCCAAGTACAATTGCATCATCATCGTCAAAAGATTGATGATCATAATCGGCACCGATTAATTTACTTGCATAAATTGTTGCATTTGCCGTACGGGAAATTTCCAAATGACTGCTTATAAAATCGGCATGCGTATGTGTTTCTATAACAGCAACAATTTTTGCCCCCTGTTGTTTTGCAAAATCATAATAGGGCTGAGGATTTCTTGCCGGGTCAATCAATACGATTTCATCGTTATTAATTACAGCATATGAATAATGTGCCAGGTTTGTATCTTCAAATTGTTGGATTTTCATCTTTATTTTGCTTTTAAAAATACAAAGTTCGCTAATTAGCCGGCACTGCACAGCAACTTTTGTTACACAAGGGTAATTTTGTTTCTGCCCAATTTTACAAGCCCTTCTTCTTCCATTTGTCTGAGAAGTCGTGAAACCACTACTCTTACCGTACCCAACTCATTAGCAAGTTGCTCATGAGTGACATAAAGAGTATGGCTATTGGCCATCTCTGATTTTTTCTTAATGAAATTGAGTAAGCGCTCGTCCATTTTTTTGAAAGCAACTGCATTGACTACATCCAGCAATTCTTCAAATCGCTTATGGTATAAACGAAAAATATAGTCCAGCCATTCGGGATAATCTTTGATGAGCGATGTAACCTTGTCGATGGGAATAAATAATATTTCTGTTGGCTCTTCAGCAATAGCCTTCACTTTACTGGTGTCGTGATGAATGCCGCCCAAAAAGGACATGATACAACTTTCTCCTGCTTTTATATAGTAAAGCAATAGCTCTTTTCCTTCTTCATCTGTTCTCATAACCCTGATACTTCCGCTGGTAACTATCGGAATTGCTTTGATGTATGCGTTTTCATTAAGAATAATATCCCCTTCTGAAAATGTTTTTGCATAACCATATTCAAAGAGTTTATCCTTGATTTCTGAGGAGGAGTCGAAGTCGATTAATTTGTCTGAAGGCATATCGCGAAGTTAGGGTTTCTTTGGAAGCCTTTTAACGGAAATGGTAACCTAAATCATTAGAAGGATTGGGGCTGATATTGAATAAGGTAATTAAACCTGACCCGGAAGCTGCCCTTTGTTAATTTGCAGGTACTTATATTTCGGTTTATTGACTTTATTAAGTTTGATAATTAGCCTGCTAACACAAATATTATTCGATAATTGTTTCATACTTTTAACCGCCTGCGATAATATTAATCTATGATCAATAATTTCATAAAAAAACTTTTCCCGACAAATATCGACTACAGGAACGTTATTTTTATTCCTTTATTTTTTTCATTTTATATTTTATTAAAGGTCTTTGGTGAATCAACTTACTTTCTTGAAAACTTTAATGGGCGACCTATATCAATTGCAACGTCAGAGGGACTTGATATTGGCTTAAGGGTTAGGTTGTATTATAAGGCAATAATTTTCGGTACAATACTTCTCCTGCTGTTCACAAGGGCCGCAATAATATTAAAGAAGTTTATTATTGAAGAAGAATATCTGGTCTTCAACGGCCTTTCGTTGGCCGGTTTTTGTCTTCTGTTTTTCAAACTTTTCGGCTCCGATGTGAGTTTTTCATTGCATTTTATTTTTGCTCTGATGATTGTTATCAGCTCCGGTTTAATATTTCATAAGTCTTCCAGAAGTGATCATGCAAATTTTCCGACGCATTATTTATGGTCGATTCTTGTTTCAGTTGCTTGCTATTTTCTTTTTTGGCAGATCATGTTATTTATGCACATAAAACCAGTTTTGTCACTGCCGGTTTTTTTAGTTCTTTTCGGAGTCCCGCTTTATCTTCTGTTCACTGGAAAATATTTATTAAGTCACAGAATTTTAAATTCGTCTCGCCCGCTTATTTTTCTGCCTCTGCTTTCATTCGTCTGTATCGAAGGATACATGATCAACAATCAACATGGAATATATTTCACTCCAGGATTCATTTATGTATGCGGACTTTTACTTATTATATTTTCTGCCTTCAGGCAATATTACAAGAGCGAATTCTTAAATGAAGACAAACCGGCCTTGGACATTTTATTCTCTAAGTGGATTCCATGGCTAATTGCAGGACTTTTCTGTATAGCTTTTTACTCTCCTGTTGTAAATCCTGACATAGATTTTTTCGAAGATGCAAATCACATACTTCCACTTCAGCAATTTTTCAGCTTTGGAAAAATTCCGTTTATGGATTCATTCAGTTCACATGCATTATCCGACTTCGGATTTGGCATTCTATACTCGCTATTAAATGGTGCTGATCCCATGGGAGTATTTGTTTATGGGTTTTTGATGGGCGTTATTATTTTAATTGTCCTTTATTATTTTATATATAAAATTAGTGGCAATGGTTTTTTAGCCATCTGGATAACTCTTGCATATCCTTATACTGTATTTCTGCTACCAGCTTATTTTAACCTCGTTCCCCTTGCCGCTCTAACCTTTTTATTGATTTACGAAAAGCAAACGGTAGCTCGTTACATTATCTTCTTCTCAACTTTATTCTTTATGATAGCCTGGAGAATAGATCTGGGATCTTCTACACTTGTTGCCGGTTTTGCTGGTTTATTTTTCCTGATCAACTTTATGCCGGATTTCGAAGTGAAATGGAAAAAACTGTTTCAGGGTCTTGCAGTTATTTTCTGCTTTCTGATTGTTTTGTTTCTTATAATGTTATCAATTTCGGGTTCGCATATCTTCATTTCAATAAGCGATGCGCTGGCTTACATGTCGTCTTTTCAATCTTACGGATTAAAAGATTTGTCAAATGTGCATGATATGAAATATTATATTTTATATTTTGTATTTCCCGGAGTCATTCTGCTCATCGTTGCTCATAGTATGTACAATTTAGTCCGGCAGCAATTTGACAAAAAAAATACCTTGTTTGCGCTTTCATTGGTTTTCCTCGGGTTATTTTATTTCAGTAACCTTCAGCGCGGACTAGTCAGACATACACTTGCTGAAAACTGGGATACCGCTTTAACATCCTATGCCTTTTTTATAATTGCATCTGCTGTATTTCTGCATACAAGATTTATGAATACATATATCAGATTCCTTATTTTTTTTATTGCAGGAACTGTAGTGGTTACAGCATATTCATTCACAGTGCCCGATCAGCATACAACAAATAATTTAAATTATCTCGCTGAAAAATTATCAAATCCCGCTGAGCTTAATATTACAAGAAGCAAGATTAGTCGCGTAAAGCAGGATGCTTCTCAACACATGCTTTATGATGAGTTTTCGAATTGGATGAATAAAAACTATCCGGGCAAAAGTACTTTCCTCGACTTCAGTAATACACCCATGCTATATTACTATGCTAACAAGATTGTTCCCAATTATTTTTTACAAATTCCTCATACAGCACACAATGAATATTTGCAAAAGAGATTTTTGGAAGATTTGCATGATTATGATATTCCCGTAGTTGTCTATTCAACCGTACCCGAAACATTCTGGGATAATCTGGATGGCATACCGAATACGTTAAGGCATTACAGAATCAGTGAATATATTTTCAAGAATTATACACCGGCTTATATTATCAATAATCACAGTGTATGGCTCGACAGAAAACTCGGAGCTCAGAAAAGTGACAAAGAAATTCAATCAGTTCAATTCAGTAACATGATCCGGAATGATTTAACTGAAAACGACCAACATCAGTTATTTGCAGTTAAAGAAAACGGCTGGCTTGGTTATGTTTTTAATTCACCATTACGCTACAACGGACATAAAATTTACATGACAGCTGAAGTTATTTCAAGTGGCGATAGTCAGATTGAATTCAGCTATGCATCGTCAGCGAATAATATCAAAGATTCAAAACATACAGTACTAAATTTACATGAAGGTAAAAACACTCTTTTCATTATGGCTACGCCAGCTGCAAATGAAAAAGATATTTCAGCGATAAGGATACAGATTCCGCTGGGAATTTTGTTAAATCAGTCAGAGATAAAAATTTATTCTGGAGAACATTTCAAAGATTATTATTCTGAGCAATTCGTAAACAATGCATTAAAATGGATTCCATTCGTCTGGGGCACTTACGATGATAATTTTATCAAAGGGAAAATTTCTTCTCAGCAAAAACTTGTCAATAGTTTACTTGTAATAAATGCAGGGGAAACTAAAAAAATAAATTTCAAACCTGAGATAAACAAAAGTACAGGAAACTATATCTTGATAAATGCAAATGGTACCACGAGTAAGGAAACTCTAATGACGTTAATGTATGGAGAAGGAGAAGATAAGGCCGGAGCATTTTCGTTTTTGCTTAAGGGGGATACTGTAGCGCATAATTACCTTATCAGGATTAGCTCACAATACAATTGGCATAGCAGAAACTGCTCGGAGATCAGATTGATAAACGGAGATAATAAAGTGGAAATAAATAATCTTGAAATTTTGAAGGGCGATTGATGAAGACAAAAACTAAGGTAATTCTCGATGAGTGGATAGGCAAAAACATCGTTTTACTATTAAACCTGTTTGCGCGGATTCTGGGCAGGATTCTATCAATAAATCACTCTCTCGAAAAAGCACCCCGTCGTATCGCAGTTTGTAAATTTCTCGGAATGGGTAGCATCATTCAAGCGACTCCTTTGTTACAAACTCTTCGAAATAATTTCCCTGATGCAGAGTTGATTTTCATTACATCATCCGGAAATGCGAAACTGCTTGAATCTGTCGATGTTGTAGACCGGACGCTCTGCATTAATGACTCCGGAGTTTTAAATATTATACAATCTACTTTTTCAGTTCTGTCGTCACTCTGGAAAAATAAAGTTGACCTGTATATCGACTTGGAGACATACTCTTTTTATAGTACAGCCGTTGCTACTATGAGTTGTGCAAGAAACAGATTTGGGTTCTACAGAATCGAACGCAATATCCGTATGGGTGTTTATACAAACATGATGTTTTTTAATTCTAGGGCGCCAATCTCACAATCGTATTTACAAATGGCCAGACTTGCGGGCTGTAAAAAAATTACAAATGAATTATATCGTTTTAAAATTGAAGATGGCGTAAGAAGGAGCATGATTCAAAAAATAGTTTCAATTGTTTCTTCGGAGAAAGCATATATAATTATTAATCCTAATGCATCCGATTTGAGAGTTGAACGAAGATGGCCTCAGGCAAACGTTGTAAATCTGATTGAAAGACTTGCAAAAGCAAATCCGGAGAAAAATATTTTTCTGATTGGGGGAAAAGGCGAAGAAGATTGGGTAGAAGAAATATATAACAAGCTTAATAAGGAATTTTTACAACTTGTATTTAATACTGCAGGGTTATTTACTCTTTCTGAATTATTTGCGTTGATTGATGGAAGCGACCTTGTTGTGAGCAACGACACCGGGCCGATGCATATTTCTTTTGCTCTTGGTCGTCCGACTATTTCATTGTTCGGACCTGCTTCTCCATCTCAATATGGACAAAATCCAAATGCATTCGGGATTTATAAAAACATATATTGCAGTCCTTGTGTCCATGATTTTATTACACCGCCTTGCCATGGCGATAATCAATGTATGAAACAAATCACAGTTGATGAAGTATATGATCTTTGTAATAAAATTTTGTCGGAAAAAAACTTTAGACAGGATGTTGTTATTCCTACAATGAATTATGTAAAAAATGATATGTCTACATCACTTGGTATTATTCAAAGATTAAACTAAGCGGCGATGACAGATATTAAGTGCTCCTGCTGCGGAACAACTCATGGCAACCTTATATTTAAAGGCCTGACGTCTATTTATTCTGCTCGTGAATGGTCAGTAGTTGAATGTGAAAATTGCCGAAACATCATTACAATTCCTATTCCTTCTCAACAAGAACTTACAGACATTTACGGAAAAATCTATATGTACCCGGTTCATCTTCTTGTAGCCGGCGAAAAAAAATTCAGAGCAGATGCAATGGCGAAGTTTATCAGAACAAATTTTCCCTCTGATAAAAAGCAGAAAATTCTTGAAGTCGGTTGTATGTTCGGATACCTTCTCAGTGATTTGAAAAAGGATTATGAGGTGAAAGGCATTGAAATAGGAGATCAGGCAGTTGATTTTTGCCGGAACGAAGGTCTTGATGTAACAGACATTAGTATTGAAGACTATCTTAAAGAATCTACTGAGAGTTTTAATATTATTATTTTATCGCATGTATTCGAACACCTTCTTAAACCCGGTGAAGTTTTAGATGAACTTCGGAAACGATTGTTACCCGGCGGTAAAATAATTATCTGCGTTCCGAATTCTAATTCTATAAGCAGAAAATTATTCGGCAGATATTGGGGATGGTGGCAGGTTCCTGTTCACATCAATCACTTCAGGAAAGAAGCATTGATTAAAATAGCGTCGAATAAAAAATTGGCTGTCGAAAAAGTAATTTATAAAGGGGGCGATAGCCTGATGATCGTATTGAATTTTATAAACATGTTCGGATTTCGAAGCGATAATCTATCTCCTGGAGCTTTTCAAAAAATAATACTAATGCTTTTCTCTTCTGTTTTTCGCTACTGGTATTATATAGGAAATGAAGAAATTACTGTTGTCATGCGACAGAAAGACGAATAACCTTATATTTATTTCATCCAGGAAGGAGCATATGAAATAGGCTCCAGAGCGCCTATACAATATGAAGGAATAAAAAAGTTTATGAGGACGACTGCATAAATCATCAGGAGAAATTTTCTGCTTCCCAAATAGGATCTCATGCGCAAAGCTGATAAAATAATAATCGGAAAAGCCATACCCGTAAGCCGGGAAATATCGTATGCAATAATTAACTGTGAAAGAACAAAAACAATTGCTACGATAATTAATAAAACCTCCGAATATCTTTTCTCGTATATATTTATAACAATTGCTGCAAGAGGGAATATCCAGGAAAGTCTGAAAGCCTGGAATACTCCTGAAGCAAGATGCGGAAGCACATGATCTTTCGTCCAATTAAGATTGTTTGGATCAAAATAATAAGATGCAGTATATTCAATCTCTTCATGCGATAATATTATCTTCCTGTAAATAATCCATGGAATTAATGCGATGGCAAATTTTAAAGCTGTCCTTATCAAATTCCTCATTGAGAAATCGCTTTGAAGCATCAGCAAAAAGAAAAATGGAAAGATGAATAATGTATTCTCATGATTGAATAACATCAGCGAAAGCAATAAAGTGGCAACATATGGCTTTTCATAATTATAAAGGAGTAGCAACATGAGCAGAAAAGACATCGGATCTGTGTATGCAGGAAAAAATAGCTGATAGAAAGCTAACGTGCTGAATACACAGATTGCAGAAATGCCAAGAGATTCTGATGGCCTTAACTTGTTTTTTCTCTGAAAGTGATAAATAAGTCCGAAGAAAACAGCAAGAACAATCAGCATAAAATATTTAAATGCAATGCCTCTGAAGAAAAGCAAGTAACCGACAAGCGGTGAGAGTATCCTTAGGCGAAGATCATTGGCGTTTTCGCTTCCAAAAGGATGCTCAGAAAGTCGTGTAAAGGCATTGCCATGATGAATGGTCTCGAAACGGGTCTCCGAAAATAACATGGATAACAAAAGAAAAAATGTACCAATCACAAGAACTGTCATGGGTTTCCCCATACGCTTCTCAAAGCGCTCAAAAAAGCCGTCGATTGCAATAAACATTTTGTCCATATTATTTATTCCCGCTTAACAAACTTTAGTAATTTTATCCTCCGCTACGGAATTGACAATAAACAGAACTTAAAGTCGTTTTCCGATGATATTACACTCAAATATGAAAAATTTACTTCGTCTTTCCTTTATCTTCTTTATTATTTCTCTGATCGCTATCGATGGAAAGTGTCAGAATACAACAGTATCTATCGGAAACTGGCGTGAACATGTGCCTTATAATAAAGCCATCGAAGTTGCTGAAGATAACAATGGACTCATCTATTGTGCGACACAGTTTGGAGTTTTTACTTATTCAAAATCTGATGGAGAGCTAAACAGGTTGTCGCGCCTGAAAGAATTGTCGGATCAGGAAGTGAACACTATTCGATACGATAAGCCTACCGGTGTACTGCTGATAGCTTATGCGAATTCAAACATAGACATGATTTATTCCGATAAAACTGTCGTCAACTTGTCAGACATTAAGCAGAAGAATATTGTTGGAGGAAAACAGATTAATTCAATATACTTTCAGAATGGGTTTGCTTACCTTGGTTGTGGATTCGGAATTGTCGTTATCGACATCAGCAGGAGAGAGATTAAAGATACTTATTACATCGGGCACGATGGCTCATCGATCAACGTTAACGGTGTTGCTTATGATGGAACCTACCTCCTTGCGGCAACTGACAGCGGTATTTATAAAGCTGTTTATACCGATCCGAACATTTTCAATTTCAATGCCTGGACGAAAGATACAACGCTTACTGAACCCAATGCTATTTACAGTTCTGCAACAAGTCTGAATGGAAAATTTTATGTCGTAAAGACAAATCCAGTCTTAGAAAAAGATTCAGTCCTCATCTATGACAACAATCAATGGTCGCCATTGTTTAATGACGATACGAAAGGTGCTCACGTAGATTCTTACAACAACTTTCTCCTTTACAGAAACAATTATAAAATGGCTGCACTTGATGGCGCAGGAAATACTATAAGAAGTCTGGAAGGTTGGGTTATTGCTTTTCCCTCATTCAAACGAGGATTTGTAGATTCCGATGGAAATTTTTGGGTTGCTGATGGAAACAACGGACTACTCTGGAAACATACAGATGGTAGTATTAGCCTGATTCAACCTAACGGCCCGCGTTCTGAAGCAGCGTGGGCAATTGCCGGTAAGGGTGGAAAGTTATGGGTAGCATCAGGATCAATGTTAGGCACTGACTATAGTCCTTACGAAAAAAATGGGATAAGCCGTTTTGCTGATAATGACTGGCATACCTTCGACTGTACAAACGATTCTATTTATGCATATACATGTGCATTTGGTTCGCCTGCTGTAGTTGCCGTTGCAATTGATCCTCATAATCCCGATCATGCTTTTATCGGCTCATGGGGAAATGGCCTTTTAGAATATACGAAGGATGGTGGGATAAGACACTTTCTTGCAGATAACAGTGCGCTGGTACCAAGGTATCCTAGTCAGTTGAATTTTGTACAGGTTGGTGGAGTAACTTTTGATGATGACGGAAACCTCTGGGCAGTTTCCGCAGGAACTACAGAAGGGATCTGCGTAAAAACAAAAGATGACGTCTGGCAAAAATTTACACTTAGCGAAGCTGCCACTGCAGGATTCGGTTTATATGGTTTAGTTATCGACGACTTCGGTCAGAAATGGTTTATCGCTCGTACAGCATCGAGTGGTGGTGAAGGCGTTTGTGTTTTCAAGGAAAAAAATCTGACAAGTCAATACAATGGACAATACAAAAGATTAAACGACAGAGCCGGAACAGGTTCGCTGCCAGATTTGTTTGTAAGATCAATTGCGAAGGATAAAGATGGTTCGATCTGGTTAGGAACAAATAAAGGCGTTGCTGTAGTCTATAATCCGGGCAATGTATTTACCGGCGGCAGTTATGATGCACAGAAAATTATTATTCAGCAGGATGGCTATAATCAATATCTGCTCGAAACGGAATCTGTAAATGCTATTGCCATTGATGGTGCAAACAGAAAATGGTTTGGTACTTACAGCGGCGGAGTTTTCCTTATGTCGGCTGACGCCACTCATCAGATTCTGAATTTCAATATGGACAATTCGCCGTTGCCTTCAAATTATATTGCAAGTATTGCCATCGATGATCTGACCGGCGAAGTTTTTTTCGCAACGGATAAAGGAATTATTTCCTACCGTGGCGATGCTACTGAGGGTGGCCAACAATGCGAAAACCATTATGTTTTTCCGAACCCCGTTAAGCATGAATACAGAGGACCAATTGCCATTCGCGGATTAGTTGCCAATGCAGATGTAAAGATTGCAGATGTTGCCGGTAATATCGTCTATCATACCAAAGCAAATGGAGGAGAAGCAATCTGGTATGGTAACAATATGAATGGTGAACGCGCGCAAACCGGAGTTTATATTGTTTATGTTACCAATGAAGATGGTTCAGAAACCTGTACTACAAAAATGCTTTTTGCTAACTGATGCTTCAAAAAACTCGTGGTATAGTTCTTCGCTCGACGGAATACGGTGAAACGAGTTTGATCGTGCGGGTTTATACTGAGCTTTTCGGAATTCAGTCTTACATCGTTAACAGTGTCAGGAAAAAACACGCCGCCATCCATTCGAATATTTTTCAGCCACTCACACCGATAGCTCTTGTGGCATATCACAAGAACAGGCCCGGCATTCAACGCATGGCAGATGTTCGTCCCAATCCTGCATTAGTAAATATTCCTTTTGATATGCAGAAGAGCTCCATGATTTTTTTTCTGGATGAAGTTCTGCTTAAGTCGGTTCATGAGGAAGAAGCCAATCCGCAGCTTTTTGAATTTATCTCTAATGCAATCGTGTGGCTTGATGAATCGCATCCTGCAGGCAACGATTTTCATTTGATCTTTCTTCTAAAGCTTACACAGTTTTTAGGTTTCGCTCCATCACGGAACTACAATGAGGAGAGAAATATTTTTAATCTTAGAGAAGGAATATTTCAAGACGAACTTCCCACCCATCCAAATTCAATTTCGGGAAATCAAAGTAAATATTTTTCTGAATTAATTAATGCAGGATACAGCTCTGCTCTCGGGTATTCTTCTGATGAGAGACGAGCGCTTATTGAAACGATACTTGAATACTTCGAGCTTCACATAGAAGGATTCGGAAACATAAAAAGCCATAAAGTATTGGAAGTTGTCTGGGAAGACTAAAGCGAATCTATTTTAATCGCTTCATCACGACGGAAATTTTTCCTGATCCATCTTGGAAGTATGATCGCTCCGATAAACAGATATGGATAATAACTTACAAGCCTCCAGAGTAGTCCGAGCGATGCCGACAAGCCATGTGGAATAAATTCGCCAAGAAAATCGGAGAACATAAATTCAGCGATTCCGCTTCCTCCAGGAGTAGGACTAAATAAAATGATTATTCCCATCACCACCTGCCGGGCAAATATCAGGAAGTTTTCTATCGGCACATTATGAAAAGCAAGAATAAGGCAATTGACAATCGTATACCGCGCCGACCATGACAGAAACGTGCCAGCAAAGGAATTAATCCAGAAGCTTTTCTTTTTATTTTTCAATCCACGAGAAGCAACGATAAGCTGGTTACCTGTTTCCAGCGCTTGTGGTTTCCAGCGTTTCAGTATAGGAAGCGAGAATAGTTTTATTAATAACCATTTGATGAAACGGGGATTTATGAAAAGAGCATATGCTACAAAAATCTTATAGGCAAGAATAATATAATATACTGCCCAGAATGAATAGTAAAATCCTTCGCCGAATTCTACAGGACTACGATTCATAAAATCGATAGTGGAGAAAAGTCGTTCGCGTCCAATTGTAAAGTATACAAGGGGAGCCATAATTGCAAGAAACACTCCATCCTGAAAGGATGAAAGCATAATAGCAGTAATGCTTTTTCCCATGTTGATGCGTTCTCTGTTGAGAATGAAAATCGCGAAGATGAATCCTCCTCCAAGCATTCCCGGAGCTAATGCAGATGCGAATTCCCACAGCATGATAACATTGAATGCCTGTTTCCAGTTAAGTTCTTTATCAGTCAGAGCGCGAATTCGAATCATGTAGGCTCCATCGCGAACTACCATCATCATCAGCGCCATCACAATCCAAAAAAGTGACGACCATGTCCAGTGTATATTCTCGAATGCTTTCTGGTCGAAGTTGCGGATCAACAGGTATGTTGCCGCACCGAGTCCGAGAATAACGGGAAGGAATATTCTGCTGGGTCGGAAAGTCTTGAGGAGTTGCCTGTTTTCAGGTTGCATCAATAGTATCAGCTCGCTCTGCATCACTGAGCCAGAAATTATTATAGCCCAGGCCTAACGTAATTTTAATAATTTGTTCCTGAAGAAGTTCAAGAATTCCTAAAAAGGTAAAGATGGCATGAACTTTATTTTCGCATGATAGTATTAAGTCAGTGAATGGAACTTTATCTTTTCCGCGAAGTTGATCTCTGACAAATTGTTTTTGCTCCGGAATTGTATACGGGAACTGAACAACTTTATGAAAGACTTTATCTTTTTCAGTTTCAAAGCGACGTAATACTTTGTTGAAGCTATTGAGAAGCTGAAACAGCGTCAGGTTCATTAACTCTTCGCTATGCGAATTCTGCATTGCAATACCTGCAAGTTCTTTCTGTATGTTACCGCGTGCAGCCTTTAAACTTCTGTCGTCTTCATTCATACGAAGATCTTCACACGATTCTTTGTATTGTCTGTATAATAACAATCGTTCAACAAGATCTTTTCTTGGATCAATTTCATTTCCCTGATCATCAATTTCGGGACGAGGAAGAAGCATCTTTGCTTTAATGCGCATCAAGGTAGCTGCGACAAGAATGAACTCGCTTGCTACTTCCATGTTCAGTTCCGACATCGCATGGATGTATTGAAAGAAATCGTTTGTTATTTCTGAAATGGGAATGTTGTGTATGTCGACTTCGTCCCGCTCAATAAAAAAGAGTAGCAGATCGAACGGTCCTTCAAACTGTGGTAATTTTATTTCAAATGCCTTTTCCAAAATCCGGTAATAGTTAATTGTTAATGGCAGAATGCGATAGGTAATTGATTACTGAATCATACTTTCCTAAGCCTGAATGCCGATATTAATTTAGTTCACTGTTTATATTCGATTCAAACATACTTAAATAGAAAGAAATTTAAAAATGGAAAGTAAGAAAATACGAATGCTTCATTAATTTTGCCCCCGGCTGTTAAAAAACTTTCATGAAAAAGATATACCATCTTACTCAATGTACTACCTGTCAGCGTATTCTAAAGCAATGGAATCCCGGAAAGGATGTGAAGTTGCAGGATATAAAAACTCAGAAGATAACAGGAGAGCAACTTGACGAAATGGCTTCAATGGCAGGGAGCTATGAAGCGCTTTTTAGCCGGATAGCAATGAAGTACAGGATCATGGGGTTGAATGATAAGAAACTAGACGAAAAAGATTATCGCAAATACATTCTGGAAGAGTATACCTTCTTAAAGCGCCCTGTTTTAATCCTTGGTAAGAAAATCTTTATCGGTAATTCGGCTAAAAATGTTGAAGCTGCCGAACAGGCTTTGAAAAGCTAGCTGACATTGGAAAGCGATACCGTAATGTGACTAACTTGATTAAGTCAAATCTTAACTTACTTTTGTTGCTCTTTAAACCCTATCAATGATCCGTTCAATGACTGGCTTCGGCAATGCCGCGGTTGAATTTCAGCAAAAATCTATTTCCATTGAGATTAAATCCGTTAACAGTAAATTTCTGGATCTTATCCTCAGATTGCCAGTCATTTACCGGGAAAAGGAAATGGAAGTGAGAACGGAGCTTGCCCGCTTTATCGAACGCGGAAAAGCAGAGGTGGCATTTAACATCGACTCACAGGAAAACAATAAGAAAGCAAATATTAATTTACCGCTACTTCGCGAATACTATTATGAATTTAAAAAAATTGATGATGAATTTAAGCTGGCGACTCCTAATTTTCTTCAGCTGATTCTAACATTACCTGATGTTCTTGTAAGTGAAAAGTTATTACTCAGCGATGACGAATGGCTGACGGTAATGACAGCCCTTAAAGCAGCAATGAAAAATTTTCAGAGCTTCAGAGCCGCAGAAGGTAAAGCTCTGGAGACTGACCTTCGTAATAGAATAAATTCGATAGTAAATGGAATTCAACAGCTGGCAAAATTTGAAAATACCCGTATAGAAGCTGTCAGAAATAAATTGAAGTTAAGTCTGGAAGAGTTTATTTCCTCAAACAACATCGACAAAAACAGATTCGAGCAGGAACTTATCTTCTACATTGAAAAATTTGATATCACTGAAGAAAAGGTAAGACTTGCCAGCCATTGCGAATACTTCCTTCAAACCCTAGATGAAGATGTATCAGCAGGTAAAAAACTATCATTCATCGCTCAGGAAATCGGACGTGAAATAAATACGATTGGATCGAAAGCAAACGATGCAGAAATGCAAAAAATTGTTGTCGAATTGAAAGATGAACTTGAAAAAATTAAAGAACAAGTATTGAACGTTTTGTAATGAGTGACAAAAAACTGCTTTTGTTCTGCGGACCCAGTGGCAGTGGAAAGACGACTATCGTACATCATCTTCTGAAAACCGATCCACGCCTTTCATTTTCTGTATCAGCCACAACCCGAAAAAAAAGAGATACGGAAGTCGATGGAACCGATTACCACTTTATCGGTTTAGAAGATTTTAAGTCGCGAATCGAAAATGGAGAATTCATAGAATGGGAGCAAGTTTATTTGGGAGGATATTATGGAACTCTGCAATCAGAGATTAACTTGATCTGGGAAAAAGGTAAGATTCCAATATTCGATGTAGATGTAGAAGGTGGCCTCAAAATTAAAAAGATATATGGTGACAATGTCCTTGCCGTTTTTGTTCGTCCGCCATCTATCGAAGATTTACACAAAAGACTCACTGCAAGAAAATCTGAAACTCCGGAATCTTTTCAAGTCAGAATCGAAAAATCGGAGCATGAATTAACATACGCTTTTCGTTTCGATAAGGTAATTGTCAACGACAATCTTAAATTTGCACTCAAGGAAGCACAAATACTCGTCAACGATTTTCTTGAGAGTTAAAGCGCTGACTATTAAAAAATGAAAATCGGACTTTTTTTCGGATCGTTTAACCCTGTCCATTGTGGTCACATGATCATCGCAGGATACATGTCGGAATTCACCGATCTGGAACAGGTGTGGTTCATCGTTTCTCCACATAACCCACTCAAGGAAAAATCATCACTCCTTCAGGACTATCACCGGATGTCGCTTGTGAAAATCGCTATCGCCGATAACAGAAAACTTAAAGCATCCGATATTGAATTTAAATTACCTCGTCCAAGTTTCACCATAAATACACTGGTAAGTTTGTTTGAAAAATTTCCGGAACATCAGTTTGCACTTATTCTCGGAAGCGATAATCTGGCATCATTTGTAAAGTGGAAAAATTACGAGCAGATTCTCGAACAGGCTGAGTTATATGTTTACCCAAGAAAAAACATAGAAGGCGGTGAATTGCTGAATCATCCAAAAGTGAATTTTATCGATGCTCCACTCATGGAAATCTCTAGCAGCTTCATCAGAGAGTCAATAAAAAATAAAAAAGACGTCAGGTACATGATGCCTGAAAAGGTGTGGGAATATATCGACGAAATGAATTTTTACCGATAATATAAAACACCATTGTTTGAGTAAATAGTAAATTTGCACTTGATAATTTTATATAAATGACAAATTACAAATTCGGAACACGGGCGATTCATGCAGGGCAGGAGCCAGATCCTTCTACTGGCGCAATCATGACACCAATCTATCAGACTTCCACATACGTTCAGGAAAGTCCGGGAAAACATAAAGGATATGCTTATGCACGAGGCAAAAATCCAACACGCATTGCACTTGAAAAATGTATTGCGTCTCTCGAAAATGCAAAACACGGACTGTGTTTTTCGAGCGGACAAGGTGCAGAAGATGCAATCATGAAGTTATTAAGACCAGGCGATGAAGTACTTGCTACTGACGATCTGTATGGTGGCTCTTACCGCATGTTCACGAAAGTATTTTCTCATTTCGGAATAAAATTTCGCTTTGTTGACATGACAAATGCTGCATCGCTTGAAAGCGCTATAAATGAAAACACAAAAATGCTTTGGCTGGAAACACCCACCAATCCACTGATGCGTATCATTGATATCGCTGCCGCATCAGCAATCGCCCGCAAAAAAAACATTAAAGTTGTTGTTGATAATACATTCGCATCACCATATCTTCAAAATCCGCTTGATCTTGGTGCGCACATTGTTCTTCATTCCGTTACCAAATACATCAGCGGACATTCAGATGTAATAATGGGTGCAGTATGTACAAATGACGATGTCATCAATGAGGAACTTGCCTTTATCGCAAACTCCTGTGGCGCTGTTCCCGGGCCTATGGATTGTTTCCTTGCCTTGCGAGGTGTAAAGACATTGCATGTACGGATGGAAAGACATTGTTCAAATGGACGGTCTGTGGCCGAATTCCTTCGCTCACATTCAAAAATTGATAAACTATACTGGCCGGGATTTCCAGATCATAGCAATCATTCTATTGCCGCAAAGCAGATGAAAGATTTTGGAGGAATGATATCATTCACATTGAAGGGAAATTCGAAAGATGATGCATTCAGAATGGCCTCATCAACCAAGGTCTTTTCATTAGCCGAATCACTTGGCGGTGTCGAATCATTAATCGGCCATCCTGCATCCATGACGCATGCTTCGATTCCTGAAGACCTAAGAGAAAAATCGGGTGTAGTAAACTCATTGTTACGCTTAAGCGTTGGAATTGAGGACGTATCAGATCTTATTGAAGACCTTCGTCAGGCTATTGGTTAGGTCAGTCAACGTTTTGTCATAATGCAATCTTATCCCTGTCAATTAGAAAAATTATCTAAATTTGTCAGGGATATACTCCTATTATTCATTATTAAAATCAATCTACCGGATATCATGAGAAAATTATTACCAATTCTTGCATTTGTTGGCCTAATAAGTATGACAACTAATGCACAACGTCAACACTGCTTTACATCTGAATACTATAATGAAGCAGTCCAGCATGATGCACAATATGTTAGAAATCAAGCTGAATTGGAATCATTTACCAAGCATTTTACAGAAATCGCTCAAGTGCAGCGTCAAGGAAATACTGTGATATACATCATTCCTGTTGTCTTTCATATTCTTCATAACTACGGGAATGAAAATATTACGGATGCTCAGGTCTATGATGCAATGGAATGGCTAAATCGCGATTTTCGCAGATTAAACCCCGATACTGCCGATGTCATTGCTCCTTTCAAATCCAATATTGCTGATTGCGAGATCGAATTTCGACTGGCCACAAAAGATCCAAACGGGAATTGTACAAATGGTATAGAACATTTACCAACTCTGAAGACTTACAGTGCTGACGATAATTCGAAAACAGACCCAAGTTGGACGGTTTGGCCAAATAATAAATATCTGAATATATGGGTTGCTAATAGTCTTGCAAATCAAGCTGCCGCAGCTTATGCAAAACTTCCCGGAGGTTCTAATTCTACCGATGGAATCATGTGCCGCAATAATTATGTAGGAAGCATTGGTACAAGCAATCAAACGAATGCAAGAACACTTACTCATGAAGTGGGACACCACTTTAACCTATTACATGTTTGGGGAAATACAAATAGTCCAGGAGTAGCATGTGGAGATGATGGTGTGAATGATACACCAATTAGTTTCGGCTGGGATCACTGCAATCTTAACGGATCAGTATGTGATACGAATATTATTGAGAATGTGCAGAACTACATGGAATACTCTTATTGTGACGTCATGTTCACTAACGGACAGAAAGTAAGAATGCATGCAAGTCTCGCTTCAGGAATAAGCGGAAGAAGTAATCTCTGGCAGTCGGCAAATCTTGTTGCAACAGGTACTGATGGAACGCCTCCTGTTGCCTGTATTCCAAAGGCTGATTTCAAATCACAATATATAGCAACATGTGCAGGAACTTCTGTAAGATTTACAGATCAAAGCTGGAAAGCGCCTGTAACATCATGGAGCTGGTCATTCCCCGGAGGAAATCCATCTTCATCTATAGATAGCTTCCCACAGGTAGTTTATGCTAATGCAGGACTATATGATGTCACGCTCGTTGTGACAAACTCTGCCGGATCGGATTCAATAACTAAAACATCATTCATCCGTATTTCAGGTCCAGCTACGAAGGCAATGCCATACATGGAAGATTTCGAAGATCCTACTTCTTTCCCGGGAGCAGATGGATGGGTCGAGAATCCTGACAATGGAAGTACTTGGACACGCGTAATTAATGCAAGTGCAAGCACAGGAATTGCGTCTATAAGAATGAATAATTACAATACAGCAGTCGGGTCAATCGACGAATGGGTATCTCCATCAATAGACTTCTCTAATGTATCATACCCTGTTCAGGTAAGATTTAAAGTGTCCAATGCACAAAGAAGCAGTGCAACAAACGATCAGCTTCTCTTACTGTATTCATTAAACTGCGGTCAGACCTGGAATGGAACTACCTATTTACCGTCGGGTGCCAACCTTTCTACTGCAGGTATTGTTACAGGGAATTTTTCACCGACAAGCGCTGCACAATGGCGTCAGGATTCTGCATTTGTGAATCCGGCAGCTCTTAAGCCGAATGTCAGATTTAAATTTAAGAATTTAAGTGATCACGGAAATAATACATACGTCGACGACATATATATCATCGGAAACATTACAGCTGTCGATGATGTGAATGATCTTCAATCCGGATTTACCTTATATCCAAATCCAAGTCACGGAAACACAACGATAAGTTTCGCCCTTTCTAAAGGTGGCGATGTAAATATTGAAGTGAAAAATATTCTCGGTCAGTCGGTAATGACGATACTTCAGGAATCTCTCAAAGCAGGAATGCATGAGCAGTTAATTCCGGTTCTATCATCTGGAATTTACTTCGTTGATGTGAGAGTTAACAATAAGCATCATGTTCGTAAGCTGATTGTTGAGTAAAAAATAAGATATCTATTAAAGCCCTGTCGCGCAGACGGGGCTTTTTAATTTAATATATATCAGGCATTGATGTTTCATAAAAAAATTACAATGGCTTAAATCTTTAAGATTTTTTTTGAAGATTTGCCCAGTGGAAATGAAAAAACACAATAATCTTAAAATTATCTGGCTTATCGGGATGCTGACAATAGTGTCACTTAAACTGTTTTCGCAGGAATCTCCTCAATTCAGACGTACAGCCTTTTCATTTAATGTTACTCGTTGTCTTGTCAGTGAACTAAACATGAGCATGGAGTTTTTTAAGACTTCCAGGAAGAGCATAGAATTTAATGGTGGACTAATCTACGTTAATAGTTTTCTAGAAGAGCGGGCAAAAGACTGGAATAATACAACGCTCTTTTCAGAGCATGGTTATGCAGGCCGTATTTATTATAAAATATTTAAGAGACCGGATGATAAATCAAAGTGGAGGGATTATATCGCTCCGGGTGTATCTTATAAACATCTGTATTATAATGAACAGTGGTTTGATAACAATAAATCGGACGACACACTTTTACGACTCAATCAGAAAAGAGACAGGAATAAAATCGGTCTTGAATTTTTGTGGGGAAAGGTATACGAGGCAAGCCAGGGTTTCGCCATCGAATTTTATTATGGTGCAGGAATATCGCTCAATTCAGTTACGCGAACAATTTCACAGGCTCAGATAAAACATAATTCTGAAATCATCAATTACAATAGCACGATAAAATCTTTTTATGCCAGGCCGACTTTGCTGGTTGGTTGTAAGATCAGATTCAGATTATAATCAATGCGCCTCAAGCCAATTTTTGCCGGTTCCCATTCCTACTTCTACCGGTACCTTTAAAGGCAAAGCCGTTTTCATTCTGTGCTCTACAATTTTTTTCAACGGATCCATTTCGTTTTTATGTGCATCGAAGACAAGTTCATCATGAACCTGTAAAAGCATACGTGACTTTAATCCGAAACTTTTTATGTCGTTCTGAATATTTATCATCGCAATTTTAATCATGTCTGCAGCGCTTCCCTGTATGGGTGCATTAATAGCGTTCCGTTCGGCGAATCCACGTACAGTAGCATTTGCGGAGCTAATATCCCGAAGGTATCTTCTGCGTCCCATTATTGTTTCGACAAATCCACGTTCCCTGGCTTTTTCAATACTCTGATCCATGTAATCCTTTACATAAGGATACTGTCTGAAATAATTATCGATAATAGTCTTGGCTTCTGTACGCGATATATTTAATCTGTCAGCAAGACCGAAAGCTGAAATTCCATAGATGATTCCGAAGTTGACCATCTTGGCATTTCTTCTCATATCAGCAGTTACTTCCTTTTGAACGACGCCATAGACTTTCGCAGCTGTCGCAGCATGAATATCCTCTCCACTATTGAAGGCCTCCAACATTGCCGGATCGCCACTTAATTCGGCTATAATCCGTAACTCTATCTGTGAGTAATCGGCAGACAATAACAGATATTCGTCACTTCTTGGAATAAATGCTTTTCTGATTTCTCTTCCACGTTCCGTACGTATTGGTATGTTTTGCAAATTCGGATTGTCGGAACTAAGTCGACCGGTAACTGCAACCACCTGATTAAAACAGGTATGTATCCTTCCCGTCCGTGGATTGATCATCGATGGAAGAACATCTACATAGGTGTTTTTTAGTTTTACGAGTTCCCGGTAATCCAATATTTTGGTCACGATCGGATGCTTATTCTCTAGTTTGCTGAGAACATCTTCACTCGTTGAGTATTGCCCTGTTTTTGTTTTTACGGGCTTCTCAGTTATTTTTAAAACTTCAAACAATACTTCACCCACTTGCTTCGGCGATGAAATATTAAAAGTCGATCCTGCCATCTTCTGAATCTCAGTCTCAACAGATTTAATATCTACCGATAAAACTTCCGATATGTCTCTCAATACTTTCTTGTCGATGTTAATTCCTTCGCCTTCCATTTCAGTCAGTACACTGACCAATGGCATTTCGACTTCTTCAAATAATTTTCTTACTGCAGATTCGTCCAGTTTTTTATCGAAGACATTGTGAAGCTGAAGCGTTATGTCTGCATCTTCAGCAGCGTATTCGGAAATTTCAGGAAGCGGAACATCTCGCATACTAAGTTGCTCTTTCCCCTTTTTTCCAATAAGTTCTTTTATCGATACCGGTGAATAATTGAGATATGTTTCTGCCATCACATCCATATTGTGACGCATGTCGGGTTGAATAAGAAAATGTGCTATCATGGTATCAAATACCTTCCCCTTAATACTTACACCATACCAGTGAAGAATGGCCATATCATATTTTAAGTTCTGAGCGATTTTACCAATTAAAGGATTTTCAAAAACGGGCTTAAATAAATTGACAACTTTTCTTGCCTCCTCCTGATTGGAAGACACCGGAACATAATACCCTTCATGCTCTTTCACACTGAAGGAGAGTCCGACAAGTTCTGCATTATTTGCATCGAGCGATGTGGTTTCTGTATCGAAGCAGATTATTTTCTGTTGATTGAGAAGATGTATCAGAGATTTAATTTCATCCGGACTTTCAGTCAACTTATACGTATGAACAACATCCATTATGGTTTTAAAAACCGGTTCAGAAGATTGTGGAGGCACATCTGCCGTATGGTGAATTACTTGCACTTCCTCTGTATCAAAAAGAGAAGTCTGTGATGATTTTATTGTTACCGGACGATTCGTTGCTACCGAATCCTGAGGAGCAAGTGCGATATGAAGTTGGTCGGCAAGCCTGCGAAATTCAAGTTCGGAGAAAAGTTCTCTCAATGCATCTCTATTGGATTCGACAATCTTTAATTCTTCCGGATTAATTTCTACAGGTACGTTGAGAATGATTGTTGCCAGACGCTTCGACTGAATAGCCATTTCTTTATTGAGCTCTACTTTTTCTTTCAGCTTACCTTTTAATTCATCAGTATGATTTATAACATTTTCGATCGAGCCGAATTGTTTAATAAGCTGGATGGCAGTTTTTTCCCCTACTCCTGGAATTCCCGGAATGTTATCCACCTTATCGCCCATTAATCCGAGAATGTCTTTTACCTGATCGACATTTTCAATTTCCCAACGTGCACAAACTTCCTTAACACCTAATACTTCAGCGTTGCCACCAGCACGGGCAGGCTTGTAAATAAAAATGTGATCGCTTACTAACTGACCGAAATCTTTATCGGGTGTCATCATGAAAGTATCGAAGCCTTTCTCTTCAGCTTGCTTGGCAAGTGTTCCTATGATATCATCAGCCTCAAATCCATCCATAGATATGACAGGAATATTAAATGCTTCGCATAAACGAATAACATAGGGAATAGAACTCGCAAGATCTTCAGGGATCTCCTCTCTGTGCGCTTTATAAGACGGAAACTCTTCGTGACGGGCAGTAGGTGCCTGTGTGTCGAAAACAACTGCCATGTGTGTTGGCTGTTCTTTTTTGAATACATCGAGAAGAGTATTCGTAAATCCGAAAATCGCAGAAGTATTTTGTCCCTTCGAATTTATCCTGTGATTATTGCTGAAAGCAAAATATGCCCGGTAAATTAAAGCCATGGCATCAAGTAAAAATAGTTTTTTTTCCCTCGGCATTTTTATCTTTTTGGGATGGTGAAAGTAGAAAAATCGACTTCAATATACGAATTGATCAAAGGTCTTTTGATTGAAAGAAAATGATAATTTCCCGATAAAACTCAGACTGTTAATTATTTAATGCAATACCATGATCGAATGTCTATCTTTACGAAAAACACGTATATACTTTGTCATTCAACAAGTTTAATTTAACCCCTCCGCTGGTAGAAGGCCTTGATACGATGGGCTTTAACAATCCAACGCCAATCCAGGATCAGGTAATTCCTCATATTCTCAGGGGTGCTGATGTTATCGCCTGTGCTCAAACGGGTACTGGTAAAACAGCAGCTTATCTTCTTCCTGTTTTGCATAAGATCTCGGAGAATAACATTCCTCATACCTCTGCTTTAATCATTTCGCCTACAAGGGAACTTGCACTGCAGATCGACCAGGCGTTTCAGGGCTTTTCATATTTCACACATGCAAGTTCTATTGCCGTTTATGGCGGTAGTGACGGAGTAACATTCGACCGCGAAAGAAAGGCTCTTACTGATGGTGCATCCGTTGTAATAGCTACACCTGGAAGATTGATGAGTCACCTGAATATGGGCTATGTAAAATTCAATCTGCTTGATTTTTTAATTCTTGATGAAGCAGATAAAATGTTAGACATGGGTTTTTATGATGACATCGTCAGGATAATCAGATTTTTACCGGAGAAGAGACAGAATCTTCTCTTCAGTGCAACGATGCCAGCTAAAATGCGGGAGCTTGCAAAAAAAATTCTACACAATCCAATCGAAATAAATATTGCTCTCAGTAAACCTGCAGAGGGAATTTTGCAACAAGCATATCTTGTATTTAACGATCAAAAAAGTGCGCTGCTGAAAAGGATTGTTACTGAAAACAAAGCGAGCAGCATTCTAATCTTCGCATCAACAAAAATTGCTGTTAAAGATCTTGAAAGGGAACTTCGTCAGATGAAATTATCTGCCAAGGCAATTCACAGCGATCTTACACAGAGCGAACGAGAGAATGTATTGCTGTCTTTCCGTAGCAAGTCAACAAGAATTCTTGTCGCTACAGATATATTGTCCCGAGGAATTGATATTGAAGACATCGGGCTCGTCATGAATTACGATGTGCCCGCTGATGCCGAAGATTACATTCACCGGATCGGACGAACAGCAAGAGCAGAATCAAAAGGAGAAGCAATAACATTTATCAATGAAAAAGATCAAAAAAGATTTTTTCAGATAGAGGCACTTATCGAAAAAGAAATACCGAAACTTCTTCTTCCTGCAGAAATCGGAAAATCTCCGGAATGGCGTCCACAGGCAGTGAGAGAAAATACCGGAAATAAAAAAAGACATTTCAGGAAAAAGCCAACGAGGAAATAATTCTTCTCTCTTCAATTATTTGATAACTACCTCATGTCAATTTTACCTGAATACGAGAAACTTTTATTTTCTGCACATGCAAAGCAAAAGGAGAATAAAACATTTTTGCACAAACTGAAAAAACAAAATCCGACAGATCTCGATATTGTTACAAACGATTTTCATGATGAGGCGTTTAAAAAAATCGACTGCCTTAAATGCGCCAATTGCTGCTCTACATCAGGCCCGCTTTTTAAAAATCGTGACATCGATAAACTTTCGGCAGAATTAAAAATGCGATCATCACAGTTTACCGACAAGTACCTTCATGTAGACGAAGAAGGCGATTGGGTGCTGAATTCTCTTCCATGTTCCTTTCTTGGAAAAGATAATTACTGTACAGTTTACTCAGCGCGACCAAATGCATGCAGAGAGTTTCCTCACACTCAAATGCGCAACATCGTAGCCAAGTTGCCCATCACGTTTCTTAATTCAATGATTTGTCCGGCCGTTGCTCAGGTCGTGGAAGACTTAAAAGGTCATTATATAAAAAAAGGTCCAATCTATCGTACAGATCAATCGAGTGGGAAATTCAGTAAATCAAAAAATTGAATCGAAATTTGCACACCCTGAAGACATTTGATTATCTTCACAATCCCAAATTCCATCTATATTAATGAAGTTATTCATATCAGATAAAGGGATATTTTTTCCTTTAGGAAAGACAATTTATTTATTCATATTTCTTGCCCTAATAAGCGGGAAAATATATTCTCAGGTTTCTCTTCCTGAAAGAAATCCATTTAAACTCAGCTTTCGCGGAGGTGCCTTATCAAACAATAATGATTTGGCTGCTGAATTAAAAAGCAAATCTGATATTCGGGTATCATATACAATCAATACAGATTATTCAGCAATTGGAGAAGCAGAACTGGCTGCCGATTTGATACGATTCCGTGGAGCTGCGCTCGGCATTCAGGTGTCTGGTATGTATGCGCGTCCTGAATTTAAATCAACCGGTGCGCAATCTACTCAGCGTGTTGGCCTCACTCAAATGGAAATACTTCGGGCTAATATTACGATCTCATTCAATGGATCTGATCCTTATACAATGTTCGAACTACCTTATCATAGCAATAAGGAGGCTGTATTAGGAATTTCCGGAATGATAATTCGGACTGAAAATACTAAACTTACTGCATACGCTACAGACAGTCTGGGCATAAAGAGTATTGCAGGTGAATATTCACAGGCACTTGGAGTTACATTCGGATGGAACTGGCGACTGGGAGAATCAGGATGGGTTTTGGGAGTGAATGGCGCAGTCATGTTTGTCATAAACAAAAGCCACTTGGTAAAAGTGACGACAGAAGAAAACTCACGATTCACATCCGATTACCTCGACTTTGCACCCAGAGTTCTTACGGCTGGCATCGGATATCATTTTTAGAAATCAGACCTCTATTCTTTTACAATCTTCTTAATGATTTTTTTATCCTCTGTAAAAAGAGCAATAAAGTATATTCCGGGTAGAAGAGTCCCCAATGATATATTTTTGCCGTTGAATTTATCTGTGATTATCTTTTTCCCGGCGATATCGTAGATAGAATAATTGCATGATGAAAATTCAGCAGTACAATTAATTGAAATAATATCGGATGCCGGATTAGGAAATGCTGATATCAATTCTTCTCCATCAATGGTCGGAACATCTGATATACCGGATAATGATAATGCATCAAGAATAAAAAATGATCCTATTTTCCCGGATGCATTAAGGGTAGAATCGGTTATGGTAAAATATATTGCGCAATAATGCGGTATGTCAGCAGTGAAGTAGTTGATGTGAATCGAAAAAGGAGTCCAGGCTGTGATTGAATTTTCGAGAACTAAAGTACCTGTAGCAATAGACTCATTGTTGATGTTATACAAATGAATTATACCCTGAAAATGATCGCCCTGTTGTAGGAATAGTTTGCAGAAACCATTTAAGTCTGCAAATGCCTGAGTAACCTGAAATCCTGTTGCGGATCCACCATTTAGGGCAAGATATGGTGGGAATGGATGATTGTTACTATTGACAACAATTCCTTTCGCAGCATATGTTCCTGAATATGCATCGCTGTCTTTCAGAACTGCTGCCGGAACAATAGGTATGTTAGTCGTCTGGCAATAATCGGGATTGTTATTTGTCCATAGTTCGAAATTTGCATTGGGGATTTGCCCCAACGTTTCCAGGAGAGAGAATGAAAATACAATTAGTAAAAGTGTCCTTATCATAGATACGGACATACGAACGAATTTTCAGGATGTTTCGATTCTCAATACATAAGATAATCAGAAGCAGTCTTCTTTAAATGGCTATCAAATTTGTAAAGACACATTCACCTATTCTCTGATAAATGGTTTTACAAGAATTCCATTTTCAGTTGATATTTTAATAAAATACAATCCGGCAGAAAGGCTGGAAATATCTATTCCTGAATTCAAGTCAGTACGCATTGACATAACTTTTTGTCCACGAGCATCGGTTATTTCCAATGGCAGACCTGCAGTTTTACTCGAATAATTAATTCTGTTGGTAGCCGGATTAGGGAATATTGAAAAAGTATTTTTATCATTTTCTGCAATGCCACCAACAATTATCCAAAAGCATGCTGAAGTATCCGTACATGAGTTGTAATTTATTGCCACAGCATAATTTCCAGTTGACGAAGCAGTAAAATCCTGCAGTGTTTCATTATTAATCGGAGCATTTGCATTGTCGCAATCGATCCATTGATAGGTAGCTCCATTCTGATAGGAATGAAGCATATTCCCATTAACGGCAACATTCGTGTTTACCTCAGACGTTAGGATAAGTTTTACGATACTGTCGCATCCAAATAATGAATTATAAGTTTCGAAATAAGTGCCCGGTGCAGTAAGAGATTGTGTACCGAAAGAATAAGTCTGACCATGACAAATGCTTCCTGTAAGAAGGTGATAATTTTCAACGCCAATAATCCAATTCGAGGTAAGTCCAAAAAGTGAAAAATTGTTCATGATACCATCCATGTGGCCAGCCTGTGAAATTAAAGTGTCTTCAGTAAGATTGATTCCGCCGGTTATCCCCTGGTTAAATTTATAATAGAGAGCGAGTCCGACAGTGGATGAGTCAACATAGCTTTCATAAATACAACGTACTTCATTTGAAGAAAGTGTTTTATTCCATAAGCTTACTTCATCCATTCTGCCGAGCAGATAATAGTTAGTAGTTTGATAAGGAAGACTTCCAATGTAAAACGGTTCCGTAGTTGTTGTAATGTTTCCACTAGCAGTAATCGAAGACGAGATTACTCCGTCTTTATAAAGAGTTAGTTCAGTTCCATCATATGTTAACACAAAATGTTGCCAGGTACTAAGCTGAAGTGTGCTATCAATAATGTCAAAACTTATTCCTGCACTGTTTCTAAATCGGGCTTCAACCGTATTCCCGGGAATTTGAACAATATAAAAGTCGGCGTCTGTATTGTTTCTGAATCCACAGAAACCATCATAGTCAGGAAATGATAAAACAGGATTTTCAGGGAAGACCCAGAAAGAAATAGATATCTGTGACGAGCCGGAGATAAGAGCAGATGCTCCGGGAGTAGTAATGTAATCATCTACATTATCGAAATGCAGCGAATTTTCGATTTGAGCATTTGCCCAGACAGATATTAAAAGACAAATAGATAATGTAAAGTATTTCATAGTATATATTTTGGTTCCCAAAGTTAAAAATGTTTCTGATTAAGGGTGTAATATGTATAAAAAATGATGTCAATTTTGGTTCACACAACTTTAGGTTAAAAAGTTTTAGGAAGGCTCAGGGTTGCTAGTTTAATAATTCTTATCCTTGAGAAACTTTAAAAAGATATATCATGCAAATGAACTGGACAATTTTGCTGCTTACCGCCATTATCCCTATGGTTATGGGGTTTATCTGGTACAATCCAAAGGTTTTTGGAAAATCGTGGATGAATGCCACCGGATTAACGGAGGATAAAATGAAAGGCGCTAACATGGCCTTAATTTTTACCTTAAGTTATATTTTCAGTTTCATGTTTGCCATGTATTTATATTCCGGAGTGGTTATTCATCAAAACCATATTTACTCCATTTTTGCGAATGATCAATCTACAGAAGCAACAGCCTATGTGAAAGATTTCATGGATAAATACGGGAATAATTTCCGCACTTTTAAGCATGGGGCATTTCATGGGGTACTTCTTGGCTTATTTCTGATTCTGCCAGTAGTTGCAACAAATGCTATGTTTGAGAGGAGGGGCTTTAAATACATTGCCATTAACGTAGGTTACTGGACAGTTTGCGCCGCACTTATGGGTGGAATGATTTGCGCATATGCATAAATAATAAGGCGGGTATTTTTTCATAATACCCGCCTTATTTTATTCCAGAACAGTGAAGATTTCTCTATATGATTTCTCAATGTTCGGTATAAATTTTTTATACCATTCAGTCCATTCAGGTTTATTGAAATGATCCTTCATTGAGTTTTCAAAATCAGTAAGACCTGAGTATCCGCTTTCGAGAACCATGGTATAGGCGGGGCCTACTAGGTCGAAGAGAACTCGGGTGCTTTTTGCTTTTTCGGGACTCATCATTTTTTTCGACTCCTCCATCAATGATTTTACATCTTTTGCTTTTCCGAATTTTAACTGAAATACATCGCGTACGATTATCATGGCTTTAGTTTTAAAAATTGTTAAAAATTTATCACATGAAATTATGAAATATTAAACAATTTCAGGACTAAATAGAATAAATTTTCTTTACCAGATCCCAATAGGCCTTTCCATACGGGACAAGAATTTCCTCTCCCTCATATATTTTTCGAATAGAGGCTATGTAACATTTTTCTTTTTTTACGATGTATTCTGAATTATTTCTTATCCCTGTTATTTTCTGCAACCCTCGTGCATCATTTGCATAGCGCCCCATACTCTTTTTATAAGTTAGAGCATTAATTGCCAGTTTCGAGTTTAGTTTAAACAGATAAGCATTGTATCCATCCTCATATTTTACATCTGCCCAACGATCCAGCCGCCCCTTATATTCAAGGATCAGTTGACCTTTACTGATATCTACCTTAGTAAATAACCCAATTCCGGCTCTCGGAATCTTTGATTTTTTTAAATAAAGAAATTTTTCGAGCAGTGACAATTCGGTTTTTATTTTATTAATTATTTATGATTTTTATTTCTTCCCAGCTCTAAGCATTTCGCCATAATTCATTTTTTTTACCATAGCATTTATGGTTCTGGCAATTCTTGCAGTCTTTGTCTCATCAGACTTTGCACTATCTATCCATTTGGAAAAATAATTCTGATGTGAATTAGATAGCTTCTTGAAATAGGCAAATGCTTCCGGATCTTCCCTTAAACATTCTATAAGCAATTTGTTTATGACAATTTTTTTTTTGTCGATGTTCAGTTTTACAGATACCGATGCGCCATGTCTTTTTCCTATGCCTTTTCTCATTGCTACATTCAATGACATAATAAAGTTTCCATCTCCCATAGGTAATAATGCCACACCGTTTATAGAATACGTATCTAACAGGCCTTTTACCCGAAACGATTTTTTATTTCCCGGCATTAACTCATTTGCAACATCTGCAGGAATTTCGATGTAAGTCCAGCCGCTTTTCTCGCCTTTCTTTCCAAAGATTAAAATTGTTGTGGAAAAACAAATTTGGAATTCCGTTTTTTTACTTTTCAACAACATAAACTTTTCAATGATTTTTTAATGCAGTTATTCATTCAGATCTTTACCGCTGACCTTCTTTCTGGCCTTTCTTCTGCTTTCTGCTTTCTTTTTGTCAGGCACACGTTTTTCTTTAAACCGGCCATCGTAAAAACCTTGTTGAATGGCTAATTTGCGTTGAAGGTTAAGTGCGACATTCATCGACGAATGCTTTTTCTTTTTTTTAGGCATAAACATTGAAAATTACGCCCTAAAAATAGGGGATATTGCCTTAGCATCAACACTCCTGAATTTTCTAATAGTCTGTAAGCGGGGAAATACAATGAACTTGGTGAATAACGGGCAGATACAATCAATGATTCATCCGAATTACTTTGAATTATATTAGGAAATAATCTTGAAAAGTCCTTATTTTAATGGAAGAATTATTCCTATGCCATTTCCCTGATGCATAGCTTTTCAAATAGGATGATTTTTTCATCCCTGGAATTTTACGACCCTTTTAAAATCCCTAACTAAAACCCTACAGTCTTATGAAAGTCTATGATGATAAGCACATAAAAAACATTGTACTTGCCGGTGCTCCAAAATCAGGCAAGACCACGCTGACGGAAGCCATGCTATTTGAGGCCGGATTGATTAACAGACGTGGAACAGTCGAAGAAAAAAATACTGTTTCTGATTACCATGAAATAGAACATGAACGCGGAAGTTCAGTATACGCCACTTCGATGCATACCGAATGGAAAGAGTATAAAATAAATATAATTGACACTCCCGGCCTTGATGATTTTATCGGTGAGGTGATTTCCGCTTTACGTGTAGCCGATACGGCTGTCATGCTTCTTAATGCTGAGAATGGCGTTGAAGTAGGAACGGAATTAATTTGGAATTATGTAGAGAAGTTTCAAAAGCCAATCCTCTTTGCCGTCAATCACATCGATCACAATAAATCTGATTTTGATGCAACGGTTGATTCAGCTAAAAAACGATTCGGTAATGCTATAACAATTGTACAATATCCTGTTCAACAAGGCGACGATTTCGATTCTATCATCGACTTGCTAAATATGGTGATGTATAAGTTTCCTGCACAGGGAGGTAAGCCTGAGAAATTGCCTATCCCTGCCAGCGAAAAAGAAAAAGCTGAAGAACTTCATAATCAGCTGGTCGAAAAGGCGGCGGAGAACGATGAGAAACTCATGGAACTTTATTTTGAAAAAGGATCGCTCGACGAAAATGAATTGCGTCTTGGAATAAAACTAGGTATGCTGCATCATGATGTATATCCTGTATTCTGTCTTTCTGCTAAGAAGAATATGGGTAGCGGACGACTAATGAGTTTTATCGATAATGTTGTTCCTTCAGCAACGGAATTATTTCCCGAGAAACTAGATGATGGTAATGAACTTGCTTGCGATCCGAAAGGTCCTGCAACAATATTTGTTTTTAAAACACTTATCGAGCCTCATCTGGGTAAACTTTCATTCTTCAAAGTAATGTCGGGAGAGTTAATTACAGGTATCGATCTCGTCAATTCAACGACAAGACAAGTAGAGCGGATTAATCAACTGTTTATTATGGATGGTAAGAATAGAAATCCTGTAACTAAATTAAGTGCTGGCGATATCGGAGCTACTTTAAAATTAAAAGATACGCTCACAAATCAGACATTATGTATTCAGGGAAAATCTATTCATGTTGAGCCGATACATTTCCCTCAATCAAGAATTCGAACGGCAGTCATTGCTAAAAATAAAACCGACGATGAAAAACTCGGCTCTGTGCTAAGCGAAATTCATCAGGAAGATCCAACCTTGATGATCGAATATTCGCGTGAGCTAAACCAGGTGATTATGTCCGGACAGGGAGAGCTTCACTTGTCAGTAATAAAATGGAGAATTCAAAAAGTGTATCACCTCGAAATAGAATTCGTCAAACCGCGAATCCCTTATAGGGAAACAATACAGAAAACTTCGATGGCTTCTTACCGTCATAAAAAGCAGAGTGGTGGAGCCGGACAATTTGGAGAAGTGTATTTGAAAATTGAACCATATTGGGAAGGGATGCAGGAACCTTCGGGTCACAGTATCCGGGAAAAAGAAATACTCGAACTTTCCTGGGGTGGTAAGCTTGTATTCTACAATTGTATTGTAGGAGGCGTAATCGATCAGCGGTTTATTCCATCCATTCAGAAAGGTATTATGGAGAAAATGCAGGAAGGTCCGCTTACAGGAAGTTATGTTCGTGATGTTCGCGTCATTGTTTATGACGGAAAGATGCATCCTGTCGACTCCAACGATATCTCATTTAAGATTGCAGGAATGATGGCTTTTAAAGAAGCGTTTCATCAGGCAGATCCAAAAATTCTGGAGCCAATTTATGAAGTTGAGATTCGTGTTCCTGAGGAGTTGATGGGCGATGTTGTTACCGATCTGCAAACAAGACGGTCCATTATTTTGGGAATGGACTCAAATGGTCATTATCAGGTAATAAAGGCAAAGACTCCTTTATCAGAACTTGATAAATATTCAACTTCGCTGCGTTCAATTACCCAGGGTAGAGGAAGTTATTCGAGTAAGTTTTCAGAATATGCCGCAGTGCCTTCAGAAATCCAAAAGAAGCTTGCTGCTGATTACCTCAAGTCAGAAGATCAATGATTTTTTAAATTCTGGGAAAAGGGAAAATAATTAGAGTACACTCCCTTTTCCCTGATTTTTTTCTAGTAAATGCAATTTTCAATGATTTTTAAAGATGAATAATTAGAAGTTTTAAACAAAGGCCAGTTGAATAAATGGCTGAATATGAATGTTTTTTAACCAAAAACTCATAAGAAGCTTGATTTTATTTTCAGTTCTTTGAATTCAATTGAAAATTCCATTTACCCAAAAATCTGAAATAAAAATTGTATTAAAAGGTAATTTAAGTGGAATTCGCATATACAGACACTTTTTACACATAAAAAACATTTATTAGCCCTGTTTTCGATTAAATTTGCATCACCAACGACAACCCCAAAATGAGAAAATTACCCCTACTATTTTTATTCCTTCTTTCAATTACAAGTTGCTATGAAGTAAACGCTCAAATTGCATTTAGTAAGCAATATGGCGGTGCTTTTAATGAAGACGGACGATGGATGGAGCAAATGTCTGACAGTGGATTTATTATGACAGGCGGCACAACGACTTATAGCAATGGCCAGACTGATATCTGGCTGGTGCGTACCGATGCATATGGAAATACGATGTGGACGAAATCAATCGGCGGAGCATTTTTTGATTTTGCCAATATGGTTAAGCCTCTTGTCGATGGTTTCGTGATATGTGGTGTTACAAACAGAAATGGAAATGATGATGCAATTCTGTTAAAGACCGATCTTCAGGGAAACACAATATGGACAACTGTAATTGGTGATGCCGGAATACAATGGTTTGAGGGAGTAATGCCAACATCCGATGGTGGCTTTGCCTGCGTAGGAGTTAATACCTCTGGAACGAATGGCGGATATGATATATATCTGGTAAAGTTTGATGGCGGCGGAAATTTTCTTTGGCAAAAAAATATCGGCGGCCAGTCCTATGAAATTGGAAACTCGATTCAGCAAACAGCCGATGGAGGGTACATTCTTGCCGGTCAGACTTACAGCTTTGGAAATTTTGATGGAGATTATTATCTCGTAAAGACTGATGCATTAGGAAATGTTCAGTGGCAAAAAACTTATGGCCGACCGCATTTACAGGAATGCCACTATGCTCAAATTACTCCTGACGGAGGATATATTCTCGTTGGTGACGCTGACACGCTGTCGAACGGTCTTGGTGACACAGATATATGGATGATAAAGACAGATTCCGTTGGAAATATTATGTGGGATAAAGTTTACGGAGGTTCAAAAAAAGACGGAGGAAAGACTGTTGAGAATACATCAGATGGCGGTTTTATTATTGCTGGAATTACCCGAAGTTTTGGATTGATTAATCCGAATTATTACATGGTTAAAACCGATTATCAAGGTACTCTTGAATGGCAGGTTTCTTCATACGGAACTGCATACCATGATCATGCATACAGAGCCATTGAAACATCGGATGGTGGTTTTGCTGAAGTTGGATTTTGGAGGAACAGCAGCGGCTTTCAGGATTTTGCATTGGTAAAATTGGGACCTAGTGCAGGAATTACAAAAGATATAGCAGTAGATGAAATAAAAGCACCCATCCCGATTATCTGCAGAAGTAATAATGTTCCATTGAGTGTACTCCTCACAAATTATGGTGCTACCAATGAACAAAATATTACAGTAACTCTTCAGATTGATAATGGATCAAATATTACCACTCTTTCAGAAACATTTGTCGGCTCGTTAACTCCGAATAATTCAACAACATTGAATTTTACCGGCAGGTACGATTTCAATCTTGATGGAACATATTCTCTGAAGGCTTTTATTCAACACCGAAACAGTGACATATCGTACACAAATGATTCTGCTTATAAAACAATTACAGTAATCCCTCCAACTTTAGACCCTACGACGACATCAGCGGTCAGTTGCAGCAATGGCTCCTTAACTTTATCATCAACTCCTGCCGCAGCAGCAGACTCAATGTTTTGGTTTGATGCAGCTACAAACGGAAATCTAATTGAAACAGGAAGTTCATACAATACACCTTCACTTAATAATACAGCTACATATTATGTACAATCGATCAAGGGTAAAGGAAATAAAGTTGGATTACTGGATAATAGTGCCGGCGGAAATTACTCGTCAGGTAACTATCTCAAATTCGATTCAAGGAAATATTTTAAGTTAGTATCAGTATTAGTGTATACTAATTCAGCTGGTAATAGAACGATAGAGTTGAAGACAGCAGGAGGAACAATCCTTCAGACAAAAACAGTCAATCTTCCCTCAGCTCCCAGCGGTATTCGTGTGTATCTAAACTTCGACGTTCCTCAGGGTAATGATTTACAACTTAATTTAACAAGCGGAAGTGCAAACCTGTTTCGAAACAATGCAGGTGCAGTATACCCTTACAGTGTTTCTCAAACTTTGGAAATATTTGGCTCAAGTTCTTCCAATGCCTCCACATATTACTATTTCTACGATTGGTATGTATTTGTTCCGAGCCTCAACTGCGAGAGTAACAGAATTCCGGTGCAGGCAATTATTGGCTCAGGAAATACCACAGCTTTTGATGCATCACGATGTGGAAATGGTACTGTAACTCTTAATGCAAATTCATCCTCAGCTCTATCGTGGTATAGCACATCAACTGGTGGTGCCCCAATAGCATCTGGAAGTTCGTACACGACAACATCATTATCTGCTACTACTACATATTATCTTCAGTCTGGATCATGTCCAACCCGAATTCCTGTAAATGCAATTGTAAATTCACAATCTGCTCCTCCATCAACTTCTAATGTTGCCAGATGCGGACCCGGTACAATAACACTTACTGCAACTTCCCCCGATCCTGTTACATGGTATAATGCTTCATCTAATGGTACATTGATGAACAGTGGACCATCTTTCACGACACCTTTCCTGAATTCAACTGTGGTTTACTATGCGGTTGCAGGAACATCCTGTCCAAGTAGTCCTGTTGCAGTTAGTGCCATTGTTAATGGTGCCACAACTCCGATTGTAACTGGAGCAACAGCATGTGGACCCGCTTCAGTTGTTCTAATGGCAAGTTCTCCTGATCCTGTCTTCTGGTATACTGTTTCAACTGGAGGTTCGCCAATTGCTTCAACACCTTCATATACAACTCCTGTTATTGGGGCTCCAACTACCTATTATGTGGAGGCAGGGACTACATGTCCAAGCCCGCGCATTGCAGTTGTTGCGAATGTGACAGTTACTGATCCTCCTGTAGGTACGAATGCAGCTCGTTGTGGTCCTGGTACACTTGTACTGTCTGCTCAATCACTGAATTCAATCACATGGTGGACACAATCAACGGGTGGTTCACAGGTAGCTTCAGGACAAACCTTCACTACATCATCCTTATCAGCTACTACAACCTATTATGCACAGGCTGCTGCAGGCGGATGCAACAGTCAGCGCACTCCTGTTACTGCAACAATAAATATAACATCACCTCCATCTGTTAACGCCGGGGCGCATTGCGGTCCGGGTACTGTGGTCCTTACGGCAACAGCTGCTGATTCGATTTTTTGGTATGCTGCTGCAACAGGTGGCTCTCCGCTTGCAAACGGATCTTCGTATACAACACCTAGCCTTTCGTCAACAAGAACTTATTATGTTCAGGCCGGAGGAACTTGTCCGAGTACGCGTGTTCCTGTCAGTGCAATTATAACATCTCAGGCTGCAGCGCCATCAACAACAGACGATGCAAGATGTGGAACAGGATCAGCAACATTAACAGCAACATCGCCTGATCCTATTACATGGTATGACGCACCCGGTGGTAATATTGTAGGAACCGGATCACCGTTTGCCACTCCTTCAATTTCAACAACAACAACTTATTATGCTGTTGCAGGAGTTTCAGGATGCCTTAGCAGTCCGGTTGCTGCAGTGGCAACAATAAATCCTATACCTCCGGCGCCAGTTGTAACAGGTGCCCAGAAGTGCGGACCCGGTTCACTTACCTTAAATGCATCTGCAACAAATCCAATTACATGGTACAGTGCGGCTACCGGCGGAAGTATTCTGGCTACGGGTGCTACTTATACTGCAAATTTTAATGTAACAACAACTGTATATGTAGATTCGAAAAGCAGCCTGTGTTCGAGTAATCGTATTCCTGTAACTGCAACAATTTACAGCATGCCATTGGTAAATATTGGCCCACCTACACTGGTAATAAATACGGGTCAAAGTTACACCCTTGATGCCGGTCCGGGATTTGCATCCTATCTATGGAGTACTGGCGCTACAACACAATCGATAAATATTAATTCGGCCAATGTCTATTATGTAACTGTAACGAGTGCAAATAATTGCCAGGGTTCAGATACAATTACCGTAACCATCACCAATGGAATTACTAATACGGAAATCGACAGGGCGTTTGAAATATATCCTAACCCGACGAGCGGAACAATCAATGTGATTGTTAATAATCCTTCGTTACATTTTGATCTTAGAATATCTGATGTATCCGGAAGGATAATCCTTATTGATAGCCATAAAGAATCAGGGCTATTTAATAAAAGCTATTTCCTTTCAGGAGTATCAAGTGGCGTATATTTCATTCAGATAATATCTCCTGAAGGAATATCGACAAAACCACTTCTTGTAAAATAATATTCTTAAAATAGTAAGCCGATTGAATATTATGCCGGCTTACAATTAATTTAATTCGAATTCTCCCAGACCAAAAATTGATAATGAAGAAATTACTTCTAACCACATTCATCATTTCAGTGGCATGCTTTTCTGCCAAATCCCAGACATGGGAAAAACTTTTCAGCGGACTTAGTACTGATGTAATCAGAAGTGTACGCGAAGTTCCGGCAGGCGGCTATATAATCGCAGGATATACAGCAAACCTTACGTCTAATGATACGGATGCATATGTTGCAAGGCTCAATACGAGCGGAGATACCTTGTGGACATATACCTATAATGGACCGCTGAGTAAAAAGGATTTGTTTTACAAAGTAATCCCCACTTCAGATGGTGGTTTTGCTTTATGCGGTTATACTTCTAGTGTAACTGGTACATCAGACGATGCAATGTATATGAAGCTTAATTCTTCAGGGCAACAGCAATGGGTAAAATTTTATGGCGGTTCACAAAAAGAACGTGCACAGGATATTATTGAAACGACTGATGGAGGATTTGCAATTGTAGGTTATACAACTTCTTCTCCTGCTCAATACTATGATGCTTTTTTTCTTAAAACTAATAGTGTGGGTGTAGTAACAATTACAAAGTTATTCGGATCTTCTAATTACGATGATGCAAATGCTGTCAGAGAAATGCCTGATGGTGGTTTTATTTTAGGTGGACAAAGCAGCAATGGAACAAATGGCTTCGATATGTTTCTTGTTCGCATAGGCCCTACAGGAAGTACATATTGGATGCAACGATTCGGGACAATGCAAACTGAGAATATTGAATCATTATTAATTCTTAGTGATGGATTTATTGTAGCAGGAAACACAAACACAGCTGCAACAGGAGATGATGGGTACATTGTTAAAACAGATACTTCCGGAATAGTAGTTTGGGCAAAATCGTATGGTGGTTCTCAACCTGATGATTTTCACAGAGTCGAACCTACATCGGATGGTGGTTATGTAGCCATTGGCACGACTTCCAGTACCGGGCCAGCCTTTCCAAATATGTGGATGATGAAAACAAATTCGACGGGTGATTCATTGTGGTCGAAGGCATTTGGAGGTGCAAATCACGATCATGGATACAGCGGACAACAAACATCTGATGGAGGATATATTATCGCAGGTCATACAGGAAGTTTTGGATTTAATTATGAAGATGGTTATGTAATAAAAACAGATGCCTCTGGCAACAATTCTACGAAGCTTACTTACACTACAGTTCTTGACATCATCACTCCATCTACAATTACATGCGCGAATGCAAGTACTCCAATCAAACTTGTATTAAGAAATTTCGGGAATCAAAGTATTGCTAATATTCCGGTAACAGTTCAGGTAACAGGAGCCATTACAACAACGATCAATCAAACTTTTAGTGCAGGATCAGATACGGTCACACTTTCAACAACTCTTAATACCAGTGGTGGCGGAACTTTTAACATCGCGGCCTTCACCAACAATAATAACAGCGTATATCCTGCCCGCAATTCAATGTCAAGATCAGTAACAATTGAGGTAACTCCATCGGCACCCTCACCTACAAGTAACAGCCGTTGTGGTAATGGTTCTGTGGCATTATCTGCCACTGCCTCATCCACTATATATTGGTATACTTCATCAAGCGGTGGAGCATCTGTCTTTTCCGGAACATTATACAATACTCCTTCACTTTCAGCAACAACTACATACTATGTGCAAACCGGAGTGAATTGTCCAAGTGCCCGTCTTGCAGTGGTAGCTACAGTTAATCCACAATCCGCAAACCCAGTTACAACAGGCAATTCAAGGTGCGGTGCAGGAACTGTAACTTTAACAGCAACATCTTCTGATCCTGTAACATGGTATAATGCAGCAACGGGTGGAAGTATTGTGGGAACAGGTTTGTCCTTTACCACTCCTTCAATTTCGGCTACTACAAATTATTATGCGCTTGCCAGCAACGGACTGTGTCCGAGTTCCAGAGTTCTTACTCTTGCAACAGTAAATTCCGGCGCAACTGCTCCTACAGTTATTTCAAATCAACGGTGTGGAACAGGTGCGGTTACATTAACAGCTTCTTCACCGGATCCGATAATTTGGTTTGATGCTTCAACGGGTGGTACACAAGTTGGTGTCGGTTCAACATTCGTAACTCCATCCATTTCCACTACTACGACTTACTGGGCTGAAGCAGATAATGGTTGTCAGAGTAATCGAATTGCAGCTACTGCAACAATATTACCGAAGCCGGCAAATCCTGTACCGACAGCTGGTGAGAATTGCGGACAGGGCACAGTAAGTCTTAGTGCTACAGCTACTAATCCAATAAAATGGTACGACGTTGCTACAGGAGGAACACAAATTGGATCAGGAGTATCGTTCAACACGCCGGTAATTACAATGACAACTACATTTTATGCTGAAGCAAATGACGGAACATGTTCGAGCAACCGTGTTCCTGTAAGTGCGGTGATTCACACTTTACCGTCCGTATATCTTGGCGCTGACACAACTGTAAATGGTTCGACATATTTACTCAATGCAGGAAATGGATTTGCTTCTTATAATTGGTCAACGGGATCAACATCACAAACAATAAATGTTTCAAATACCAATACATATTGTGTCACAGTTACAGATGCAAACAATTGTACAAATACAGATTGTATTTTGGTTGATCTTATAACTGGAATTCAAGACATAATAAATCAAACATCATTCGTAGTATATCCTAATCCGACAAGTGGGGTTTTATTTATTGAATTCAATAATCCGGCTTCAATAACAGAAGTCAGTATTATTAATCTTACTGGACAGACCTTATTGAAAACTAATGCAGACAATTCGGCTTTGTTGAAACTAAATTTATCTGCCTTTACAAGCGGTATCTATTTACTAAAATTACAAACAAACGAATCTTCCACTATACGGAAGTTCATAAAATATTAATAAAATATTTGCTGTGTTAATAAAAAAAGTCCGGAAACCCCGGGCTTTTTTTATACCCTGACAAGACGGTAAAATGACTCGAGTATTAATTTGCCGTCTGTATTTCCCAGGAGATAATCAGCAGCGCGTTCCGGATGGGGCATCATACCAAAAACATTTTTTGATGCATTACAAATACCGGCTACAAAATCTTTCGTTCCGTTAGGATTTGCCTCTGGAACAGTATTTCCATCTTTGTCGCAATAGCGAAAAAGGATTTGTCCGTTTTCCCTCATCTCATCCAACGTCTTATCATCTGCATAAAAATTTCCTTCACCATGAGCGATAGGAATTTTCAATGCTTTTCCGACAGGAAGTGCTGCAGTGATCGGCGAGTCATTATGCTCAGCACGGATGAAAGTGTTTTTACAGATAAACTGATGATGTACATTATGTAAAAGTGCACCTGGAAGTAAACCAGCTTCACATAAAATCTGGAAACCATTACATACTCCAAATACAAAACCGCCTTTATTAGCAAAAGATATAACTTCTTGCATGATTGGAGAAAACCGGGCAATTGCACCTGATCTTAAATAGTCTCCGTATGAAAATCCTCCGGGCAGAATAATAAGATCACAATCCTGTAAGTCATGATCTTTATGCCATAATTTGACAACATGTTGCCTGAGGATGTTAGAAAGTACATATACCATGTCCTCATCGCAATTTGATCCGGGAAAAACAACAACGCCAGTTTTCATAGGGCAAAAATAGGGAAATAAAACCCTGCTCTAGTTGTTGAAATTGAAAATTCTTTCTTAACAGCAATCATTTACTTATTGTCTGGAAGAAAAGAATTTTCTGATTAATACTTTTTGAAATTCACGCCGGATAATGAGTTCGGCAAGAGTAGCTTTAAAATCATTTGTCCCTGCTTTCGAAAGCGCAATTTTATAATCACTTTCATTGATATCGATACGGTATATCAATGCCTGAAATGCCGTACTGTCTTTTTCAAATAATCTGATTATTACCGGCTCCAGTTGTTCTTTCAATTCATCAAATACACGAAATGCATCGCCACTAAAAATGAATTTAAAATCAGCTATCGATAAATCTTTTGCGATCTGTTCTGCCGTTTCCCGAATTATAGCTATGTCGTGTCGATACTTTTCCGGAAATGGTTCCATTATTTATCGGGTATGTTTTCGAAATCGATAATTAATCGTTCAACTGCCTTGTTATTGACAAAGTGCTCGCTAACGATTTCGGCTACATCTGAAACAGTAACACCGCCGTAATAAATACCTTCAGGGTAAACTACAATGGAAGGGCCGAAATCACAGGCATCCAGACATCCTGCACGCTGAGCCCGGATTCGTCCATTCAGATTTTTATCTTTAAGTTGCTTTTTGAATTCTTTAATTAAATCGAGCCCGCATGATTCACCGCATGATTTTCTATCGCCGGCAGGTCGTTGATTTGTGCAAATGAAAACATGTTTTTCGAATTTCATATATGATCTTTATTGCAAAATTAAAGTAATCCTTAATCAACTGAACACTTTAATCTTATTTCTGTAAAATAAAAAAGGGCTCCGTTAGAAGCCCCTTTTTTATAAAAAGTTAGGGTGATGTTACATTTTTATAATTTTCTCAACTGCAGTCTTACCATTAACAGTAAGCTTAACAAAATAAACTCCTGAAGGCTTACCAATAAATTGATAAGAATGTTTTCCAGACTGTTGGCTTTCATCCGATAGGAACATAGATACTTTTTCGCCCAGAATATTATAAACCTCGAGTGATACATGCGAAGAATTCCTCAATGTATAATCGATGCTTGTTGAGCGGTCGAACGGATTTGGATAAACATTAAACGAAGCTTCCTCATGAAGTTCGGAAACAGCATCAAAGAAGTTAAGAAATACTGAGTAATCTTCAACTTGCCCGAATTGTAAATCGAGACATGGTTCTGGAGTAGGGTTACCGCTGTAATCAGAAGCAACACGAAGTCGAAGGGGCTCGCCGTACACATTTGTTGACCGCGAAGGAATAAAGAGTGAGCCTGCATGGAAAGTCAGATTGTTTGAATCAACATATAGTTGCTCAGTAGCAGGATCAAGTATTCCATCATTATTCATGTCAAGCCAGATTTTTACAGTTTCTGCATAAGTAAATCCTGTTTTGATATTTACACTGTAAGGGTAATTGGTAACAAGAGTTGCAGTATCTGTACATGTGAAATCTTCATATCCAACGATTGCATCACTTGATGTTTTGTTATATAAATTACCAAAAGGACCGGTAACCTGGAATAAGGTAACACCAATTCCACAGCAATAAGCTTGTGTACCAGGATAACATGTAGTAGCTTTTGGTCCTGTAATAATTGCCTGAACATTTTGAACAACTGTATCGCAACCTGAACTATTGCATGCGATAAGTGTAGTAGTATAAGTTCCGTTATGTGCATAAGGATGTGAAGGACTAGCTACGTTTGAAGTGTCGCCATCACCAAAAGCCCAATGATAAGATGTAGGAGTATTGATCGACGTACTTGTAAAAGTTGCAAAGCCTGTACATGTATTCGTGCCAAATGTAAAGTCAACACAAGGATTGTAATCCACATTAAGTGTTAACGTCACATTTCTAATTGGCGCTAAAGGATCATTTGAAATGAGCTGTAAGTTTGCTGTATAAGGGCCTCCCGGCATAATACCTGAAGAGAAATTCAGATGTATTGTATCAGATGATCCGGCTGCAACGGTTCCTGTTCCCGTAGTGGCTGTCACCCATGATGGCAGATTACCTAAATGATAAGTCAGATTGCTACCTCCTGTATTTGTAATGTAAAATGAGTTAGTCCCGGTTACCCCGCATGCTCTGAGATTCTGAATAACGGAACCTGAAGAAGTAGAAAGAATAGGAGCAGGAAACACATTCGCACTTACACAAACTGATGTATCGACATCGTTGTTCAATATATTAATAATCCCGTTTTGTTGTCCAATCGTTGCACTAGAAAAACTTATTCCTATATCGGAATATGCTCCCGGCAAGAGGAAGGAGAAGTTTGCATTTAGAACGAAAGCGGGATTTGTACTATTGATGTTGTTAATGAACAGGGTATCACATCCTGAATTTATCACTCTGACCGTACCCGTTGCAGAAGTATGCTGCATTACTTGTCCTAAAGCGACACAAGAGTCAGAAAGTGCAATGATTGGGAATCCGGAAACTGTTAATGTACATGGAACAATTACAATTGGATTACTTGGGTCGTTACTTGAGACACCAAGATTAGCGTAGTATGTGCCGGCCGGAAGTCCGCTTCCGACAAAAGTTACACCAGTTGGCGATGTTTGAGGAGCAGTAACTGTATCAGAAGACCTGTTAAGGTGTATCCATAAAGGCAGAGCGTTTTGGCCTCCCCATTCAACTGCATTTGCAAGTATTCTTTGTGTTGTTGCAGTAGAAGTGTAATAGTCAAAGGCAATAAAAATTGCTTTCCCTGCGCCTACATATCGATAGGATACAATGTCGTTTCCGTGATATTCAATTAGAGTAACCTTATCAGGATTCGTAATGTTCATCGAATAAGTAGAACTAGGAGCATTGAATGCTGTTAACGGAATACCTGTAGTTATCGGATGGGTGTTGTCAATAACATTTAAAGATAAACCTGCTTCATTTTCAACAAATGATCCGGTGAATACTCCTGTCCAGAATAAATCATTTGAATAGGAAGAGAATGATCCAAGGAAAACCACGGATCCGCCATTGTTCAGAAACTGACGAATAACAGGGCCCATATTAAACCAAACGCTATCATTTCCCGATTCATGTTCAGGAATTAATAGAACATTTTTACCGACAAGGAGTCCACTTAAAACACCTGGATCTGTAGTCGCTGATTGTGTAAGAGCATAATTTGTAAAATAATTATTTATTGCGGCCAGAGTTCGTGGATATTCCTCAAATGGATCTGTACCATGAGTAAGAGCAAGGACTTTTATGGATCCGACAAGAGAACCATCTAATGTATAAACAAGTTGTCCTCCACCAGTATTAGCAATGTTTAAAGTGAAGTTGGCAGAATCTCCGCAAGGGATGCTTGCTGAAAATCCTGTAGGAGGAGTTACGCTAATATGTGGCGCTGCCTGAACAGTAACAGTATGCGTTATTGTA
>JANPNV010000126.1:0-11359 GCA_031427625.1 Bacteroidota bacterium
ATAAATGCTACGGCTTCCGGTACGGGTAATTGTTCTTCCAGTGATGTAAAAGATGTTTGGTTTACATATTTTAAACCTGTTGGTGTTGCCAATGTGAAAATAATAACATCACCTGCATCCTGTGGTAGTGTAACAGGAACAAGTATTGAAGTATACGATGCTTGCGGTGGTACTATGATAGGATGTAACTCTTCGGGTACGACGTATCCAACTTACGGAGAAAAAATATTAAACAGGAGTCCATGCGTTGCCGAAACATTATGGGTAAGGGTGACATCAGATTTGGATGTCGCGGGTAAGTTTCAAATATGTGCACAGGATGTTGCAGGTGTAGCCGGCGTTGTCTGCGCCAATGCAGTCCCTGTTTGTTATCCGATGCCTTTTAATTCAACAGGATTGACGACGGCTGGATCAGGAAACGATTACAACGACAGTATTCTTTGTACATCAGCCTGGATGACTGGTCAGGATTATATTTTCAGCTTCACGCCTACTACAACAGCATGCTTTAATATTTCTATTGATGGAACCGGTGTTAACTCATATCCCGGACTATTTATTACTGATGGTTGTCCAAACGATACTGCACTTTCCAGATGTGTTGCATCAGCAACAAGTGCATCAAATGGTGATACAATATTTAATCTTACTTTGGTAAGCGGACGTACATATTATATCATAGTCGATAACAATGCAACTCTTGCAGGCTTTAACAGCATGCCATTTAACTTTCATATCTGGCAGTCCGTTCAATCAGCACCCCCGAATAATACATGCGGTGGAGCGGCATCACTTGGAAATGTTGCATTCAATCAAACCTGCACATGGTCTGGCACATTTGTAACAAATTGTGCAACGCCGAGTCCGACAGTTCCCAGTCCTAATTGTGGAGGATTCAGTTCAACACTTACTGGCGACGTATGGTTTACCTTTACGCCGACTTTCACAGGAATTGTAATGATTAATTCGCAGGGATCAGGAACCAATCCTGTAATCCATGGTGGTATGGCAGTATATTCAGGAACATGTGGTTCATTAACTCTTGTAGCTTGTGCCGGTGATTCTGTTTCAATTCCATTCATGCCAAGCTTAAGTATAAACGTTGCCAGTGCAACTGTCTATTATATCAGATTCTGGTCTGCTCCGGGTTTTGATCCGGGTTCTTTCCAAATTTGTTTTCAGAGTAATTGTAATCCACCCAATGATCTTCCTGTGAACGCACAGACATTGCCATTAGGTGTTCCGACTTTTGGAGATAATACATGTAGCACTGGGATTAGTGAGCCACCAGCAATAACTTGTACGCATGACGGTACTAATATTCCCAATACAGTTTGGTTCAAATTAACAATTCCACCTTCCGGACAGGTCGCAGTTAGGTTAAGTCAGGTTTCGCTTGTTGACGTAGCTGTTGCAGCCTATCTCTTTCCAACAGGACCAGCGAATGCCGCAAGTTCGAATTCTCAACTGGCATGTAATGACGATATCATCTTCGCTCCTCCTTGTCCAGTTTGTGGTATGACGGGTGATAATGACGCTGCTATACAATTTACCGGAGCAGCTGGTGCAATGGTTTATATTCTTGTCGATGGCGCAGCCTCTTGGACAGGAAGTTTTTATATTACTGCAATCGAAGGAACTCTTACGAGTGTTTTTCCTCCTGTGTTCAGAAAAGATTGTGCGAATCCCGAATTTATATGCGGTAACAGTAATTATATTTTGCCGAATGGTGGAATTGGTTCTGACGGAAATATTTGTGACTTCACCAACATGGCTTGTTCGGGTGGAGCAACAAGATCAGAAGTTGGATCTGCATGGCTAACATTTACGGTAGCAGCCGGAAGTCAGCTAGGATTTACAATAACTCCAAATGATTCGGCAGGTCCGGTTTCAAACTATAATTTTTTCTTATGGGATATAACAAACGTTGCCAATATCTGTAATCAGCTTACGATTACACCACCTCTTGTTTGTAATACTGCAGCCGGAACAGGCAAGACAGGATTACGAACGCCCACTTCGACAGTTTTCAACGCTCCGATTGCTGCACAAGGAACTGCCAAGACTTACATGTTATACATAGAGAATCAAACATCGGCAAACGATGATGAGAATGTACCCGGAACCAATACAGGATTTATGTTGAACTGGGATATTTATTCTGGTGGAGTAAATATTGGTTCAACACAATTAACTGGTACATCGCCAACTTCTACTTGGTCCGGAACTGTGGTAAATACCGATTATCAGAATTTACCAAACTGGAAAGGAACAGGGTCTTGTCCTGCAGTTCTTCCTTCCTGTACTACTGATGTATTTATCAGTCCCGCTACAAGTCAGTGTTGGGTAACTGGAAATTCTTATGCAAAAAACATTACTATCAATCCGGGAGGAACACTTCGTATTGCTGCCGGTGGGAATCTTCATGTCTGTGGTAATTATATAAATAATGGTTCATTGATTGCTGTTGCCGGTTCCACAATTACTTTCGAAGGACCTGTCAACCAAACAATAAGTGGAAGTCTTACCGGAGGAAATGCATTTGCATCCATCGTTATCAATAAAGTCGCTGCATCCGGAAACGTAACACTCAATAACAACCTCGACGTCACTCAGAATTTTACTACCATAAATGGAACTAGTATTTTCAATATAAATGGAAAATACATGAAAGTGGGCGGACACTTTACCAATAATAACGGAGCCACGACATTTACAGGTATTGGATCGAGCACTGTTGAGTTCAACGGTAATACAAATGCAAACTTCATTAACACTTCTGGAGTAATAGTATTGAACAGAGTTGTTATGAATAAGACAGGAGCAAAACTTTATTTAAGCGGAGGAAACAGTTCAATGAATATAGATACCGCTCTCACGCTGACCTTGGGTATTATGGTAAGCCCGGTATTTGCAGGGGCACCACTCTATAATATGAAATATTTTCTTTCGACTGCAATTACAGGTCATAATGCAAACAGCTATATCAATGGAAAGCTTCGTAGAAAAATTTCAAATCCAACAGGGCCTGCATCGCCTTCCCTTCCTGCATCCTATGACTTCCCTGTAGGGGATTCATTAACGCCGGGTCCTGGAGGATATGAACTCGCAAATATTAATATTATTAGCAGTACACTCGTTGATTATTTGATAGCTTATTTCCAACCATGGCCTTCTTTACCACCTGTAAGTGGACCAGCAGGACCAATGGAATGTATTTATGCAACTTATAATTCCTCACCACTTCTTGATAATGGTTACTGGACCTTCGAAAGGCCGGTTACTCCAAGCAATGGTGTTTACAATGTTACTCTATACAATACAGGATATACAAACTCTGCAGGAAATCAGGGATGGTCGATGGTTAAGGCAAACACTGGATCTCCTGTAAACGTTGCTGCATCGTGGTCCCTCTGGGCAGTCTGCAAATTAACAAGCACGCTTACTTCGGTTAAGCGAGATAGCTTGAATGCACCGCTATACCCAGGCTCCTTCAATCATTATTATGCAACTGCTCAATCACTCTCACCTCTTCCAATTGAATTATTGTATTTCAATGCAGAACCAACTGGCGATAAAGTTATGTGTATGTGGGAAACTGCATCGGAAACTAATAATGAATATTTTATTGTTGAACGTAGCAACGATGGAATCGAGTATCATAAAATCGGACAGATAGATGGATTTGGTCATGGAACTTCTACATCACAATTAAGCTATTCCCTGCTTGATCAGGAATCATGCAAGGGAATAATTTATTACCGTCTTCGTCAAGTTGATATTGATGGTAAGTTCTCTTATTCAGAACCAGTAGCTGTAAATTGTAAAGATGAATTATCCGAACTTACACTGCATCCGAATCCGGCTCACTCTACAATAACACTTTCATTCTCTGAAAATAATAATGGGGTAGTTTATGTGAAGTTCATTGATTTCACAGGGAGAGTCGTACTGGTGCATGAGAGCAATGTGAAAAAAGGTAATAACCAGATAAGTATTGACGTTGAAAAATTAATTAACGGTGTATATGGAGTTGTTCTTGAATCTAAATCAGATGAAGATAGATTAATGCAAACAAGATTTATTAAGAATTAACTGAATAAGTCATCTAATTAAAAATATACTTTAAATAAAAAAAAGGATGTTGATAGTCAACATCCTTTTTTTATGGATGTATACTGAAGATAAAATTCTGATTGTTGGATTCAATAAATACAAAATCAAAAATATCAACAAACCCATCACCATTTAAATCTGTATTTGCATAGACGAAATTTACAAAATTCTGATTGTCGAGATCAAGGAATGTAAAATCGAATATGTCGATAAATCCATCTCTGTTAATATCTCCGCAATACAGCGACCATTTGTTTTCACCATATTTATCGGTCATGTTCCCAGCGTAAGCCTTCGAAACTGCATCAGTGAAATCAAAGAAATTATTTCCTGATGATAAAAAAGTAACAGGAGTATAACTCCATGTCTCGATTGAACTTCTTTGACGTATTGCAATCCAGTACGATCCTCCATTAGCAACATGATTAAAATTACATACTGCTGTACCATCTAAAAATAATAATGCAGCGGCTGAGTCAATAACAATGGATGGATCTGAAGTACTTCGTAATGAAACGTGTAATGTATCTGTTTCAAGACCTATTGCTCCCTGAACTCCCTGATTTTGTAGAACAGGCTTCATCATTCCTCCTCCTTCATAGTATCCTTCTAAAAATACTTTCAGATTTAATGTTGAAGATCCGCAGGTGACAGAATTAACAGTAACAGCATTTGAACCACCGACACATCCATTAGCATCTACAAATGAAATAGAGTAATCATACGTATTATTATTTAAAAGAAGCGTGATATCGTCCCAGGTTACCAAATATTGATTTCCCATTGCACTGAATATATCATTCCAGATAATTGTGCCGCTTGAAGGAACTGCTGCATTAAGAAAAACCGGGGCCGATGTTCCATCATCGCATATTGTAATTGGTCCGGATGGAGTAACTGAAGATGATACCGGATTTGGATTTGCCGTTACAGTAGCACTTCCGGATGCTGTACAGCCGTTTGCTGCCGTAACAGTTACTTTATAAATTCCGGAAGAATGTGCAATATAACTCTGATTGTTTCCCACAACAGTACCTCCTGAACTCCATTGATAAATTGAATATCCGCTTCCGGGATTTAATGTTACACTTCCTCCGGCACAGAATGTTGTCGGAGCACCGCCGGTTGATATTATCGGAGGTGCGGCTGACATAACAGTTATTGTTTGTGAAGCAGAAGAATTACAAACTGTTCCATTACTAACGGTAACAGTATAGCTAGTTGTAGATAACGGCGTAACAGATAAAGTTTGTTGTGTCCCAATAATCCCACTGCCATTCGACCAGCTGTAACTTGTATAACCGGAGCTTGCATTTAAAACAACACTCCCTCCAATACAAAAACTTACCGGATTCCCCCCTGTAGTAATCACCGGTGTTGCAACTGGATTTGCTGTGACAGTTACCAATCCGCTACTGATACATCCGGCAGCAGAAGTTGCAGTTATTGTATAGGTTGTGTTGACAGATGGAGACACATTTACAGATGTTCCAGAAAAGTTACCCGGATTCCACAGATAATTATTATTTACTGATGGATTTGATACGAGCATATTAACCGAACCTCCATTCGAACAGATTGAGGGATTTGAAGGAGTGATAACAGGAACATTCGGTAGCGGATTTACAATAACAGTTACCGAAGTAGAAACAGTACATCCACTATTTGGTCCTGATGTATTGTCACTAGCAAGAACCGTATAAATAATACTTGACAAAGGCATCACATTAAATGATGACCCGGATTGATTACCCGGACTCCACAGATAAGTATAGTTGGGATCATTCGGACTATTCACAGACAATGAAGTACCTAATCCCCTGCATATCGAATAAGCAGTTGCCGCTGCAGTAATAGCAGGAGGTGATTTTATAGAGGCAACAACTGGCATTCGTCCGCCGGTGAAATAACAAGTTCCAATATGGGCATCAACCCAGAACGTTCTTGTTGATGTAACTGAAGGCTGATAGGTATTCCCCGAAGCAAGCGGACTACCACCGGTAGAATTTGCGTACCAGTCAATCGTACCATTCCCAGTTGCATTTAATATCATTGTACCAGTGCCACAGCGAACTGCACTAGTTGTTGATGTGATTGATGGAGAAGTTATCTGGAATACTAGTACATTCGAAAAAACTGATGAGCCACAAATTACCTTCAAACGAAAATAAGTTGTTGATGAAATTACAGATGTATTCAGTACTGAACTTGTGGCACCGGAAATATTATTCCAATTGATATTGTCGGATGATAATTGCCATTGATAAGAATAACTACTTTGCGGATTCTGAAAAGTAAGGACTGCACTTCCCGAATTACAAAAAACAGCAGGCGATACCGATGAACTTATCACAGCAGAAACCGGACTTGTTACAGAAAAAATATTCGCTGATGATGATGCTGTACATCCGTTAGGTGCCGTTGTTACTAAACTATACAGATGATTACCAGAAGAAGTAGGCGTAACTAAAGGATTTTGACTAAGAGCATTGTTCATTTCATTAGCCGGAGTCCAGGAGTATTGAAATCCGACACTTAACGGTGCAGTAGAATTAACAATCTGCGCATTGTTTTTTATCGTTCCGTCATTTCCGTTTCCACTATTATCTTTTATAGATAATTGATTCGGAAAATTAAAATCATAATAACCTTTGAGCTCTGAATACTGTGGATGAAGGAAACTTATCGGCTTATTTTTCCAGGTCTGAATTGTTGAGGCGCTTAACGGAGCATTCCAGATTCTAACTTCATCAATCAAGCCATTAAAATATTTCCCACCGTAATCAACTCCTATTCGAAGCGAATCAGAATTAGCATAAACCAGACTCTGTCCGGTGGATGCTACATTGCCATTAACATAAACCGTTACTGAATTATTATTTCCGCTCAGGTTGTTAAAGACAACAGCAACATGATACCAGGAATTGACAGTAAGAATTCCAAGAGGTACTCCTGTTTCCGTATATCCTCCGGCCGATAACCCTGTGTAGGGCGACACAGTTCCGATGCGTAGAAAATAAGATCCTGTAGAAAAACTCTGGTTCTTACTTATTATTCCTTTTCCATCGCCTAATGAAGTAGGATATATCCATGCTTCAATAGTAAAGTCTTTTACCAAATTGAGACCTGCTGAAGGAGGTATAAGCATAAACTGATTTATGCCGTTTAATTGAAGTGCCTTACCGGCCAGGCTTGCAGATGCGTTAAGAATTTTTCCTGAGCCGAGGCATATACTATCATTCATTGGGGTTATAGAAACAGATGGCACAAGAAGTGAATTAATGTTAGTTTTCGATATCCAGTTGCATCCAGTTACAGAATCAGACGCCTTAACTGTATAAGTAATTGTACCTGCTACAGAAGGAACAGCAGACACGACAGAACCATTTGCTGTAAGTAGACCACCGCCGCTGTCGGAATTCCATGAGTAAGAATAATTATTTGTATTTCCGATTTGATTCGCATTCAATGTAATTGACGAATTCTGACAAATAGAATTCGCCGACGAAATAAATACAGAATCAGCAGGTGATACAAATTCTGTAACGGCTGAGCGTAAACTCTCACAGGTACTATCAGAAACTGATACATAGAATATTGTAGTTCTACTTGCCGGATATGATAACAGTGATGAATTATTTTCTGCTGACAACTCAGTTCCGCCTGCAGATTGAAGGTACCAGTGAAATAAATTTCCCTGACTACTTACGTGACATAACGGGACTGCATTTCCGCAATGTGACGAATCGAATACATTTACTCCTGAAGGCAGTTGAAGTACATTTAATGAAAGCGAATCCTTCGATACACAACCGTAATTATTCGTAGCCGTGACGACGTAGGAAGATAGTCCGCTAACATTTGGAAAAGCTGTCACTCCTGCTCCACTGATATTTCCGGGATTCCAATTCCATGACAACGTTGATGTTCTGTCTATTCCGACAAGACCACCAAGCAAGATATTCGGGCGTTGTGAAAATGAATTAATTGTTGCACCTCCAACAGCAGTACATACATCAGGAGATGATGAAAGGTGATATTCAATAGTCGATACAAATCCTGTAGCCGATTGTCGGACGATTGCGCTACCAATATTGCCAGCACCTAAATCACCATTATTAAAACAAACCTCAACAATTACATTTGAATTTCCATTCCAGAAAAAAGGTGTATTAAATGTGTGTGTATTTATTCCGGGAGTGACATAATAATCAGAAGGAATTAATAATTGTGTTAAGCCTGAAATTCCATTCTGAATTACTGCAGGAAGTGAAGTGAGATTTGTTGCTCCCATACTGATTGTGAAATTATTCATCAGGTTGGTTCCCCCGGGAGGAATTGAGACAACATCGAATGCAAGTGAAAAAATGTTTCCGGATTGCAATCCTGCTGAAACCATCTCAGAGGCAAGAATCAGATACTGCTCTTTGGCACCTCCAAATGTATGTCCATAAGGAGTCGGATATGTGCCGGCAGTATTCTGTGAAAGCCCTGTTCCAATAATGGCAACCGGTGATGTTATTTCAAACGATTTTCCCGATAAGGTTACCGGACTAAGCCGGCAAACAGTACTTACATTCGAAGAAACTGAAGTTATTATGGGTATAGGATTTACCACAATTGTCACAGTTGAAATTGCAGTACATGTCCCATCAAATGCATTAATCGTATAACTATATGTACCTGGTAGTAAAGGTGAAACAGAGATTGTCTGCCCAAATGCTGTATCATGTATTCCGCTGCCAGCTGTCGGATTTGCAGTCCACGAGTATGTGTAAATGTTATTAGAACCATAGTGTATTGCCGACAATTGGAACTGCTTTCCTGAACAATATGGCCCCGGCGAAACTAATGCCTTTACGGAGTCAGTTAGCAAGGAAATCTCATGAACTGGAATTCGTGAACTTTCACAAGAGCCATCAAATTCCGCCACATAAAAAGTAGAAGTTGTTCCACTCACATAGGATGTCAGCGATTCACCCGTTTCACCGGAAATAAAATTTCCTCCCGAAGGAGTCAAGTACCAGTGAAAGAGACCCCCGGTTCCTGCGACAAAACAATTCGGAACTGATGCACCACAATGTATCGAGTCTGTAGAGTTTGGTGAAGGCGGAACCGGAAATACTGTTATAGATAATGAAGTAGACAAAGAACATGACGTATTTATATTCGTTACTGTCGTAGTATATGAAGTATTTGAAGAAGGCATTACTGAAACAGTACTTCCTGATATATTTCCCGGCTGCCAATTCCATGTTAGTATTCCGGTTCCGGAAGAATAAACCTGTCCTCCTATTCCCATATTTGGTCTTTGGGTTTGCGAACCAAGCACCGATGGAATAAAACAGACAACACTGTTAAGGTTATCGCCATAATGTATTGAAGAATTGTAGGAAGTAGCTGATGAAATACTAACTGCATTGCCTGTTGTATTTAGGGTACTATTATTATTAAAACAAATTTCTATTAAGAGATTCGAGACTCCGTCCCATATAAATGGTGTAGAAAAATTATGAGTATTGAAGCCGGGAACAGGAGAATAATTTACCGGTCCGTAAACATCTGCGAGAGGTGATGATTCAAAATTTGACGTAAGAGAATTTGTAAGACTATGCCCCATCCGTATCGTATATCCAGTAAAAGTTGTAGTTGTTGCAAGCTGAATGATTGTAAATCGAAGAGAAGTTATTGGCCCGGCATACAAACCGGCCGCTGTTAATTCTGATGCACGAATCAGATATTGACTTTTTGTTCCTCCATAATAACCTCCGTATGGCGTAGGCCAACCATTCGTACGGCTATTTCTAAGACTTCCGTTTCCTAAAAAAGCCATACCGGGCAATGCTGAAAGTCCTTTTAGGACAGCTGTTCCGCCCTGACATAATGGTAAAGAAGTAGAAGTTAAACTTGTAATCTCAGGCGATTTTATCACAATTACATTTACTGTTGCAAGTTTTGTACAATGTTGAGATGTATCAGTTGCTACTACACCATACAAATAAGTACCTGCTGCAGTCGGGATTACTGAAACAGTATCTCCGAAAACATTTCCAAAAATTCCACTTTGCGCAGATGGCAAAGCCGACCAAGAATAGATATAATTATTCCCTGTACCATATTTATTCGCCCTCAATAAAATCGGATTATTTGTACAAGCAGGTGATGAAACATTTATACTTACAGAATCGGGCAATGATACGGTTGCAATAACAGGAGTTCTCTGACTCTCGCAATTTCCATCTGTTTGAGATACGTAAAATGTCGTTGTAGCATCAATTGAATAATTACTTAACGATGAATTTCCAATCTGCAAAGGCATACCTCCGGATGATGACAAATACCAGTTATAAGCGATGCCAGTTCCAATAACTGAACATGCCGGCACACCAGATCCGCACTGAACAGAGTTTACTGCAACCGGTGGTTGTGGTGGTAATAAAACCGGAATCGATAGTGTTTTTGTCAATACCGGCAACGTACAACCATAAACATCATAAGCCGAAACAGTATAGACTGCATTTGACGAAACATTTGCAATCGGATTAAAAATAGAAGAATCATTTAATCCTCCTGACGGTGTCCACAAGTAAGTAATTTCCGGAACTATATTTATAATGTAGTCTTCTGTTTCTCCTGTATTCATTGTAGCGCATGCCTGCGATTTATTAAGCACTCCATTAGCAACAGTCGACCTAAGCCTCATTCTTATCCCTCCTATACTTGCACTTGATGGAATTAAAATATTAGCAGAACCGTATGTTCCAGTAGAATAAACCAATGTAGCTTCTGTATTTTCAAAAATACCATTCCGGTTAAAATCAAACCAAACCCAAACCATAGAACTGATGCTGCTGACAACTGTTAGTGAATAGGAACGACCTTTGATTACTGATGTTGTAGAATTTCCAGTTGCAGGATATAATGTATAAGCAGGTAATGCACATCCTCCTGGTAACGATGAATTAACAGAAAGCGAATTGAACTGAACATCATAAATACAATTTGTCGAACTTGTATGTATGGGAATACAATAAGTACTCAATGTGGCACCATTTCCAATTACGTTAGCATTTAATTGTGTGTTGCCTGATGTACAAACAAAAGTAGGAGTTGCCGAAGCGTCAAGCGTGAGATTATATTGTGTAAGAATTTCATCGCGATAAAATCCTGTTGCAGACTGAGCATAAATACCATCGGATGCTAAAACCGACCAGTTTACCATTGCGTTGGCCGGTGCACCAGG
>JANPNV010000127.1:0-20292 GCA_031427625.1 Bacteroidota bacterium
AAAAGCGGGATGCTCTGAACCAGCTGAGCTATGCTCCCTTTTTAATTTTATTTTCTCTCAACCTGTGATTCTCCCGCCTGAAAAGCGGGATGCTCTGAACCAGCTGAGCTATGCTCCCCTTTTTTCAAGGAGCGCAAAGATAGCTGATTTTTGTAAAAACCAAAATTTACAGAGGAGAGATACAAAAAAACTATTATTAAAGAATTATACCTTTATCTCCATTGAGCATTTCTTCCAAAGTCCTGTAGCTTAGCTAATTCGAAATTCCCATCAGCAAGAAATCAAAATATTATCTAATATCTTTCGTAAGGCATGACCTCCGGGCCTCTATAACTGTATTCTTCGTTGCCCTTCCTCTTTGTCTCGGAATCTCACTAGCATGCAATGCCCCGGTTTATTCCGGCCTGATTGCGGGAATCATTGGAGGGTTAATTATTCCACTTATAAGTAAATCTGAATTAAGTGTCAGCGGACCGGCTGCCGGACTGACCGCTATATGTGGAACTGCAATTGTATCACTTGGTTCCATCCAGATTTTTTTCCTCTGTGTAGCCATTGCGGGACTTTTCCAAATTCTGCTTGGAGTGCTAAGGCTGGGTGGGTTTACTCACTTTATTCCTTCTTCAGTAATAAAAGGCATGCTCTCGGCCATCGGGCTCATCCTGATATCTAAGCAGATTCCACTGATGCTCGGCTATGACAAACCTGGGTTCTGGACGAATGAATTATTCAATATCGTAACCTTTCATCATACTTTCGATTACCTGAAGGATCTGTATCAAAATATTTCCGAAGGTTCGGTAGTCATCGCATCATCTTCACTTCTGATACTTTTCTTGTGGAAGAAATTTTCTTCAAAAAAATTATCCTTCATCCCTGCTTCTTTTATTACTGTCCTGTTCGGAATATTACTTGCCATGTATCTCGAAAAGTTTTTTCCTTCTATTATGCTAAGTACCTCACAATTTGTTTCAGTACCGCAGAATGTTTTTTCTCAGGTCAAGGTGCCTGATATTTCTATGTTGTTTAGCAATATAGAAATATGGAAGTATTCAATAGTCATTTGTTTTGTAGCTACTCTCGAGACGCTGTTAAGTATTACAGCTATCGATAAGTTGGATCCTTATAATCGTATTAGTCCGCCAAACAGGGAGTTGATTGCCCAGGGAACTGGAAATTTTGTTAGTGGTATGATTGGCGGCTTACCAATAACAGCCGTCATCGTACGAAGTTCAGCAAATGCTGAAGCAGGCGGAAGAACAAAATTGAGTGCATTCACTCACGGTATCTGGTTATTTATTGCGCTACTTCTTGCAATTCCATTACTCAATCGAATCCCTTATGCAGTTTTAGCAGTAATCCTCTTTCGTACTGGATATAATCTTGTAAAGCCACGAATGATTGTCTCTATATATAAGCAGGGTAGAGAACAATTTATGCCATTTATAATTACAGTGATCGCCATACTTTTTTCCGACCTGTTAATCGGTGTTTTTATCGGTATCATTTATTCTATCTACTTTATTATTAAACATACTTACAGAGCCGGTTTTAGCATGACTGAGCGAATGGATGGACATATAAAGATTATTAGAGTGGAGCTTGCCCTTAATGTCAGCTTTCTGAATAAGCCAAGAATAATGCTTATGCTTGATAAGTTGCCAGAGTATTCTGTCGTTGAGATTGATGGTTCCAAATGTGTGTATATTGATAATGATATTCTCGAAATAATTCAAGCGTATAAATCGAAAGCGCATCGTAAGCATATTCAGCTCACTACATTTAATATTCCCGAAGTAGATACCATAGAGTTGCATTAAGTGTTTATAAGAAACCAATAAGGCTGATGGTTTTTTCATTGATGAAATTTGAAAACTCCTTTTCTAATGAAGGCCGATCCTACCACCTTCAATCTTTTTACTTTACTGTGATTATTCTGGAAATATGAAATGGATTTTGAAACTGTGATGACATGAGTAAGCGACTATTTCCTAACATTTGATTAGAATCAAACGCACTTACTTATGGAGTCATCAATTACCCACAGCGAAAATCAAGAAGACATTCATGGATTAAAAAATCTCTATTTTATCCTCTGGACAATGGGTGAAAATTTTCCGTCACAAAAGAGTTTTTCTACTGCCGATCTTCACCGTCATGAAAATTACATTCGGCAGGCATATACTGATGGCCGGCTGTTGATGGCAGCACTTTTTAATAATGGAAGTGGTTTTATAACCCTCATCGAAAGTGAAACAGAATCCGAGATCCATAGATTTGTCAGGAATAATCCGGAAGTAGCCGACAAGAAAATTCAAGCGAGAATAAAACCATGTCGTCCGGTTTTCTGGAAAAACATCCAATAAAAAATTTAATAAGAAGGCAACATTTTTTTATAGTTAGTTCCGACAAGCATAATTCTTTGTAATGTAAATCATACCTTTGGAAATCCTGAAAAGGTCAATTCTTACTTCATGATTTCCAATATCAAATTTATTTTCTTATTTATTTTTATTCTTTCGATAGGGCTGAATGCTCAAACTGTTAAATGGTCACAGCAGATCGTCGACAGTAAAAAAGTTCCTTACATGCTTATTCTGGGTGAAAATACCTCTGAGAATTTTTTTGTTCTGCGTAGCAATATTTCACTCGGAAATGAAAAAGAAAATTCAGGCTTCAGAAACAGGACTTATTTTCTTCAGTATTATTCACATGAAATGTCTCTCCTTTGGGATAAGGAATTAAAAACATCGTATGAAGATGGCCATATATCCGATGTTACTCTGATCAACGGAAATGTTTATGTGACCAGCTATATCACGGATAAAAAAAGCAAGCAATACTATTTTTATACTCAGATTATCGGCAGTGATGCAAAATGGCAGGGTCAGCCTTTGTTACTCGACAGTTTTGCGACTGAATATATTGACGACGAAAATAAACCAGGATTATTAAGCAGCCGCGATCAGTCATTGATGGTTTTTTCATATAGGATGATTAGCAAAGATAAAAAGTCACAGTATTTCAGAGCGGTATTGCTTGATACAAATCTCATCATCAAATATAAAAAGGAAATCGAGATTCCTGTTTCAACTCAATTGTTTCAGCCATTAGATTTTTTACTCACGAACCAGGGTTCATTTTTCATTCTTGGTATTCGCTATACGACGGAGAAAAAAATTAAAGCTCCTGATCAGAGTTTTTACGAGCTATATGGATATAATCAGGTTGTCGACAAGATCGTAAATACAACAATCAAAAGCGATAACAAATTTCTGACTGATGTTGGTGTAGTGGTGGATAATTTAAATCATAGCATTGTTGTCGCAGGATTTTATTCTGATAAGACACTTTATTCTACAGCAGGAGTATTCTACTATGCACTTACCGAAGACAGTTTGCATGAAACCAGAACTATCAATACGCCATTCAATACGGAATATCTACAGAAATTTGTAGGAGAAAGGAAAGAGAATAAGGAATTGGTGAACTTTACAATAAAGCGATTGATTGTACGAAGGGATGGGGGAGTGGCTATAGTTGCGGAATCGATTTATCAGACAGCGCGATCATACTTCGATTATTATATGCAAACCTATATATCCCATTATTATTATCACTATGGAAATATTATGGTTCTGTCAGTTAATCCGGACGGACAAATATTGTGGAATAATGTAATCAGCAAGGATCAGAACTCTATTGATGATGGCGGATTTTTTTCAGGCTTTCATTTATCCATAACTGATGGAAAGCTTGTGTCAGTTTATAATAAATACATTGATGACAACTCCTCTGTACTGATATCGTTTGTCGATCCTTCCGGAAAGCAAAAGACAGATGTTTTATTCAATGAAGTAGAAAGGGTAAGCGTCATAACACAATCTGCCAAACAGATTGATGACGACACAGTGCTAATGCCGGCTTACAGGCAGAATAAATTATATATAGGGAAAATTAGCTTTTAGAAGCTTGTATTTTGCACAGGTATAATTGCTGGCCCGGTTCAATTCTTACTCCTTCAGTTAGATTATTATACTTTAGAAGATACTTTTCCTTTATGCCTGTATTTTGTGAGATGGTATAAATTGTGTCGCCGGGTTTAGCAACATATACAGGATCAGATCCTTCTTTTTTCTTTGGCTGAATAAAAACGATTTGTCCTTCCCTTACATCAGCACTATTTGTTATCTCATTGTACTTCGGTAACTGCCAAAATCCTAATTTCAATTCCTGTGCGAGTGATTTGTAGGTATCGCCTTTCCTTGCTACAACATAATTTACACCATTAACAGAAAGAATTTTTCGTGATGCAAATGCTTCCACAGCTTCCACAGAAGGCACATATATTTTCTTTGGTGACGGAGAGATTATTGCATTATCAGGATCAGTGGTTACTGAAGCGGTGTATTGAACTTCTGTATTTTTATCGAGAAGATGAAGCTGATTGTCTTCGATAATTTTTATCAGTCTCTCAGCATATGCCGGTTCTGTAGCATACCCTGCTTTCTTTAATCCCTTAGCCCAACTTTTATAATCAGTCATTTCAAACTGAAAAAGGAATGCATATCGAGGTCTGGTACGAAGAAAAAGACTATGGTCGTCGTAAGATTCAAGAGAAGATTTGTATTTTCTAAAACATTCATCCTTTGTATCATCATCCTGAATATAAGAAGGCCCTTTCCAATCGGAACATTTAATCCCAAAATGATTGTTTGCCTGTTTAGCAAGCAGACTGCCGCCATCCTGAGATTCCAGACATGCCTGAGCCAGTGTAATACTTGCAGGTACGCCAGTCTTCAACATGTCACGAATAGCATCATCCTTATGCTCATTAATGTATTTGATTCTTTCAGGACGGATATTATCGCCTGCCATCGTCAAATTAACTATAGCGAACAGAAAGAAAAACAGGGTAATTTTTTTCATCATATTAATAACGTGAGAGTGATTTATTAATTCTCCAATTATAACGAAAGAATATGTAAGAAGTTGCCATAAATATTTTCGGAATTCTTATATATGATCGAAAATAAACGTTCCGCCGGTATGAACAAGTGTAACCTTTGAACCGGATTTAAAGTAGTTTTTTCTGATGAGATCTTCTATTGCGAAAAAAACTTTTCCTGTATAAACAGGCTCGATTAGTATTCCGGTTTCATTAGAGAATTTCTTGCAAAAAAGTTCAAGTTGTTTGTTCGTTTTTGCATATCCGCCAAAATGGTAGTCGTAAATAATTTCAGTCTTTTCAGAAAAGCCGCCTAAAAGTTGAATTTGTTTTTCAAAATAATTTTCAGCTTTTAATACAGCTATTCCAACTGCCTTCTGATGCGGAAGAAGTTTTCTCGAAATTCCCGCAAGCGTCGCACCCGTTCCGCAGGCGCAAACAATATAATCACTATCGTCCTGTATATCATCCATGATTTCTTTAGCACCTTTCACTGCCGATTCATTAGCGCCGCCTTCAGGAAGAAAAAATGCATCATCTGCACTTCCTAAAATGTTTTTGCTGATCATCTCATAAATAAGCGTTTTCAGATAATTGCCATCTTCCTTTTTTCTGTAATTCTCTCGGCTGATAAAAATTAATTTCATTCCTGCATTTTGCATAAATTCGATATAAGGATTTTTCACATCTTCACCTCTTACAATTCCCACCGATTGAAATCCATATTCTTTTGCTGCTGCTGCAGTTGCAATAAGGTGATTGCTAAAGGCCCCTCCGAAAGTGACCAATGTATTCTTTCCGGAATTTTTAAAATCGATCAGATTGTATTTAAGTTTACGCCACTTATTTCCCATCATAAATGGATGAACAAGATCATCACGCAATACTGAAAACTTCATGTCATTACTCGACCAATCGGAGAAATTCAAATCCTGCAGAAATGTTTTATTAAAGATAGCTGACATTCAACGCGAAGGTAAAATAAACTCACAGAGCGATTTCCTGAAGTAGTGCAATAAATTGCACTAAGCTTATTATTTTTTACATTAATCGAGCTCAATATTTCCGTAATTTCGCCTCTGAGCGTATGACTTTTACCGATAAATTCGAACCCGATGACTACTACTTTTCCAAGGAGGGGTACATTGTGTTTACCGAAAAATATCATTTGAAAAGAGGCTATTGCTGCCAGAATAATTGCCGTCATTGTCCATGGAAGAAAAAAGAAAATTCAAAAGATGATACCACAAAATAATTCGCTTACAGGAACTATTCATGAAAAGCTCGATTTGAGTAAGACAAAGACTCCTACAGGATCGACAATAAGTTGCAAAGGATGGATACAAGAAGCTGCATTAAGAATGTTGTATAACAACCTCGATCCCGACGTAGCTGAGCGTCCTGAAGACCTTGTCGTATATGGCGGTACAGGGAAAGCGGCAAGGAATGTTGAGGCGTTTCATTTAATCGTAAAAGCTTTACGAGATTTAAACGATGACGAAACTCTTCTCATCCAATCCGGAAAGCCTGTTGGGATTCTGCCTACTCATAAGGATGCGCCAAGAGTAATCATCAGTAATTCACAACTGGTTCCTCATTGGGCAAATTGGGAATATTTTAGAGAGCTTGAAGACAAAGGTCTGATAATGTATGGACAGATGACTGCAGGTTCATGGATTTACATTGGGTCGCAGGGAATTGTACAGGGAACTTACGAGACATACGCTGAAGTTGCCAGACAGCATTTTGGCGGCTCGCTAAAGAATACATTAAATGTAACTGCAGGTCTCGGTGGAATGGGCGGGGCGCAACCACTTGCAATTACTATGAACGAAGGCGTTTGTCTGGCTGCTGAAATGGAAGAATGGAGAATTCAAAAGCGAATCGATACCAAATATATCGATGAACTTATTACCGACATCGATCTGGCCATTGATAAAGCTATTGAGTACAAGAACAAAGGAATTGCCAGAAGCATCGGTGTTGTTTGCAATGCAGTTGATTTGCTTAAAAGGTTATTGAAAAGGAACATTATTCCCGATACGTTAACAGACCAGACTTCCGCACACGATGAACTTGTTGGGTATTTCCCTACGGGGATGAGTGTGAAAGAGGCAAAGACTCTTCGTGAATCAAATCCACGTGAATATATTTCGAAATCTCTTGATACAATGGTTGAGCATGTAAAACTCATGATCAGTCTTCAGGAAAAAGGCGCAATTACATTTGACTATGGAAATAACCTCCGTGGTCAGGCATTTGCGCGGGGATTGAAGAATGCATTTTCTTTTCCCGGATTTGTACCGGCTTACATTCGTCCGTTATTCTGTGAAGGAAAGGGTCCGTTTCGATGGGCTGCACTTTCCGGAGATCCAGCAGATATTGATGTAACCGACAAAGTAATTCTTGAACTTTTTCCGGAGAATGAATCGCTTCATCGCTGGATAAAAATGGCAAAGGAGCGAATTGCATTTCAGGGATTGCCAGCTCGCATTTGCTGGTTGGGAATGGGAGAACGGGAAAAAGCCGGACTTGCATTTAATGAACTTGTAAAATCAGGGCGAGTAAAGGCGCCAATTGTAATCGGACGTGATCATCTGGATACTGGCTCTGTCGCATCGCCTAACCGTGAGACTGAGGCGATGAAAGACGGTAGTGATGCAATTGCCGACTGGCCTGTACTAAATGCATTGATAAATACGGCAGGTGGAGCCAGCTGGGTTTCGTTGCATCATGGTGGCGGTGTCGGAATCGGATATTCGATTCATGCAGGAATGGTTATAGTTGCAGATGGAACCGATGATGCTGCAGTGCGTATCAAAAGAGTATTAAATAACGATCCGGCAATGGGTGTAATCAGACATGCTGATGCCGGCTATGATATAGCAATTGATACTGCAAGAAAATTTCGCCTGGATCTGGAATCGCGACTAAAAAAATAATTGGATCGGTTGTTGTCAATCGGAATTTAGAAAAATTGTCATGAAAAGAATAAATAAAATACTTACTCCTGTTGTAATTGCATTGTTGTTATTTGCGACAGGTTGTGAAAAAACTGAACCTGTTATATCGACTGCTGATCGTGATAAATTTATCGGCAACTGGCATGGAGTATCGTCGGGTCCGGGCGGTACAAGAAATTTTAATATGACGATAAGAGCATCCAATTCTGCGCCTGATCAGGTTTTGATGGAGAATTTTGATGGTTCTGGAACCGGCACTTATGTAAACGCCTCGGTAACCGGAAGTACGATTACTATTATCAGTACGTTAATATCAGGAGAAAGATATGAAGGATCGGGAACCCTTTCGGGAACAAGAATCACTTTTTCATTTACGATTGATGATGGTCAAACGCTGGAAAACAGAACAGCTAATGCCGACAAAATCTGACTAAATCAATTCAGCAATTATTGTTTCACCACCGCGAACTTTTTGGTTTAGATTTACTTTTATCTTAGCATTAAGCGGAAGATAAAGATCGACGCGTGATCCGAATTTAATAAAACCCATTTCTTCTCCCTGTCTTACCATCCATCCTTCTTTTGGATAGCAGACGATTCTTCGGGCAACTGCTCCGGCTATTTGGCGCAGCAGGATTTTTATTTTCGTATTTGTTTGAATGACAACGGTAGTTCTTTCATTCTCTGTGGAACTTTTCGGATGCCATGCCACAAGATATGCTCCCGGATGGTATTTCGAATATATAATTTCACCACTGACAGGATAGCGGTTTACATGTACGTTAACCGGCGACATAAAGATCGATACCTGAATGCGTCTGTCATTAAGAACTTCTGGTTCATCTGTTTCTTCGATCACTACTACTTTGCCATCAGCAGGCGCTATGACGACTTTTTCTCCGCGTGTTAATTTGCGCGATGGATTTCTGAAAAACTGAAGAATCAAAAGGAAAAATATTATTGAAAAAATAAGCAGAGCCGTTTCTACATATTTATATTCCTGAGGAAGGTATAGTTTGGTGAAAATATTAAGGGCAAGGAGAATTCCACCCGTAATCATTATTGTAGGAAACCCTTCTTTATGTATTGTCATCAGCTCAGATTTGGTTTTTAAATTTAATTGGTTAGAAATTTCCTCTTGACTTAACAGCTTTAGCTACCTTTTCAAGAGCGAAAATATAAGCAGCAATTCTCAAAGACACTTTATACTTTTTTGAAACTTCCCAGACATTATGAAACGCCCGTGTCATAGAAAGGTCGGCACGTTTGTGAATTTCGTCGACAGGATAATAGTATCCAAACCGGTTTTGTGTCCATTCGAAGTAGGATACAGTTACTCCGCCGCCATTAGCAAGGATATCAGGGATTACGATTATGCCCTTCTTTTCGAGAACCTCATCGCCACCTGCTGTTGTTGGTCCGTTAGCGCCTTCAACAATCAGTCGTGCACGAACATTGTTCGCATTATCACGACGAATCTGATTCTCGAGCGCACAGGGTGCCAATACATCAACATTAAGAGCGAGTAATTCTTCCTTACTTATTTCAGTGAGATCTTTAAATCCTTTAAGTACACCGTTATTTGCATCACGATAGGCGATTGCCTTTTGTATATCTATTCCTTTCCGATTGAACCAAGCACCCTTCAAATCGCTGATTGCGATCATTCGTATGCCAGCTTTTTCCATATATTTTGCAGTAATTGATCCAACATTTCCAAAACCCTGAACAGCTCCGGTAGATTTTTTAGGATCCATCTTCATTTTTTTCATGGCCGATAAAGCGGCAACGGTCACACCTCTTCCGGTGGCCTCAACACGTCCTTCTGATCCACCAAGGTGTAGTGGCTTTCCGGTTACAACACCTGGAGTGAAAGCGCCTTTTATCTTAGAATATTCATCAACAATCCATGCCATTTCGCGTGGACCGGTTGCTACATCGGGAGCTGGAATGTCTTTATCTACACCGAAAACATCAGACATGGCTGATGTATAAGATCGTGTCAGTCGTTCCAATTCGCCAACAGACATTTCTGATGGTTCGCAGGTAATTCCGCCCTTTGCGCCACCATAAGGAATATCAGCAATGGCACATTTCCATGTCATCCAAGCAGCAAGTGCTTTGACCTCATCGAGATTTACTTCCATCGAATAACGGATTCCGCCTTTTGAAGGGCCGCGACTACTGTTGTGAACGATTCTGTATCCTTCGAAAACTTTTACTTTCCCGTCGTCCATTTTAACCGGAAGACTTACCAGGTATTGACGTGATGGAGTCTTCAGAATATTATAAGTATCAGCATCAAGTCCAATTATCTGAGCGGCTACGTCAAATCGTTGGATCATCGAATCATAAGGGTTAATTACGTCGTTCGATTCTTTCTTTTGTTTTTCTCTTTTTTCGGCAGTAATCATTTTTAATTTTTGGTCGACGAAGTTATGGATTTTTAAAGAATGCTGATTTTCAAAATCATAATTGGAGATAAAAGAAGACAAAAGGAGCAGAAATAAATAAACCGTCAAATCTGTCGAGAAATCCACCATGCCCAGGGAGAGTTGATCCTGAGTCTTTAATGGAAACGCTTCTTTTGAACATAGATTCAACGAGGTCTCCAAGTGTGCCGGTAATTACGATTATCGCAGTAATAATAAGCCACTGAGAAATCGAAAAGTTTTGGAATAATTTAGATACTATAAAAGCGAACAGAAAAGCAAATAAAACTCCGCCGAAAAATCCTTCCCAGGTTTTTTTAGGAGAGATTCGTTCAAGGATCTTATGTTTTCCGAAGTAGGTTCCGGCAAAGTAGGCACCGATATCATTAGCCCACAATAAAAACAAGTAACCGATGATGCATTGATACTGATAATTCTCGAATGCGCCTTGGAATGAAATGAGGTAAAAACAAAAAAGTGGCAGACTTATATATATCACACCAAGCAATGTTGCGCCGATGTTATAAATTGGTTTTTCGCTTTTCAGATAAAGTTCCCTGATAAATACGATGTACGGTAGAATAATAATCAGTGGTAATAAATTAAACCCCGTTTGAAAGATGTGTTGAATTAATGGAGGCAGGAAAATTAAAAAATTGAGGAGGAGTCCAAAAAGCTTCTGAGATTTAACGCCATTGTTATCGCATAGCTTGTAAAATTCCATCAGTGCCATGGAGCTGATAAACATCAGGAGCAACAAAAATGTTTGTTCGCTGAAGTAAATTCCTCCGAGGAGTAAGGATGCTCCGATTACTCCGGTTATTGTTCTGATTGCAAGATTACTCACAGTGTATCGAGGTTTAAAAAATATTCCCAATAATGACCTTCGCTAAGATAGCATCTTCATTTGGAACAAAAACTTCTAAATCTCCAATGCTGATATAGCTTGAATCTCTTTTATCAACAACTACAGATTTAATATCGTGATCTTCAAGCACAGCCCGTACAATTTCTATACTGTGTAATTGGTTGCTGAAGTATACACACTGCCATCCGCTATCCATGAAAGATTAATCGTCGATAAGAAAAACATAAATTTCCCTTGGTCCGTGAGCAGGACTTACCAGTGTTTTTTCTATGTCTGCTGTTCTGCTTGGTCCTGTTAATGCAGCAATCATCGAAGGAATCTGTTCGCCGTATTTTTTACGGATCAATAATAAAGCGTCTTTTAATTCCGGAACAATCTGTGAAGCATAAGCGATAATTATGTGAACCGTAGGAACAACGAAGAGCTTCCTTCCTGAGCCATGTCTGGAACTTACAATTACACTACCAAGTCTGGATACTAAAGCTTCACATGAAGTAATACTTACAAGCTCTTCCGGAAAATCAGTTTCGTTAGTGGTATATGGAAACTCAACCTTATCCATGAATTCAAGAATAGAGCTTTCTCTACAATAAAAGTTTTTCCACTTTTTCTCATGAGCAAAAGAGATAACCTTCTCAAGAAATTCGAGTTCGCTTTCACAATACACAAACTGACCGCCTACCTTAGAAAATGCAACTGCAAATTCTTCTTCTTTGCTTTCGTATTCTGAATGATAAATTTTTTTCTCAAAGTCAACATTCGGAAAACGCTGCGTAGTCTTTTCAGTCAGAGCTTGTCTGATTTTTTTAAGTATGCTTTCACGAGAAGTAATTTCCTGCACGAAACTTAAAATTAATTACCAGTTGTTGATATAGCATCTGAATTCTCACCGGTTTGAGGTAAGACGATGTTAGGAATTGTTTCATTAACACCCGAACCATTTGCCGAATGAGCAAAATGTGCCATCTCACTTTTGTCTTCCCATTTTCTTTTTCCGAAAATCTGTTCAAGATCTTCTTTAAAGAGAACTTCTCTTTCGAGAAGACGGGTCGCAAGCTGATGCAGTTGCTCCTTATGTTCGCTCAGTAATGCCTTTGTTCTTGCATATGCACTGTCGATTAACAACTTCACTTCGCTATCAATAATTTCAGCCGTATGTTCGCTGTATGGCTTGTTGAAGGTATATTCCTGCTGACCGCTGGAATCGTAGAAGCTGACATTTCCTACTTTTTCATTCAGTCCATAAATGGTCACCATTGCATAGGCTTGCTTGGTAATCTTTTCAAGATCACTTAGCGCACCTGTAGATATTTTGCCAAAAATAATTTCCTCAGCTGCTCTGCCACCTAATGCTGCACAAATTTCGTCGATAATCTGATCAGTGGTTGTTATCTGGCGTTCTTCGGGAAGATACCATGCGGCACCTAAAGAATTTCCGCGAGGGACGATTGTAACTTTTACAAGTGGATGAGCATATTCCAATAACCAGCTTGTTGCTGCATGTCCGGATTCATGATAGGCAATTACTTTCTTCTCATGAGCGGAAATGATCTTGTTTTTCTTTTCTAACCCACCGATAATTCTGTCGATAGCATCCAAAAAGTCTTGCTTTTCGATTGATTGCTTGTTCTTTCTGGCGGCGATAAGTGCTGCTTCATTACAGACATTGGCAATGTCGGCACCCGAGAATCCAGGTGTTTGTCTTGCGAGAAAATCTATGTCTAGTGCAATATTTATTTTCAAGGGCTTAAGGTGTACGTTAAAGATTGCCTTACGTCCATTAAGGTCAGGTAGCTCAACATAAATTTGTCTGTCGAAACGACCTGGTCTGAGTAAAGCGCGATCGAGAATATCTGCGCGGTTAGTAGCTGCAACGATAATTACTCCGGAATTACTTCCGAAACCGTCCATCTCCGTTAATAACTGGTTGAGGGTGCTTTCGCGTTCGTCGTTTGAACTGAATGATGGTGATTTACCTCTTGCACGGCCGATCGCATCAATTTCATCAATGAATATGATACAAGGAGCTTTTTCTTTCGCCTGTCTGAATAAATCTCTGACACGAGAAGCGCCGACACCGACAAACATTTCAACGAAATCAGAACCGGATAATGAGAAGAACGGAACCTGTGCTTCACCTGCCATCGCTTTTGCAAGCAATGTCTTTCCTGTTCCCGGAGGGCCAACGAGTAATGCACCACGGGGAATTTTTCCACCGAGCGATGTGTATTTTTTGGGATGTTTTAGGAAGTCGACTATTTCCATAACCTCTTGCTTCGCTTCTTCAAGTCCGGCAACATCATTAAAAGTGACTTTTACCTGAAGGTCTTTATCGAAGAGCTGGGCTTTTGATTTGCCAATATTGAAAATCTGACTTCCGCCGCCGCCGCCGCCACCCATTTTCCGCATGATAAACACCCAGAGGAGAATAAGCACACCAAATGGAATTATCCAGTTTAGTAAAACATCAAAATAGCTGTGAGTGTCTTGCTCGTAATCAATGCTAACTTTGTTTTCCTGAGGAAAATCTTTTTGTATCTCTTCGACTTTCTTTGCGAAAAGTTCGTCTGGTCCTGTGTTTAATACATAGTGTGGCCCAGGGTTTTCAACGTTACCCCATCTCTTATACCGGATGTCTTTATATTTAGGATCGCTGAGTTTTTCCTTTTTGATTGTGATATGAGCTGTCTGACTGGTTACTTCAATTCTTGCAACATCCTGAGGAATCAGCATTTCATTCTCAAAGCGATCAAAAGAAATTTTTCTTTCAGCAGTATTCCATTGAAACAGTTGTGTAACTATCAGAACTACTATGATAATTCCATATATCCAATAGAAATTGAAATTGAATTTTGGACCTGCAGGAAATTTTTTCCCGGGTCCACCCTTCTGTCCGTCTTTTGATTCGCCTTTGGTCTCGTTCGTTTTGTTTTGCTCGCTCATTTTTTGAAATAAAAATATTTTGACAATCGTCTATTGCAGTTTAACACAACTGCTAAAATCATCATTTAACAAAGTTACTGATTAATAATTCCCTGCAATGCTTTGAATTTCTGCGTCGGCCCAAAGTCTTTCTATTCCATAATAATCACGTTGTTCGTGACGAAAGATATGCGCAACAACATTCAGATAATCAATAATCAACCATTCGGAATTAGTTTTTCCTTCACGGTGACTAGGTTCTTCGCCTCTTTTTTTATAGACAAAATCTTCAATCGAATCGGCAATAGCATCAATGTGGGCTTTGGAATCGGCATGGCAGATAACAAAAAAGTCTGCTACAGAGTTTTTTGTATTCCGCAAATCAATGCAGACAATCTCTTTGGCTTTTTTTTCCTGCATTCCTTCAACGACTGAGTCTTTAAGTTGCTCTGCGTCGTTTACTTTCTTGACTGTTTTTTTAACTACTTTTCGCTTTGGAGATTTCTTTTTAAGCATTCAGAATAACCTGGTTATTTTATATTTAATTAGACGCAAAAGTAATCAAAATATTGTCTAACATAAAGATAAGTCGTCGGTAGCCCATTGCTTATTTCAAATGAAAAAAGATTTAACAACCTTATTCACAGGTCGACACTGCACTTTTCTTAAGGAGGTTGACTCTACAAATACATTTTTATCCTCGAAACTTCGCCAGGAAATCCTGCCTGAAGGGGCAGTTGTGCGTGCATTCGCTCAAAATGAAGGTCGTGGTCAGGCAGGGACAATTTGGGAAAGTGCATCTGGAAAAAATCTGCTTCTCAGTTATCTGTTTTATCCTCGATTTATTACTCCTAAGCATGTTTTTGATCTTAATAAGGCTTTTGCTCTCGGCGTTTATGATTTTATAAGCGCATCCTTAATATCAGATGTCGCGATAAAGTGGCCCAATGACATTTATTGGAAAAAGAAAAAAGTTGCAGGAATGCTAGTTGAGAATTCGATGAATAATTCTATGTTGAATTATAGCATCCTTGGAATAGGAATAAACATCAATCAGGAGATTTTTTCTGATAAGCTTCCGAATCCTGTTTCCTTCCGTCAGATCACCGGAAAAGAATATGATTTGGATGAAGTTTTCTATTCGCTTTCCTCTTTTATCGAATCACGCTATTTGCAGCTAAAAAGTAATGACTTGAAAAAGATTGAAGAAGATTATCATTCTGCTTTGTTTTTATCAGGACAATGGGCAGAATTTGAAGCCGAGAATCAAATTTTTTTGGGAATGATTCGACGAGTAGATGACAACGGAAAAATAGTTCTAGAGTTAAAAGATGGGCAGGTTAGAGAATTTGAACTGAAAGAGATACGATTTGTTCTGTAAGTCTTTAAAGCGCTTTGTAGAAAATCAGTTTTAAAAAAGGCCATTATCGTATAAAATCAATCAGGGCATGTCTTTTAATTTTCCGACAATAAGATTTAAAAAATTTGTCAGTGGTTTAACTGCCATCATTTTCAGCATAGGGTTCAGGTCTGCGTCAAAAGCGAGTTGAACTTCTGTGCCTGACGGCGCATTTTCTTTTAAAAGACATTCGAGGTTGAAGTCGAATGGGGCTTTCCCATCTTTCGTGACTTTTATAAAATCAAATGGTTTCTTTTCTACGATCTTCATTCCTAAGGTTGCCATACCGGCAATCGTGAAGATGCAAGAATCTTCTGTAGACTCCCAGTTGGTGACCTGCTCAGGCATCAGTTTCTGAAAATTATTGAAGTTTGAGAGAAAGTTGAAAATTTCTTCTCTGGATTTATTTACAATTGTCTTATCGCTTTCTATTCTTGTCATTGTAGAATATTAATTATTTAGTTAACTCCATGTCTCTGGCGATTCGCGCCATTTCTCAAGCGTACTTAATTCTTTGTCTTTGATATAGCCGGATTCTACTGCCTGACCAATCAGTGATGAATAATTGCAAAGTGATATAAGTTCGCATTGAGCAGCTTCGAAATTCTTCGTAGCTACTTCGAATCCATAACTAAAAATGGAAACCATTCCTTTTACAATAGAACCGGACGCTCGTAATGCATCAACTGCTTTCAAAGAACTTAGTCCTGTAGATATCAGATCTTCTATTACCACTACAGATTGCCCTGGTTTTATTTCGCCTTCTATCAGATTCTCCCTTCCATGATCTTTTGCAGAAGCACGAACATATACAAATGGAAGTCCCATCGCTTCTGCTACAAGTACTCCCTGAGCAATTGCAGCGGTTGCCACACCAGCAATCACATCCGGTTTGCCATATTTTTTTTCAATAGCTTTTACTAATGCTTGTCTGATGTAAGTTCTTACTATCGGATATGAAAGTGAAATCCTGTTATCGCAATATATCGGAGACTTCCAACCCGAAGCCCAGGTGAATGGTTTCTCGGGTTGAAGTTTTATAGCTTTGATTTGTAATAATTGTTCCGCTATTTTTTTAGAAACATTTGGATCGCTCGGCATTGGACAAACTTACGGAAATTTAGTCATCTGTATAGTGGCTACTAGATTGTATTAACATCACTTCTATATAACAATTAATCATGAAAATATGATTCCTGATTTCAAAAAGCTAAATTCGTAGAATGTATAAAGCGTTTATTAATGATAAGCCGTTAATTATTGATGATATTTATGGAGCTACTGCATCAGGTAAAAATGATTTTCTTATACTCAGCGATAGCGAATTTAATTTCGATGATGTATTAGCCAAAATTGGGGAAGATAAAATTTCAGGTGTCTTATATCTTTCTGCCAATCCACTTCAGGCATGGCATAAATTTACTGACCGATATGTATTGATGGAAGCTGCCGGTGGTGTAGTAAAAAACAAGCATGATGAAATTCTTGTCATCTACCGTAAGAATTGTTGGGATTTGCCCAAAGGGAAACTTGATTATGATGAGTCACCTGAAGCCGCTGCAATGAGGGAGGTGAAGGAAGAATGCGGAATAAGGGATATTGAAATTGTCGGGGAGTTAACGAAGACTTTTCATACGTATAGTGAAAAAAATAAATTGATTCTTAAGAAGACGCATTGGTATAGAATGACTTCGGCCGATGAAGGAGAACTTATTCCTCAGGCGGAAGAAAATATTGAGAAGGCGAAATGGATGAATAAAAAGAAAGTGCAGGAAAAAGTTTTCTCGAATACTTATAATTCGATAAGGGACGTTATTCGAAAATATTTCGATGATCAGGAAATGGGGTCTTGAAGAAAATCAAATGCCGGCACCTTTTGGAACGAATTCCGAAACATCACCTTGATATAAAAGAATGTCACGGACAATGGTAGAAGATATGTGTGAGAATGCAGGTTCGGAAACGATAAAGATGCTTTCTACATCCGGTGCCATCGAATGATTCATCTGAGCAATTGCTCTTTCAAATTCATAATCGGCAGAAGTTCTTAGTCCACGTAAAATAAACTTAGCTCCGATTTCCTTACAAAAGTTTACTGTCAGTCCCGAGTATCGCATTACTTTTACTCTGGGTTCACCTTCAAAAACCTTTTTAATAAAGTGTTCTCTTCTTTCCTGAGAAAAAAAATAATTTTTGTTTGTATTATAACCGATCGCAACAATAATTTCATCGAAGAGTGGAAGTCCTCTGTGAACAATGTTTTCATGCCCTTTTGTAATTGGGTCGAAAGAGCCGGGGAATACTGCGATTCGTTTTTCCATTGTATAGATTGGTTTGAAGCTGGTTTAGGATCTTGATGTAATTACGAGTTTGCGAGAATATCTGAAAACATATAGATGTGTGAACTTATGCTTGAGATTTATAGAATGAATAGGAGCAATTGCTATATTTTCTAACCTGGAATGGCTGTACTTTGCTTTGAAGAATGCGTTTTGTCTGATGTTCGATAATCAGCCAGCCGTCTTTTTTCAGACTGTTTTTTTCGAATACAAGATCAGGAAGTAAATTGGTTTCTTCAAGAGAAAAGGGTGGGTCGGCAAAGATGATGTCGTATTGTTTAGTTCCATTTCGGATGTAATCAAATGCATCGGTGCGAATTACCTGAAGTCCTGTCATTCTGAAATCAGTAAGCGTTTTTTTTATGAAGTTGACGCATTGAATATTTTCATCCACTGCAGTAACAGATGGCGATCCTCTTGAAATAAATTCATAGCTGATGGCGCCTGTACCTGCGAAAAGATCAAGCACATCGATAGATTCGAAATCGAAATGGTTGTTGAGGATATTAAACAATGCTGTCTTTGCAAAATCAGTTGTTGGCCGCACTGGAAGATTGTCCGGTGGCACGATAACTCGGCCTCTCATTTCCCCTCCGGTTATTCGCACAATGAAAGATTATGTAGTAAAGCAAATTGATTATAAGGAAAATCCAGATCGGAGATTCCTGATGAAAGTGAAGAAGGTTTTTCTGCTATAGTTACATCGTACAGGTAACTCTTGAGTAGGCTCATTAGAGCGGAGTCGGGTTGAATGTCTCCGGTAACGACTAAATTTAAGTGGGCAGGATTTATTTCAAGTTGCTCGCAGACAAACAGGGTATAGTATAAAATATCTTCCTGCGTTTTCCAGTTAAATGAATTCAACAGGATTATTTTTTTATTCTCAGAAACAAGAATATCGATCATGTCGCTTTGAATATTCACTTTTATCTGCTTGCCGTTTTCCTTAATACCATGCATTCCCAAGTCACTCAGGATAGCTTGTGAATGATGAAATATCTGTGCATCCTGGAAAAGGTGATTAATTTCTTTTTCAAGGTCATTGTCGATTCCAAATATTACGTGCAAATCGAGTGTTGAAACATGTTGTGAACGGATAATTGTTTGCGGGGTGAAAGAAAAATTTTTTCTGAAATAGATAATTTCGTCACCGTTTTTAAACAACGCTTCGGGTACAAGCGTATACTCTTTCGAAGTTATGCAGGCAGTCACTTTTGAAAATTCATAATTTCTTAAAATCCTGCTTTGGGAAGAAGTGTTTTCCAATAAATCTTTCCATCCTGATATTTTATTTCCCTGCGCCAGTACTTTTTCGAATGCAAGCATTTTGCCGGTACGTCTTTCCTTAAGAGAAAGCTGTACTTTTTCTTTTTCGATGAGGAGAAATAAATCGGAGGTACCATGGGTTTTTGCTTCCAGGGCAGAATCAGCAAAAAAATTCCTTGCCGCGTCTGTTACGAATATATTTTCAGGATGGGTCATTGACTTATCCGACCAAAGTACATTTTGAAAGTCAATTGTCAAAAGTAAAATTGTCAAAAGAGTTGTAGGCAGTTAAAAGTCTTCAATAATCCGGCTTATTATCAGTGATTTGTATGGTTGACCACAAAGCGGGGTCGACTTTTGCTTTTTGAACTTCGATTGTTAAACATACTTTTTACGCAAGAAGTATTGAAGACCGAAATTCCTGACTCCTGATTCTTGGATCTTGGTTCTTGATTCTTGATTCTTGATTCTTGATTCTTGGATCTTGGTTCTTGATTCTTGGATCTTGGTTCATGATTCTTGGTTCATGATTCTTGGTTCTTGGATCTTGATTCTAGGATCTTGGTTCTTGATTCTTGGATCTTGGCTCTTGGTTCTTTGCTTTTGGTTCTTGATTCTTGGATCTTGATTCTTGATTCTTGGATCTTGATTCTTGGATCTTGATTCTAGGATCTTGGATCTTGGTTCTTGATTCTTGGATCTTGGATCTTGGTTCTTGATTCTTGGATCTTGATTCTAGGATCTTGGTTCTTGGATCTTGGTTCTTGGTTCTTGATTCTTGGTTCTTGATTCTTGGTTCTTGGTTCTCCCTTGTCTCGTCCAACAATTTGCCTAAATTTGCGCCCCTTGCATGCTTAGCTCAGTTGGTTTAGAGCATTACCTCGACAAGGTAGGGGTCACAGGTTCGAGTCCTGTAGCGTGCACGAACACAGAGTGAGTGAACAGAGTGGGTGAGCAGAATCAGTTTGTTCACTCACTCTGCTACTGAAACTCAGACTAAAACTTTCACCTACAACATTTCTTGTTTTTTTCATCCATCCATTCCTCTAATATTAAATCCACATTTTCCGCAGTTCTTCTGTAAGATTCAATTTCAGAATTTTGTCCAAAAATGAGTATGGACTTTGAAAAACTTATTGTTTAACAAAAAGTTGG
>JANPNV010000128.1:0-2867 GCA_031427625.1 Bacteroidota bacterium
ATCGACGGCGATGGATTTACAACCATTATATTAGGAGAATTTGTCTAACTGATATTGTATCGCCAGATTTAAATTGAAGTACTGTGTGCGGCGGAATCCCCTCGCGCACGAGCTTTCGCTCAAAGATTCCGCCGAGCGGGGTACTAAAATAACCGGCAGAAAAACTCTGGCAGAACGTCATGACTTACAGGAATTACTTGCAGCAGCAAACAGGAATGAATTTCAAAAAGTAGTAGTTACCGAAATCTCGCGCATAGGACGAAACGCAAAAGATGTGAGAAATACTATTGACCTACTTCATCAAAAGAAGATTGCCATTGTGTTTCATAATCTTGGCGGGCTTGAATCCCTTGATGATAGCGGCAATGAGAGTCTGGCGACAAACATCATTGTAGCTGTGTTCGCAGAAATTTCTCAGAGTGAAACCAAACTATTATCCCAAAGAATTAAATCCGGACTTGCAGAAGCTAAAAGAAAAGGGAAGAAGATTGGTCGCCCAATCGGTGGTGATGATGTTAATGAGGTCAAGAAAAAATATTCCAAGCTCATCATCGATCTGCAAAAAGGGAATTCATTGACGCAGTGTAGTAAGCTCCATGGTATTTCACGCAACACCGTTGTAAAAATCAAGAAGCTATTAACTGCATAAATTAACCTTATGGCAAAACGAAAAACCGAATTCAGGATGATGTACGAAAACCTGACACTCCAGGTGATAGGATATGAGCGGTCTTGTGTTTTCTGTGCGTGGTTTATTTTGAAAAAGTGTGTCCCGCGTAAGCCTGACACTGTGATTGAAACAGACAGAACCGTTCTTGTCAATATTCTGTTGCGACGTTATGAGGCCTTAGAAAATTATGAGTTCTGTTCACTGCTCCTTCCATTCAAAAACGGTTATGATATTTCCGATGATGTTTCTGACATGGAGATGGACGATTATGTCTTCAACCTGATCGCCGTTTTAAATTATAATATAAATATTGAACAATGCGCTGAAATATTTTGGGAATGGGGATTAATCGCACTATCACCTTTTAAGCCGATGAAAGATGACATCGACTACATTATTTTGGCTGACCGCGTGTTGGATTATTTAAGTAGTCAGGGCCGGTTAGAAGAATTTGAGAATCTTTCGGAGAAGCGAAAGCAAATTATGAAATATAGGGCGTGTGGGAGGCTCAGATAACTTATTTGTATTTTTCCAAAACTTATTTTACCGCCAGCCTGTCTAAATATTCAATCGTTTCACGTATCCCTCTGTAAAAGAATTTCCCGGATGCAATCTCGGTTTTTATCCTCTCAATTACATGTTTGTATTTTACAGGTGTTTCATGAGCAATTGATAATTCATTACAGGTTGCTCTGAATTTGAATTCCAGATATAATCGGTCACTCATGTTTGATGGCTGTATTAATTTAATTGCATCATATTGGTATCCGTCATCCCTGTGATCATGATCATCGACTTCAACTATGTCGCCCGGATAGAATTCAAATAATACACTGTCGTCTATTACAGAATATTCGAAATCATCGAGGATCTCATACTGTTTGTTTTGAATTTCCTTAGCAAGGACTGGAACCAAAGACATGGCTCCATCGATCATTCGAACATAAATCTTTTCAGTTATTTCTTCGGACATTGGTTAAATACTATCATGGGCGAACATACTAACTTTTTGAACAGCGTAAAACAATCTACAGGTTTTGCCTTGCTGCCGGATTTTTCCTGAGCAATCCATAGACATTTCCTGACAAGATTTTTTTAATGAGTGATTGTTTTGCACCGGTTTTGGAACTTGAGTTGGTTTTATCTTAAGTCAAATTTCGGAGCTTCATCTTCAATATACAACATGATCTACCAAAGGTACAGGCGGCTCAATCACATGTAACCAGCCTTCATCCACCTTTCTCTCTGACTTGGTGCCAAAGCTAAATTTTACCGGAATGTAATAGCGTTCATTTTTACCCTTGAACTCATTTGCGCATTGCATATTAATAAGAGCATCTTTTAATTGTTTTGAGTAATATGGTTGCAGTTCTTTCTTGAATTTCACTTCATTAAAACCGGCATATCCAGCATGAGCATTTACTATTTGTACATCTGTTACCCGTCCATTTTTATCAAGTGTGAAATCTATTATCAGATCAAGTTGAATTCCATTCTCACGATATATTGCCGGAAATTTAAAACGAGTTAGAAGAGAATCTACAAGTTGATCTTCTACTATTCTGAATTTTCTCACCTGAGAACTTGTAATAACAAGACTGTCGTTGGCAAGCAACTTCCCTTCTTTATTATATAGTCGTGAGGCTACATGCCTTTGTGAAATGCACGAGCTAAAAAGAATGGCAACAGTAAAAAATAATAAATGATATTTCATTAACGACCCCAGTTCTTTGTTTGTATAAAAATATACAAAATGTATTGCTGATAAAAGCAGAATGATTCTTCCCTGTTTTTTCCGCAGACAAAAAGTTCCAGCGAAACATTCCTTTTGACTCCAGCGAAACATGAGCGAAACATTTAAGTCTCCTAACGGCTCCTAACGTCTTCTAATGAAAAGCAAAAAGCCCCATTTTGGTGAAATGGGGCTTAATGTCTTCTAATGAAGCGATGTGAGAGGTCCCGAGCGTACTTTGCATGGATTTATAACGTGATGATTTGCTTAGCGTTGCGGAAAGAAATTTTCAATAACGAAACCTAAGCGAAACATTTTTGAATGAAAATCACTCCTTCACAAACTTCTTGACAACCTTTTGCTTGTCGCTCATCATCTCCAAAATATAAATTCCGGGTGACAAAGTTGAAACATTTACTCCTGCTCGGTGGAATCTTTGAGCGACGGCCAAAGTGCGCCGGGGGA
>JANPNV010000129.1:0-48863 GCA_031427625.1 Bacteroidota bacterium
ACTTTGTGTCGGGGATGGGCGCGTTCAGGCTGGCACTGAGGCCCAGCGCCAGCACGCGACGGGTGTCGGCGGGGTCGATCACGCCGTCGTCCCAGAGCCGGGCGCTGGCGAAGTACGGGTGGCCCTGCACCTCGTACTGCGTCTTTGCTCTTTGCTCTTTGCTCTTTGCTCTTTGCTCTTTGCTCTTTGCTCTTTGCTCTTGGTTCTTTGCTCTTGGTTCTTGGTTCTTGGTTCTTTGCTCTTTGCTCTTGGTTATTTGCTCTTGGTTCTTTGCTCTTGGTTCTTTGCTCTTTGCTCTTTGCTCTTTGCTCTTGGTTCTTGGCTCTTGGCTCTTGGTTCTTGGTTCTTGGCTCTTGGCTCTTTCTTCTTACTTAACAAAAAGCACCGACCCCAAATAACATTCCAGTTACAGCGCACGACCGGATTTGTATCTATTTTGGTGTAGAAAATTAATTTGAAGTTGGTTGTTGAATCAAGGTTGTTTGCATTAAATTGCGACCGGACTATGAAACATAAAAAAGGGAAACAGTCGACAGCCAAACCGCCTATCGATTTTAATGCGACTGCAGTTTTGAATGCATCGTCGAATAAAATAATAAAGACGTATGCATGGTTTATATTTCTATTGTCATTTTTATTGTATGTTCTTTCTGTCGCAAATGGATATACCCTTGACGACTTTATTGTTATCGTAAAAAACAAGTTTACACAGAAAGGCTTTGGAGGAATTGGCGGCATCTTATCGAAAGATACGTTTGCCGGAATGACGCAGGATAATATCATGGGTTTATCGGGTGGAAGATACCGGCCACTTTCTGTTGTGACGTTTGCGATAGAGCATCAGCTTTTCAGTAACAACCCGTTTATTTCGCATCTGATCAACGTTATCATAAATGCCTTTAATTGCGTTTTACTGTTTTTATTATTCCTGAAATTCAAAACCAGAATTCCTGCAAAGGCTTGGATTAATATTTCTCTTGCTGCAACATTGTTATTTGTCGTAATGCCTGCTCATACAGAACCGATCATCAATATAAAGGGTCGTGACGACCTGATGAGTCTGTTTTTTTTCCTGCTGGCTTCTCTTCAACTATTTAAATATGTCTCATTAAAAAGAAAGACAAATCTATATTTGTCCTGCCTGTGGCTCTTCCTCTCATTATTGAGCAAAGAAATAGCAATCACATTCATCGCTATTTTCCCGCTCATGATGATTTTTTTTACCGATGCTTCTAAAAGTAAAATCCGTGCATCATCGATATTGAATTTACTTGTCGTTATAATCTTTCTGGCAATTCGTTTTTTTGCCACTAAGGATAATCATGGAATGGCAACTTCAGAGCTATTGAATAATTCATTTCTTAATACTTCATCCGTCGAAAAGTATGCAACTATTATTTATACTGGGTTGTTGTATTTTAAACTGATGATCTTTCCTATTCATCTTTCTTACGATTATAACTTCAATCAGATTCCGCTTATCGGTTTTGGCGACTGGCATGTTATTCTATCAATTATAATTCATCTCTGCTTGTTTCTCATTGCCTTGGTAACGTTTAAAAGTAAATCTGTTTACTCCTTCTCGATTTTATTTTACTTTATCACCTTCTCGATAGTTTCGAATTTCTTTATCAGCGTCGGAACACTTTTCGCTGATCGTTTTGTGTACATTCCTTCAATTGGTTTTTGCCTGCTGATAGTTGTTGCCGGATATCATTTGGCGGAATGGCTGAAGAAGAAAATCAACTTTTTATTTGCACATAAATTTCTGACGGGTTTGCTGGTCGTCGCCTCAATATTATATCTCATAAGAGTGATTGATCGTATCGGTGACTGGAAAGACAATAACACTTTATTTCTTGCTGATGTCGATGACGCACCTAATAGTGTAAAAGTTCAGATTAATGCTTCATTGGCATATATGGATTTATCAGGTTTCAAAACAGGGCTTGAGCGTGATTCTATTCTGAATGCTGCTATAGTTCATCTAGAAAAAGCAATTTCAATATATCCGACTTATGCTACGTCCTATCTGAATATGGGAGTTGTTTACAGCTGGAAGGATGATTTTCCCAAAGCAGAATACTGGTGGAACAAAGCAAGGGCGTTGGATACAAATAATTTTTATTTGCCCGAATACGATAAAGTTATTTCAACGCATTATTATGGAAGCGGTATGAAACTGGGCAATGAAAATAAACCAAAGGAGGCTATATCAGAGTTCCTGAAAGCATTAAAATATGATTCAGCAAATGCCGATTTGGTTTTTAATTTAGGTGGCGCATATTATACTACACTAAATTTTGATAGTGCTTATTTTTATTGGGAAAAAACGCTGGAGATAAATCCTGCCGATGAAAGAGTGAAACAGGCGATGATGGCATTACCCAAAAATATTAAGTAATAAATTATTCTGAAAATAATTTGAAATTGAAATCAACTGATGGTTAATGGAAAAAAAATAATTGTAGTGCTGCCCGCTTATAATGCAAAAGATACGCTTGAGAAAACGTATTCTGAGATACCTTTTGATATTGTAGACGATGTTATTTTAGTTGATGATGCGAGTAGCGACAAGACAGCAGAATTAGCAGAGAGAATCGGCATTAAGCATGTGATCCGTCATGAAATTAATAAAGGGTATGGTGGAAATCAGAAAACATGTTACGATAAAGCACTTGCTTTGAATGGCGATATAATCATCATGCTTCATCCCGATTACCAGTATACGCCCAAGTTAATTCCTTCAATGGTTTATCTGATCGCAAACGATTTATTTCCTGTCGTACTTGGATCGAGAATTCTTGGTAAGGGGGCACTTGCCGGCGGAATGCCTTTTTATAAATATCTGTTCAACCGGTTTCTGACTTTTTCTCAAAATCTGTTAGTTAATCAGAAATTGTCTGAATACCATACGGGCTACCGTGCTTTTTCACGAAATGTATTATTGTCCATAAATTATCATGATAACTCCGACGATTATGTTTTCGATAACCAAATGCTTTCTCAGATAATTTATTTTGACTTTGATATTGCCGAGATCACATGCCCGACGAAATATTTCAAAGAGGCATCATCGATAAATTTTCGTCGTAGCGTGATTTATGGTTTGGGAGTGTTAACTGTATCAGTTAAACACTTTCTGCAAAGGACTGGACTGGCCAGATTCAGACTTTACGAAAGGAAGAAATAAAATTTTTGCCCAATCCATTTTTTATATTGCTTAGAAATACAATGTTCAAATTCTGATTCCTATCACGAGTACATCATCAACCTGAATTTCATTTCCTTTCCATTCGTTGAAGGTTTTGACCAGGTGTTTTTCTTGTTCCTGCATCGAAAGATTCTGAATTGAGGCAAGTATTTCACGTAATTTCTTCGATAACAATTTCTTCCCTTTAGGTCCGCCAAACTGATCGGCGAAGCCGTCGCTAAAAAGATAAATCGTATCGCCTTCTTCTAATTTTAATTCATGATTAGTAAATTTCGCATCAAGGAAAAGACGGAAGCCGCCGATCGCTAATTTATCGGGTTTAATTTCGGAGAGTACTCCATTTCTGAAAATCCACAAGGGGCGGTTGGCACCTGCATACTGCATATGCAAAGCCTTCAGGTCGAAAGTACAGAGGGCAATATCCATACCGTCGTTGTTATCAGAATCATTCTGTTTTAATGCTTCGGTAATTTCTGTGTTTAGGTTATTGAGTATATGAGAAGGCTGTGTTATTCCGCGTTGGTTTATGATCTGATTGAGAATCGAACTTCCAATCATACTCATGAACGCTCCGGTCACCCCATGACCTGTACAGTCGGCAGCAGCGATTATCACCTTTCCGTCTTTCTGTGAGAAAGAATAAAAGTCACCACTTACAATATCCTTCGGAAGGTAGATGATGAAAGATTCATGCAGGGTTTTATAAATGAGTTTTATCTCTGGCAGAATTGCTTCCTGAATCCGTCTTGCATAGAGAAGATTGTCGAGAATGTCACGATTCTTTAATTCGATCACAGCTTTTTGCTGAACAACTTCCTCTGTGCGCTGCGTAACCATTTTTTCCAGTTCTACATTCTGATTTTCTAATATTTTCTTTCTTTCTTGTTCCTGCTCAATCGTTCTGTTGAACAATTGTTTTATTTCAAGAATTTGCGCATGAAGTTTTTTATTCATTCTGGCAAAATCACGTGCCAGATAAATAGTCATAGAGAATGAAACACTCATCAGCATTGAATAGAGAAAAAATTTTGTTTTGTGTTCGGAAATGATATCGGCGACCTGACCAAATCCGATTTTTCTTAACATCCAATTAATAATTCCAAGAATAATTATACCTATGATAGGGAAGAGTAGTCCGAAAATAAAAATTTTAATTCCATCGCGTTTCATTTTCCATGCACGAATAAATACCCTTATCGTTTCAACAAAGCCGGCCATCAGAAACAAAAAAAGAAGGAGAACACCAATATCATTGTTCCCAAGAATGAACATGAACAGAAGTGAAATAGTTAGTATTCCGGATAGAATCCAAAACATTTTCAAAAGCTTTTTATAAAAAACCTCATAAAGAATTCCGATAAAAAAAATCGGAACGAGGAAAAGTGCAAGAAACTCTATGATGAGTATTTTCTTTGTTGCTTGCAAATCAGCCCCTGCAAAGGAACTGTAAATGCCAAAGAAGATTAAGAATAAGAGAAGTGTGAATAGACTATAATAAAGGTTCAACCTGTTTTTTCTATAATAGAGGAAAAGGATTAAATGAAAAATGCTCAAGACGATAAATACTGCAGAGAAGAAAAGTGGAATGGTCAGAGACTGAATATTTTGTTGTTCTTCGAGGGCTTGATTCATACTTACCAGCTTTGCTTCGAAGCCTGCAATTGTTAAATCAGAATTGTATTTTATTATGCCGAGTTTACCCGTGGAACCGAAGCTGGAAACTCTCACCGCAATATAATGCCAGCCGTGATAGCTTGAAGGAAAAGGAATTATATTGGGACGGACAGAAAATCCTGAAACTTGTTCCGTTATAGTTTTGCCAACGACTCCTAATGTCTTGATAAATTTCCCATCGATATAAACATCGCAAGCGCCATTGGTTCGCAGTTGCATGGCAATTGGTATTCCGCTTACAGAACTATCTATATAAAGAGATGCCCGATACCAGAAAACACCATCGAAGTTTTCAAGGAGGGAATCAGATCCGTCTTTAACGGACGATAAACCTTGCCAAGCGCTATCATCATAATTCGTCGGCATCCAACTTATGTCATCTCCGGTTTTGTATTTCCAGGTATTGTTTAATGATATTCCTTTTTTTAGTTGAGTTATAGAAATAGTATCTGCTTTTTCCTCCTTCGCAATTGCAGAAAGTGGGATGATAAATAGAAATAACAGAATAAAATGGGGAATTATCTTTTTCAATTGGGTCAAATTACAAAGAAAAATAATGAATTGAATATTACATTTCACAATAAATTAAATCTGATAATTTCTTTAAAGCAATGCAAGAGCGGAGGGAAGCTTCATCGCTCTTCTCCATGCAGAAAGTTGTCCGAGATGCATGGCCTCATGATTTACGCACATAAAGAGAGTTAGATCCAATACAGTCGGCATGTAAACACTAAATCTCCATTTTATTGATTCATCAAATTGATTCATGTCATAGGATGAAATAATTTTCTTTAATTCTTCATGCTGATTTCTTAATTCGTTAAGAAGAATTTCTTTCTTCGGATAAAGTCTTTTATCTGATTCAGGAAGTCGCGGGTCGCCGGGACCGTGGCGTAAAAACAATTCGGACCAGCCAACTGGAATAAGCAACGCTCCTCCCAGATCTTCTATCATAAGTGCTGTGCCTGTTACGAGATGGCCGAGTGTAAATGACGGATGATTTTCAAATCCCGGAAATGGAATGGTAGTCATCTGTTCCTCGCTGAGATCGGAAACAAGCATTTCTGAAAAAGCAAGATTGAAATCTAATTGACGGTGAAGAGCGGCAACCATATTATCGCTCGATTTCCTTTAGCACATCGTCAACTTCTTTTTCTGTCTTCACCAGTTTCTCATTGCAGAATCTGATTAATTCTCCGGCGCGTTTTACTTTTTCGCCGAGAGCATCCACAGAGATTGTTCCGTTTTCAATTTCTTTTACAATTGCTTGAAGCTCTTCATAAGCTTCTTCATAGGTTTTCTTTTTTTCCATTTTATTTATTTTCTGCTGTGCTGATGACTGTTCCATTGGCAAGTTCCGTTTCAAGACGGATGCCCGGTTTTATTTCTGATGCATCTGTTACCGCTTTGCCGTTTACACGTGTAATAGAGTAACCTCTCACCAATGTATTCACCGGATCGAGGAGTGCGACTTTCTCTTCGAGATGTTGAAGCAATTCTTTATTCCTGTTAATCTTTAAGATGCTATCGCCGAGTTTTGCTATATGATCAGTGATCAATGTCTGATGTTGATTGAGGAAGTTCTTGTAATGCATTTTCATTTCATCTGTTTTCCTGTTCAATTCGATGAGGGATCCAAGGTGTTTCCCATACCTCTTTATATTGAGCACTGCCTGAATGGAATGCGACAGGTTTGACCTGGAAGAAGAAAAATATTTTGAAATATTTGCCGGCAAGCTTGCGAAGAGATTCTTTAGCTGGAATCCTCGTCTGGAAAGCTGATTATTGACGATGAGGGAAAAACGTTCAGACTGCGATGAAATCTGCTGTTTCTCATAGGTGAAATACGACTTCAATAAATCCATTAGCGTTGATGACAACTGATTTAAAATCAAAAACTGCCGGTCGAATTTTTCGAGTATGAATGTAGCTGCTGCAGTAGGCGTGATACAGTTTTGAAATGAAATCATTTCAACGACGGTTTCATTGGAGGCATGACCGATTCCTGTAATAACGGGTAATTCAGATTGAGCAACAGTTGCTGCTAATAAATACTCATCATAACATGCTAGTCCTGCATCACCGGCGCCGCCTCTGATAATCACAATGGCATCGAATTTATTTTTTAGTGAGTTGATTTTATTGATCGCGCTGATTATTGTTGGCGGAGCATTTTCACCTTGAAGGATTGCATCGAACAACGTATGAACGATTGCATAATGCCTCTGATGGCTTTCTATAGTGCTGATAAAATCGAGATATCCACGACTTGTATCGATTGAGATAATTGCAATGCGTGATGGCAGCAATGGTAGCGTCAGACTTTTATTTCTGTTATATAATCCTTCCATCTTCAACCGGGCAATCGATTCATTTTTCATTCTAGCCATTTCGCCAAGTGTGAATGATGGATCGATATCAGTAATTGTTAACGATAAGCCATGAAGAGGGTGAAGTGTTACAGAACAATGCAGCAGTATTTTCATACCTGCTGATAATCCCGAATTTGTAACAGCTTTAAATTTTTCGCTTATTGCTGTATATTGATCTGCCCAGATAATTCCTCTTTGCTGAGCGACAATTGTGGTTTCATTCTTATCGATTAGTTCGAGGTAACAATGCCCACTTTGGGCCAAAGTGATTCTGGATAGTTCACAGCGAACCCAGAAAATTTTATTTCCATAGGATTTATGTAGCACGGACTGTATGCTGAGCATGACTTCCCGGAGGCTGAAGGTTTTTGAGCTGATTGCCGTACTATCCATATCTATCCGACCAAATATAAATTTTTATTCTTTAGCCCTTGAGATCTCCCACATTTTTATCGAAAAAATGAAACCATAATCGGTATATTAATGTAATTATGATGACGTTATTGTATTTTTGTGCCTTAACTTAGCAGCATTAAGAAAATTCAACCCATCCCCAATTTTACCATGAAGAATAAAATGGCCCCACGCCTGACTTTACTAACCGTCATTGCTTTGATGATGGTAAATTTTTGCATGGCTGTACCCATAGCAACAGAGCCGACATTACAGACACAAACGTTTATCTCCACGACCATCACATGCGATGAAATAAATTTGAATTTCACACCGGGTGATGGATCCAGGCGGCTTATTATTGCCCGTCCTAATGCGGCTGTAAATGCATTCCCTGTTGATGCGGTCGGGTATACATCAGGTTCATTATTCGGCACTGGAAGTAATCTCGGAAATAATAATTACGTAGTTTATAGCGGAACGGGATCAACGGCCACTATTACCGGTCTTGCAGGGGGAACTGACTACCACTTTGCAATTTTTGAATACAACGGTAACGGAACTAATTCAAACTATTTATTAACAGGATACCTTGAGACGGATACAATAGCTGCAGGATTTACGATGACAATATCTTCTACGTCCGGCGATATGTGCCGGTGGGACTCAGTGACTATTCAGGTTCATGGAGCTGAAACCTATAGCTGGAGTCCTTCTTCAACACTTTCATCAAGTACTGACTCAGTTGTTATAGCAAAACCTACATCAACAACAAACTATACGGTAACAGGACAGGATGGAGCCACCGGTTGCTCCGACATAAAAAATATTAACATCATAGTTTATCAACTTCCTTCGGTAACGCTAGGTAATCTTACTAACAGATGTATTAACGGTGGAACATTAACGCTTACATCAGGGAGTCCGTCAGGTGGAGCTTATTCCGGAGACGGCGTTTCAGGAAATCAATTTAATCCTCTTGCTGCAGGTGACGGTGCTCATACAATAACCTATACTTATTCTGACATTCATAGTTGCACAAGTAGTGACCAAAAATCAATAACGGTTTTAAGTAAACCAGTCGTTACCTTTTCAACCTTATCAGAAGTTTGTGTTGATGCAACCCAATTCGCATTGTCAGGTGGAAACCCTACGGGTGGTGCGTATTCGGGTACAGGTGTGTCTTCGGGTCAATTTAATCCAACAGCAGCCGGTGCCGGTCAATTTCCAATCAGATATGTTTATACAAATGTGTCAGGATGCTCCGATACAGCTTTTACGGATCAGAAAGTAAATGCTCTTCCTAATGTCACCTTTGCAAACCTTCAGCCTGTTTGTCTGAATGCACAGCAATTTAACTTAACAGGTGGCTCGCCTTCTGGAGGAACATACTCCGGAACTGGTGTTTCTAGCAATCAGTTTTCACCGCTAGTATCTGGTGCAGGGACTTTTTCACTTTCGTACAGCTATACGAACTCTAATGGCTGTACATCTGAAGATACATCAGATATTGTGGTCCATACGTTGCCATCGGTGAGTTTTTCGGCATTAGCTGCCGTATGTCAGAATACAGGACCTGTAACACTTTCAGGCGGAAGTCCGTCTGGTGGTTCATACAGTGGCCCCGGTGTTGGTGGCGGAATTTTCTATTCTGGAATAGCGGGAGCAGGTCAGCACACAATTACATATACTTATTCTAATTCGAACAATTGCACGAACTCAGCCAATCAATCTCTCACTGTCAATCCACCTCCACATCCAAGCCTTGGGCCAGATGTTACTGTTTGTATGGATAACGTTGCTCACCTCACAGCAGGAACATATTCTTCCTATGGATGGTCCACAGGCCAGAACAGTGCAGCTATCAATTTAGATACTACGGGTCGTGGTGTAGGAACATTTCAGATAATACTTGCAGTAACGAATAACTTTGGTTGCGCGAACAGAGATACAATTCTTGTCACGTTTGATATTTGTACTGGGATTTCTGATATTCCAAATCTCTCAAATCAAATTATCATTTTCCCTAATCCTTCTTCCGGGCAATTCACTGTACTTTCCGAAGAGGGTTCTGATATCAGCATCTATGATTTAAAAGGCTCATTACTTTTTGTGAAAAAAAATGCTCCTGCATTATTCACGACGGGTGAGAATCTACCGGTGGGGACATACATTTTAAAGTCGGCCAGCAAAAATCAATCAATCAGGAAATTAATTATAAAGAACTAAATAGTTTCCTTGAAATGATCAACATCACCCCGATAAAAAATCTATTGTTTTTTTTGATCATTGAATAGGCATCATCTAAATAGCTCAATATTTTTTTCAACCGATAAGTCTCAAACAGGTCTATTGACAGCGCTTTCAAGAGATTACGAAAATGTTAATAAGTTAAAGACAGCCCTAAAAATCTGCTTGATAATGTGAATGCGGCATATATCTTTGCGTTAAGAAGAAGAACAAATGCTAAATTTCAACTTATCAGATCAGGAAGAATTATTAATGAAACGCGTTTGCGAATTGCAACTGAATTCATTCAAAAGAATTCTTAACGGACAACAGGAACCTGAAATCAGAGAAAGATTAATTGAGAATCACCTGAGTGAGGCTGAATTAAATAGTATGATAACAGGAGTCGAAACTCAATATCGCGACATTCACCATACTCCAAATAAACTTTTCAGAAATCACTCTGATCTTATCGGTAACTTCCGTGAAGCTCTTGATTTCAATACTGAATCCTTATCTGACTTTTCCGGGATTATCCCCTCTCTGCTCAGAAGACTCGATCTTGCCATCTATATTATTGAAAACAAGAATTGATTGAATCTTTCATAATCATTATAGTGGAGTAAAAATAGGCAATTGAAATAGTTTTCTTTTTATTTTCTGATTCGTTATCTTTTTAAGTTTAACTTTATTCTCCATGAAACAAATCGTGATTATTATTTTATGCCTGTGCGCAAGTATTGCACATGCTCAAACCGGATTTACCAGAAATAATTCTATTCCGGTTTATGACAACGGGCAGTTATTATTACCGTGGGCAGGCGGACTTAATTTTCCACTTTTTTCTAAAATTGATCTTAATGGCGATAATATTCCTGATTTATTCGCATTCGACAGAAGCAATAACAGGGTATTAACTTTTATTAATAACGGAACTTCAGGAACAAATTGCTGGGAATATGCTCCTCAGTATGCCGATATGTTTCCGGCTATAAAAGGATGGGCATTTTTATATGACTACAATTGCGATAACAAACCTGATTTATTCTGCGAGAATGCATGGAATAATGGAATCAGCCAATACAGAAATAATTCACAAACAGGAAACATCATTTTTACATTGGTAGATACTTCTGTAAAATATACTAATGTCGGTCCAACACCTGTAAATATTCTGGCCAGCGGAAATTTAGTTCCCGACTTCAACGACATTGATGGCGATGGTGACATGGATATTGTCGGTCAACAGTTTCAATGTGTCGGTGGATTTGCTTACTTTAAAAACATGTCGATGGAGCATTATGGTGTATGCGACTCCCTCGACGATTATGTCCTTGCCCAAAATGTTTTCGGAGAGTTTACACTCAGAACCGGCGGATTTAAAAATGTTATCGTCGGATCATGGAATGTTACCTGTTTCCTGTTTTCACCAATTAATGGAAATTATTTTCCATATGAGGTTGCTCGCCGGGATGATACTTATGCAAATATTAAAACAATCGATATTGATGGTGATGGCGATCAGGATATGTTAATCGGAGATAGTCAGACCGACAACAGTCTTTTGGTGATAAACGGAGGATCAAATACGCATGCTCAGATGACATCACAGGATACTTTGTTTCCATCTTACAATGTCCCAGTACGCATACACTCTTTCGCAACGCATGCTTATATCGATGGCGACAATGATGGGAAAAGAGATTTGCTTGTTTCTCCGGGTGAATATGAAAACAAGAATGGCGTCTTCTTTTATCATAACGATGGAACTGATTCTGTACCTCAGTTTAATTTTATTAAAAAAAACTATTTGCAGGATCAGATGATTGATGTCGGAGAATCGGCCACGCCTGTATTATTCGATTCCGACGGTGACGGACTCCCGGACATCGTCATTGGAAACAGGAACAGAACCGTGACTGATTCTACTTACGTTACTACATTGTCTCTTTATCGCAACACCGGAACAATTTCCTCTCCAGCATTTACATTTGTCACAAATGATTTTGCCGGGCTTCAATCGTATTTGCTGAAGGGACAAATATTTCCATCATTCGGTGATATGGACAACGACGCTGATATGGATATGATCCTTGGTAATGATGACGGTCGTCTGATCTATTTTATGAATACTGCTGGGCCCGGAGTAACTCCTGTGTTCGCTGCTCCTTCTTATTATTTTATGAATATTGATGTTGGTCAGGCCAGCACTCCGCAACTTATAGATCTCAACAGAGATGGTTTACTCGATCTTGTCATAGGAGGAAAAAACGGATTAATAAAGTATTTTCAAAATTCAGGAACTCAATCTGTACCATTCTTCTCAACGCCTGCAACGAACGATACGCTTGGAGGAGTCATTGTTCAATCATTTAATTCGCCCGATGGATATTCGGTGCCTTTCGTCTTTAGCCAGGGAAATGACTACAGGATGCTTGTAAGCAATATGAGTGGGGATATTAATCTGTATGGAAACATTGATGGAAATCTAAACGGAAGTTTTGCATTGCTCGATACTGTATTGAAAACCATAGGCGGATCTCGTTATGGCTATAATCTATCTGTAAGCGGCGGAGATCTGAATGGCGATTCTCTTTTAGATATGGCTATTGGCATGTACGGTGGAGGGATGCAGATTTACTATCAAAATAATCCTTCAAATTCGGTAAACGAGCTCATAAAAGATAACCTATTGTTTTCTGTTTTGCCTAATCCTGCCTCGCAGCAACTTGTCATAAAATCTAACTATAATATTGATGGAGCTTTGTGTTCTGTGCAGGATATGCTCGGTCGTAAAATTTTCTCGCAGTATTTAAGAAGCGGACTAGCCGTCATTGATGTTTCACTAATCCCCGCTGGTGTTTACATGGTAAGGGTTAGTGTAGGAGCAGGAGTTCAGTCGCAGAAAGTAATAGTCACCCATTAAGCATTCATCGTTTTTTTTCTGATCCAACAATTATATGAATTCGGGCGACTATCCACATGAGATTATTTCTGTAAAAATTAATGACATCAGTGTAAATCTGGCCAGTGTTGTAAATCCAGACAGCCTGTTCGACCAGCTGCTGAAAAAAAATTCCGGTGATCCGGGAGTAATCGACGAACAGATACCATATTGGGCCGAACTTTGGCCTTCTGCAATTGCATTATCAGAATACATTGTTGAACATAAAGATCTTTTTGTTGGCAACTCTGTTCTAGAAATAGGTTGTGGACTTGGATTACCGGGAATAGTCGCCGGAATGCAAGGAGCTAAAGTTACCCTCACCGATTATTTACAGGGAGCTATTGAATTTGCAGCTTTCAACTGGCAGCTGAATTTAAATTCAGTACCGGATGTGTCTATATTGGATTGGAGAAATCCTCCGAAAAATTATCAACCAGATATTTTGTTGGCCTCCGATGTTGCCTATGAAAGCAGATCGTTTGAACCACTGGCCAAAGCATTGGGTCAGCTTGTTAAACCGGGTGGAATAATTATTATCAGCGAGCCAAACAGAAAATTTGCAAAAAGTTTTTTTGATGATTTCTCAAATCTGGGTTATGAAGTTAATGTAGAAGATAAGAAAGTGATAAAAAACAATATCGCCTATAACATAACCATCTATCAATTGAGAAATCTTAAATGATTCAGATTAATACAATTTTTATATCAGGCACAGGCAATTGCTGCAATGTAAATTTCAACTCCATGTACTTTTAATAAGGCTTCTGCACAGGAGATTAATGTGGATCCTGTTGTGATGACGTCATCAACGAGAAGTATTTTTTTATTTTCTATCGACTTATTTTCTGTGACTCTAAAAATGTGCTCTACATTTTTAAACCGTTCAAATCTGTGTTTTTTTGTTTGTGTGCTTGTAGCTTCTGTTCTTTCTAACGCAAAGAAATCGACATTTTTTCCGAGTCCTTTAGAAAGCCCTTCGGCAAAGCAATCGCTTTGATTGTATCCTCTTTTTTTCTGACGCGATTTATGCAACGGAACTGGCACTATTAGTTCGATGCTATTAAATTCTGAATTGCGAAGGTCTATTCCCATTAGCTTTCCTGTAAATTCTCCAACATCCTTTCTGCCCTTATATTTTAACTGGTGAATAAGTCTTTGTACCCTTTCGCCCTTGCTAAATGAATAGTAAGCTGTAGCATGCTTTACTGGAACCTTACCCCAGAAATGTTTTATCACAGGATTATCGGAAATTAAATGGAATCCTGTAAGGGGCATTCGATAACGGCATGGAGTACATATACATTCTTCTCCAGTAAATAAGGGCCTGCTGCAGGCTGCGCAAAGAGTGGGATACATCATCCACAATAAATCATCGGCCATTCTAAAAAAGCTGTTTCTCATTCTGTAAAATTCACAGAATGATATATATATTCCAACCTCATATTTGCGACTAATTAAATGATGTATCGTTGATATAAACCATACTTCTATATCGCTTTATCAGCTAAGTGGTAATATGAACTTCTACTGTGTTATTTGTTGAATTAGCTGGAAGCCGAAGAAAAATATAGAAGTTCAAAATAAGTCACAATCTATACTTGAATAAGGAATTTATAAATCTAAAATAAACATACATTTGCAGAAAAATTAGCTGTGTCAGAAAACATCACAATTATGCAAAGATTGAGCAAAGGAGAAAAGTACGTTGCTTTAATTCCGCAGCTTATTGCTTTAACTGAAGGCGAGGACGACCTCATTGCAAATGCTGGAAATATTATCGCGGCTTTGAAGGAGACATTTTCTTTTTTCTGGATAGGAGTATATTTTGTTAAAGAGAAAAAAGGAAAACAAGTATTATTATTAGGTCCGTTTCAGGGACCACCTGCATGTGTACAGATTGAAAAAGGCAGGGGAGTATGCGGCTCTGCATGGGATACAAAACAAAGCATTATTGTTGACGATGTTGATCAGTTCCCGGGCCATATTGCATGTAGCGTTTTCTCCAAGTCTGAAATTGTTGTGCCATTGATAAAAAATAATATCGTTTGTGGCGTCATCGATGTTGATAGTAAACTATTGTCCGACTTTGATGATATTGACCGGAAATACCTTGAGGAAATTGCATTGCTAATTTCAAAGATGATATGAAGTTAATTTTTCCGGTACTTATAACTGTTATTATAATTTTCCTCACTTCATGTGCAATACAAGTCGCACCTGGTGGGGGAGAAAAAGATGTTAAGCCTCCTGAGTTGATTTCTTCACAGCCTGAAAATTTCAGTACGAATTTTTCAGGACACGACATCGTATTAAATTTTGATGAATACATCGCACTGAATGACATCGGTTCACAGTTGATCATTTCTCCTTTATTGAATAATACTCCTCAAATTAAAATCAGAAAAAAATCATTGTTGATTCATTTTAATGATACACTTCTGGCCAATACGACTTATACTCTCAACTTTGGATTGGGCATAATGGATAATAATGAAGGCAATAAACTTCAGAATTTTCACTATGTATTTTCAACCGGGAGCATTATCGATTCAAACTTTATCAGCGGAAAAATAATTAATGCCTTCGACAGGAAAATTGGTAAAGGAAATCTCGCATTGCTATACAAAACAAATAACGACTCTCTTCCTTATCTCGAGCGTCCCGTTTACTTCGCACGCACAAACGATTCCGGCGATTACAGGATCGTTAACATTTCACCCGGATCATATAAGCTTGTTGGTTTGAAAGATAATGATGGAAATTATTTATACACCCCAGCAGAAGAGTTAATCGCATTTTCTGATTCACTTATTCCATCGAATACGGAGAAGATAGATCTCAATCTTTTTCGTGAGGTGTCGGGATTCAGGTTTCTCCGGGCTTATTCAGAATTTCCGGGTAAGGCATTTCTTGTATTCAACGGCCCGGTCGATTCAATCAATATAAAATACCTCACCGATACAAATTCTATCAAGCTTTATGCAGTATCGTTTTCGGAAAAACGAGACACGATAAATTTTTGGTATAAAAATACTTTATCCGATTCATTGAGTCTGTCGCTTGATACAGCGATTACCAGGGACACAATCAGCATAAGGTTGTTTAAGAAACAAGTTGAGAAGATTGGTAAAAGACAGGTAGCATTTACAATTGGCGCCGGAAGTACGCAGGGAAGCATTCAGCATTTGTATCTTCCATATTACATGCAGAGCAATCATCCGATTGCAGAATATGATTTTGAAAAAATTGTGATTACTGAAGACTCAATAATTATTAAACCTAAAATATCATTTTTAGATTCATTGCATTTAAAACTTAAAGTAGATCATGTCTGGAAGGGAAAAGGTAATTACAATTTGTTTATTCCGCCGGCGACTTTTACGGATATTTATGATTTAAAAAATGATTCTGTGCAGCTTTCATTCACAGTTAAATCCGAAACTGATTATGGTTCACTGAGAATAAAATTTCAAAATAATTCAGGAGAGATGTGTGTCATTCAACTCGTAGATGATGCAGGCTTTGTTTACAGAGAGTTATCGGCAAAAAATGACACCTCTGCATTGCTCAGTAATCTGGATCCTAAAATTTATAAAATCAAACTTGTTTACGACAGCAATGGTAATGGGAAATGGGATACTGGAAATTATTTGAAAAAAATTCAGCCGGAAATGATAGAGTTTTATCCCGATGCGATTACTGTTCGGGCGAATTGGGATGTAGACGTAACAGTTAAGTCAACAGGGAAAAAATAGAAACAGAAGTCAGAAGGTTTACGTTTACTAACGGATTATTAGCTTCTGAGAGAAAATTCCAGTTTCTGTTTTCAGTTGCAATATATAAACGCCTGAAGAAATGTCTGATGTGTTTATAAAGTATTTTTTATCGCCAGTATTCATTCCATTATAGATTAACATCACTTCTTCATTGAGAATATTACGGAGTGAAAGAGAAATTTGTGAGTTAGAGGGAGTATAAACCGGAATACATGTCATACCTTTTGATGGATTAGGAAAAACATTTTCAATCAGGATCGGTTTATCAGAGTTAGAGATTCCTGTATTTAAAAGCACATTGAATTTCCAATACCCTGCCGGTGCAGTCAATGGGCGAACCTGTGTTTTTCCGGAAACAGACTGAGCGTCGATATAATAGTAAACGGTAGTCCCCGCGGGCTGCGGAGGAATTTGCCCTTCATGTGTGATAGAAGTAAGAGGGCTCATTGGAACACTTTGCCATTGAAGAGTTGTATCTGTGCGGTAATAAATCATGGCCTGTTGTATTCCAGAACGATGTTGAATGCGTGCGATGACATCGTATGGTGATGACGTATTATAGGTGTCGTGCAAAGCCTGATGAGAAATCAGTAAGGGATCAGAAGCAGCAACTTCCTTTGTGATACAATGAATGGCTCCTAATTGCGTGATAATGCTGTTACAGTTGACGCCTACAACATTATAACCAGGCAGCGCTTCTCGATATATTCGTAATGCTGTTGAATCATATTGCGGATCGTAAACAGGAAGTATTACTGTCTTATTTACAAAAACAGAATTCGCATAAGTCCGATAATCTCCACTTTGATTTGGGTACCTGTTTGCTGCATCAGGTGGCATAGGTATTCGGATTACCTTATAAGGTGTTCCGTAAACTGAATTGAAATTGGAAAGAACATATTGCAGATTGGCTTCTATCTGCGGACCATCAGCGATGCCGGCAGGATACTCACCGACAAGTAGCGTTTCTTCATCGAGTAATTTAATATGCATATCGATGTGGTGGATATCATCATATGGCAGTGTTTCCATTTTAATGTACCTGTTGATACCCATAAATTTTTTCATAATAGTATCTACCTGGGCTTCTGTTTTTGTCGGATTTTCATTCAGGATAAGTTTCGAACTGAAACCAGTTCCAAATCCATCACACATGAAATTACCTCCTGTATGTATCAAGTCGAAAGGCGATGATAATGTTCTGTAAAGCGGAAGCCCCGTATAATTATGAATCGCGACGGGGACAGAATCATCGTTGTAACGCGGCCTGTTATAGATCCAGTCAACCAGAGCAAGTGAGTCTACATCGTTGGTGTAAATATTCCATTGTCCGTAGTCGCGTGCCCAGATTCTGTCAAACGGAGCTACCAAATAATCGATATTACTAAGTGATACTCCAGAGCCTGTCAGAGAATTTTTTACAGCATTAGAGTCACTGCATACGATGATGACCTTTGTTTCATTCTGTGCTGCCTGTACAATTTGTGTAAGGATTGCAGGGAAGGAAGTCCATGTAATCATGAGAGCGTCGATTTCTTCCCATTCGGCAGAAGCGCGCACGGGGGAAGAAGGAGGTAATGTAATGCCAGTAAATGTATTCGAATTAATTCGTTGCAGATAAGCCGGCATCTGTAATTTTTCCAGCGGCGAGATTTTATGATCGTCCTGTGCAATGGTCGATAATGGCTGGATAAATGCGATAAGGAGGAGGATACGTTTCATTGAATCGTGAAGGTAAAAAATAATTTAAAGGGATTCTGATAGATGCTCTGTCAGGCTATCATTTTATTTCGAAATGATCGGAATCATTATAAAAGCTAAACTGCTTCCGGTAATTTATCAGTTTTTCATGTGAGAGTGAATAGGTAGAAACAAATTCCACGGGTTGGTTTTCGGAAGAGGTTAATTCTCCTTTGTAATCGATCACAGCAGAATCCCCGGAATGAAAAATATTGTTTCCATCATTACCGATACGATTGAGACCTGCCACATAACATTGATTTTCTATTGCACGGGCAATGAGTAATTGTTTCCAAGCATATATTCGGCGCTCAGGCCAGTTAGCCACATAGAGTAGAAGATCATAATTGTTCAGATTATTCCGACGACTCCAGACGGGAAAGCGGAGATCGTAACAAATGAGCGGTAGAATATTCCATCCTTTTATGCTTACCGATAATTTTTTATTTCCGGGTTTATAAACACTGTCTTCTCCGGCGAAACTGAACAGATGCCTTTTATCATAATACTCCATTCCGTCAGGTTTCATCCAGATCAACCTGTTGTAAAAAGAACCGTTGTCGTTTATGATTATGCTTCCGGCAACAACACAGTTTTTTTTGTGTGAGATATTTTTCATCCATTCAACTGTTTCGCCATTCATAGTTTCGGAATGAGCAGAAGCATTCATGGTAAATCCGGTCGTGAACATTTCAGGAAGAAGAATTAAATCTGTTTCTTCAACAGCGAAAATTTTCTCGGCGAACATTTCCAGATTTTTAAATTTGTTTTCCCAGTGAAGATTGCTCTGGATGAGTGTGACTTTCAGATCCTGCATGCAGGGCTTTTGTTATTATAAAATGAAATTAAGTAAATTGTTATGAAACTTTTTCAGCAATAGTGCAAAGTTTCTCCGCAGCTATTTCGAGTGTTTCTTTCTTTTTAGCAAAACAGAAACGAAGAAGTTTGTTGTCTGTTGATTCATGATAAAATGCAGAAACCGGAATGGATGCAATACCGAAATCTTTTGTGAGTCGGACAGCAAATTCAGTATCTTTCTCATGCGACATCGAACTATAATCGAGGCATTGAAAATAAGATCCTTTTGCCGGTATCATTTTAAATCCTGAACTACTAATAAGGTTAAGAAAGTAATCGCGCTTCTGCTGATAGAATGAAGATAACTCAAGGTAGTTTTTATTCGCCATGAAATCGGCAAGGGCATATTGTACGGGTGCATTAGCTGAAAACACAATGAATTGATGCGCTTTTCTGAATTCTGTCATAATACTTGCCGGGGCAAGACAATAACCGATTTTCCATCCTGTAGTATGATAGGTCTTGCCAAATGAAAATACGACGAAACTGCGTTCAGCAAGAATTGGGTATCTCATCACACTTTCATGTCGCAATCCGTCGAAAATAATATGTTCGTAAACTTCATCACTTACAATAACGATATCGGTGCCGGCAACAATTTTCGACAGCTCCATCATATCATCTGCCGTCATAATACTTCCTCCGGGATTGTGAGGTGTATTGATGATTATCATTTTTGTTTTCCTGTTGATGACTTTCTTGACTTCCTCCCAGTCGATCACAAACTCAGGAGACTTTAAAGAAACGTGAATTGGAATTCCGCCAGACAGGACAATGGCCGGAATGTAACAATCATAAGCAGGTTCAAAAATAACGACTTCGTCACCTTCATGGATTATGGAAGTAATCGCTGTGTAGATTGCCTGCGTGGCTCCACTTGTTATTGTAATTTCAGTTTCTGGATTGTAATGAATGCTATACAAATTTTCCGTTTTTTCAGAAATTCTTTCTCTTAATGGAAGGATTCCCTGCATTGGCGCATACTGATTGACTCCCTTTTTCATGTACTTATTAACAAGGGCTATAAGTTCTTCCGATGCTTCAAAATCAGGGAATCCCTGAGAGAGATTTATTGCCTGATGTTTTACGGCCAAAGCAGACATAACCGAAAATATCGTAGTCCCGACAGTCGGCAATTTTGATTGGATCGGACCAGGATAATGGGGCATACTTGAAATCTTTGATGGATCAGCACACGGTAATCAATAACACTCTATGGATGAAAATTACATCCAGCCAGGGTTGTTCGAAATTACACCACTCTTGTAAAGAACAATAACGAGAGCAATCATAATTACAAGGGCAATTCCAAATGTGATCGTGAGTTTTTTATAAAGGCTGGCTTCACCCTGAAGCTTCATCCGCTTAATGATGTTGAATATGACATTTTCGGCGCGATGAAAAGCACTTTCACTTTTTACAATATAGTCGAAGGCTCCATACTTCATTGTATTTACGGCAACTTCAATTCGATCTTGTCCACTGAACATGACAACTTCAGTAAGGGGCTTTTGGGCTTTTATCTCTTTGAGGATATCTACACCGTCCATAGCATTTTTGCCGGCTTTATCGAAATTGTAATCGAGAAAGATGATCTGTGGTTCCAATGCCAGATTTTTAAGGCACTCTTCTCCACTGCTATAAACGTGGACGTTAAATGTCGAATATTTGCTCAGGTAATCCTGTAACATGGACGATTGCATTGGATCATCGTCGACAATAAAAATAGTTTTGACTTGTTTCATAAGTGGTGTAGAATGACCAAAAGTATTAATTTATTTGTTAGGTGCGGTTTAGTCTTATACAGATAATAAACAAAATATTATTAACCCTTAAAATGAATTCCTTTTACTTATAAATAGATGTAAAATTAATTATTTAATTTCTTCCTTCAATTCAATCATGGCTTGTTCGCAGAGCGTTGCGAAAGATTCGACCATTTCCGGCAGTTTTTCTACATTCGTTTTTGATCCGGCATTCTCTTCTATATTCTTAATCAGGTCTTCACCACCCTGGATGCCCATATAAGTTATCTGTGGCTTTAGAGCATGTGCCGTCCCTCTTAATCCGTCGTAATTACCATCTGACAGTTGTTCTTTCATCATGATAAGTTGTCCCGGACAATAATTGAGGAACATTGTAACATATTTTTTAATTTTTTCCTGATTACCACCTGTAAATGAATTCAGGAAAGTAAGGTTGACAGCTTTAGGCATTGAAACATTTTTAATTACTTAAAATATTTTTTTATTGGCAGCTAGCAGCAAACCGATTTTGTTTATGAGGTCATGTGTCTCAAATGGCTTTGAAATATATGCATTCATCCCGGATTCGAAGCACTTGGCAATTTCTTCTGTGGTAACGTTGGCAGTCATTGCCATAATTTGAATAGTATTTTTAGGTGGGGGTAAATTACGTATAGCCATTGTTGCTTCAAAGCCGTCCATTTCCGGCATTTGAATGTCCATGAGTATAATATCATATTCACCAATAGCGGCCATTTCAAATCCTATCCTTCCATTGACGGCGATTTCAATGTTTACATCAGGAATAATATCAGTGAGGGTGTCGGTGGCCACCATCTGATTAAATGCATTGTCTTCAACCAACAGTACTTTTATTCCTCTCAGGTCTTCCGGTTTTGTGTCATCTTCAGCATTTCTTTTTTTGCCTACATCACTATCATCTCCGATAACATATGGGATAGTGAATTGGAAATTAGTACCTGTTCCGAGTTTACTGGTTACGTTTATTATTCCTCCTTGCAATTCGATCAATTGCCGTGAAATTGTTAGGCCTAGTCCGGTTCCTCCAAACCTGCGGGTTATATCACTACTTGCCTGGGAAAAGCTCTCAAAGATTTTGCTTATGTTGTCTTCAGCAATACCAATACCTGTATCAATTATGGAAAACCGAATAGTACTGAGATTATCCTGTTTTTCTAATTCTTTGATTTCGATTATTACGCTACCTGTCTCAGTGAACTTAATAGCATTGCCAGCGATATTGATAAGAATTTGATTCAGTCGTGTAGGGTCTCCTACCAGCGCCTTTGGCGTTCCTTCTTCTATTATGATATTAAATTCTAAATTTTTTTCTTCAGCTTTAAACAATAGGGTATGATACGCTGTATCAACGGCATCTTCCAATGAGAATGATATTTTTTCAAAATCTAATTTGCCTGCTTCAATCTTCGATAAATCAAGAATGTCGTTAATGATGACAAGCAGATTCTCCGAGGATTTTTTTATAACGTTCAAGTATTTTTTCTGCTGTTCATCAAGTTTGGTTTTTATCAGAAGATTGGAAAGACCCAGAACAGAATTCATAGGGGTGCGAATCTCATGACTCATGTTGGCAAGAAATTGCTGCTTGAATTTTTCGCTATGTTCAGCCTTCATTTTTTCCATCTGCGCCTGCTCCTTTTCAAGGATGGTAATCTTGAGCTGTTTTTGCGCTTCCTCTCCTTTCCTGATAAATCTAATTTCAGAAATGGTTTTGTCAATCGTTGTTTCTAAATCTGTGAAATCGATAGGTTTGGTAACAAAGTCGAATGCGCCGCGATTCATTGCGATTCTGATATTTTCCATATCTCCATAAGCGCTTACGACGACTGCTTTGTGGTTAGAAAACTGCTCCTTTAATTTTTCAAGAAGAGTTAGGCCATCCATTTCAGGCATATTGATATCCGTAAGGATCATGTCAAATACATTTTCCTGATTGCCGAGTTTTTCTAATGCCTGAAAACCGTTATGGGCAAAATCAAATACTACTTCTTTATTTCTGATCTTATGACGAAAACGCTGACGAATCAACAATTCCAGATCCGGTTCATCATCAACGACTAGAATACGTGCTGGTTCTTGCATAATTATTTTATTCTGATAGGCCCTTAATATTTCCGAACCGTACCTGATGTTTTAGTTAACTATTGTAAAAATCTCATTACTTTCTCCTTTAAAGAAGTAAAGTCGACAGGTTTTGTCATGAAGTCATCAGCACCGATACTAATAGCGCTTGAATAATTTTTTTCATCACCATAGGCTGTCACCATCATAACGCGGAGATCTTTGTATTCAGACTTGATTATCTGAAGTAATTCAAGACCAGTCATCCCAGGCATGTTTATATCGCTTAATACAACAACGAGGTCGAAGGGGTTGAGTGAATGCAAATATTTAAGGGCTTCTTCTCCGTTAAAGGCAAAGTTTAATTCAACTTCGCCGTTACGGATTTCTTTCCGGAATTTCTGTGCGAACAGGATTTCAACATCCCTCTCATCGTCAACAACTAGCATCTTGATCATGGTATAAATTTTTAAAGTGGTAAGCCTATTTTAAATTCTGTATACTCACCAGGCATTGTGTCGAGTTTCAGATATCCCATATGTTCATTCTCTATTATGTCACGACTAATAGAAAGTCCCAGCCCGGTGCCTTGTCCCAAAGGTTTGGTGGTAAAGAATGGTTTAAATATTTTCGCCTGAATTTCTTCCGGGATTCCTTTTCCATTATCCCGAATAGTAACTACTATTTCCCCATTCAATCGTTTTGTAGAGATTGAAACCGTCGGCCTGTATGTCTTTCCTTCTGTCTTGCTCTTCTCGTCAACAGCATAAAAGGAGTTATTAAAAATATTTAAAATAACACGGCTTACATCCTGAGAAATAATATTAACCAATGGGAGGTCAGGTGTAAGTTGTTTGTCCATTACACAATTAAATGAAGGATCCTTTGCACGCATGCCATGATAGGCAAGGGTGAAAAACTCTTCAACAAGCTTGTTAATATCAGTTGGCTTTTTTTCTCCGGGTGCGTTACGGCTTTGCAGCAACATTCCCTTCACAATACTATCGGCCCTTTTACCATGGAATACTATCTTCTGAAGATTTTGTTTTAAATCGCTTATAATAGATAATTGTTCTTCTTTCGGACTTCCAATAATTTCATCTAATAGTTCTACGGAAATCTCTGAAAAGTTATTTACGAAATTCAGTGGGTTCTGAATTTCATGAGCAATTCCCGCCGTGAGTTGACCAAGTGAAGCCATCTTCTCTAACTGTATTAGCTGAGTTCTTGCTGCAAGTAGTTTTTCATTCGATTTTGATAATTCCTGCTCTTTCTGCCTGATCAGATTATTACGCTTGGATAATAGAATAAGCATAATAATTATCATCGCAAGTCCTGCAATTAAGAGCCAAAAATTTGGATTTAATTCGAACATGTAGATCTTGTAAAAAGTGAATACGGGTATGCCCCCGACAATTTGTTCATGGTAAAAGCTGATTTTCCACTATAAGTCATTCTTAAAATATGCGTTCTCATTCGTCTCTTTTGCTTAGCCATGTGCAAGGTAATCAATCGTCAGAATTGTGAATAACGAATGGAACCCGAAGCTTTCGTACAATATTATCAATATTATTAATAGCTGTCAAGCCTGTCTGAAAATGATTAAAACAATCAGTATTCGTACTGATTCTCCCTAAAGGAGGAGAAAATACACGACCCTCTGAACACAGCCATGGATGGCCTATTCAGGAGGTTTTACGACTGAAAAAAATAAAAAATTGTGCTTTTTACGAATCATTTACATCTAAGAAGAATGATCATGCCAGAACAAACTTGCTTGCCATAGCTAATACTTTTAATTTCCCCTATGAAAAACTATTTCAATTGTGGAAAACTTCTTGGATATTATGTACTTTCACTGGGAATAACTTCGTCTATTTGTCTATAGATAAACCTTAAATCATTTTAAAAAATGGCAACTAAAAAAGCTAAGAAGAAAGCACCGGCTAAAGCAAAGTCTAAAGCCAAGTCTAAAGTTAAGTCTAAAGCTAAACCAAAAGCTAAGGCTGCTCCAAAAGCAAAAGCGAAAGCGAAACCAAAAGTTAAGCGTAAGCCAAATGCTGCATTTATGAAGCCGATGAACATTAGCGATGCATTGCAACCAATTGTTGGTAGCAAGCCGCTTCCACGTACTGAGGTTACAAAAAAACTTTGGGAGTACATCAAGAAGAACAAACTTCAAGATGCTAAAGAAAGACGTAACATCAATGCCGATGACAACCTGAAAAAAGTTTTCAATGGCAAGAAACAAGTTTCAATGTTTGAAATGACGAAACTCGTTAGCAAGCACCTTTCTTAATCAGGATGTTTTTAAGTCATAAAAAACGGCTCCTTATGGGGCCGTTTTTTTTTGAATAATATTTTCAAATTAACTCATACATTTTACCGGGCAGAGATCGAAGTACTCCCGAAAATTCAAGATTGAGCAGGATGGCTGAAACCTTACTCACCGGAAGTGAAACATGAATGGAAAGTGAATCAATGCTTGACACTCTTTCGGCCTTTAAAAATTCTACGAGCTTCTTTTCATCATCTGTAAAACTCATAAATAACTGCAGTTGATTTTCCTTTTTTTCCCTTCGATCAGCCAGTTTATCATCCCATTGAAGCATCTCAGCAATTTGGGCGGCATTTTCAAATAACATAGCTTTATTCTGTCTGATCAGCTGATGACAACCTTTCGAATAATAATCTGTGATTCGTCCCGGTAGTGCAAATACATCTCTGTTGTAATCATTCGCCAACTCGGCAGTAATCAATGCGCCTCCTTTTTCTGCCGATTCAACCACAACAACTGCATCACACATGCCTGCAACAATTCTGTTACGCGCCGGAAAATTCATCCTGTCCGGAATGGTCCCGCTGGGATACTCAGAAATTATTCCCCCATTCATAAGCATCTTAACAGCGATTGCTTTGTTCTCAGAAGGATAGAGTCGGTCGAGTCCGTGAGCAACAACGCCAATCGTTGGAATATTATGCTGTACTGCACATTTGTGAGCCTGAACATCGACGCCATATGCAAGACCACTTACGATTACAACATTGAGTTCTGTTAGATCTTCCACAAGCTTTGCAGTGACTTCTCTTCCATATGGAGTAATAAACCGGGTTCCGACAATGGCAATCATCCTTTTGGGGTTCAGATTAACATTGCCTTTATAAAAAAGCATTAGCGGTGCATCATCACAATTCTTCAGTCTGAAAGGATAGTCTTTGTCCAAATAAAAAATTGGAACGATTCCATTGTTTTTCATAAAAATGATTTCATCATCCGCTTTTTCAAAAAGGTCTTTAGGCTTCACCAATGCTGCCCGTTCTTTTCCAAATCCGGGAATTTTTTCGAGCTGACTTTTTTTCCTGTTAAAGATGTTTTCGATGCTACCACAATAACTTAGCAGCGCACGTGCAAGCACCGGACCTATTCCCGGCATAAAATGGAGGGCAAGTTGCAACCTTAATTCTTCCTTATTGATAGACTGTGGTTGAAAAATTTCTGTATTATTGTTCATATGAAGCGGCCAATAATACAAACCATGGCTGTTATTCACAATCAATATAGTATGAGAATTCTGCTCTTCACTGTTTTTTTTATTTCGCTTTTAAATGCCCATGCGCAGGTAATTAAGGGTAAAATCACATCTTCTAAAAACGGTGAAGCCCTTCCGGGAGTTGCAATTGTTGCCGATGGCAAAACCGGAGTAACCTCCGACAGTATCGGTAATTATCAGCTAGATCTATTACCGGGTACTCATAATCTGATGGTCAGGCTTATTACTTTCCGCCAAACAGAGAAAACAGTTGTCGTAAATGAGAATGAATCGATCGTATTGAATTTTTCACTTGAACAGGATGCACGCGATCTTGGAATCGTAGTTATTAGTGCAGGGAAGTTTGAACAGCGACTAGAAGATGTTACGGTTTCAATGGAAGTTTTAAAGCCTGCTCTTATCGAGAACAGGAATTCCATTACCATGGAAGAGGCTGTTGATTATATTCCGGGAGTGAATATTGTCGATGGACAAGCCAATATTCGTGGAGGAAGCGGATGGAGTTACGGTGCCGGAAGTCGGGTACAGATTCTTGTTGACGATTTGCCTCAGCTCACTGCCGATGCAAGTGATGCGAAATGGAATTTTCTTCCTGTGGAAAATGTAGAACAGGTCGAAGTTATAAAGGGGGCGTCAAGTGTTCTCTTCGGATCTTCAGCGCTCAATGGAGTTATCAATGTGCGCACTGCCTATCCACGCGATACTCCTCTCACCAAAATCAATATGTTCTCTGGCTTTTATGATAAGGCTTTTATAACTACAGACAGGAAGTATTCGCTAAGCTACCAAAACGATCCGTCGTTTTTCAGCGGACTAAATTTTTCACATAGCAGGAAAATTAAACAACTTGATCTTGTAATCGGCGGAAATGCATTCAAGGATAACGGATACAGGGAAGGTGAAAATGAAAAACGTATCAGATTTAATTTCAATACGCGTTACAATTTTGGTTTAAAGGGTTTGAGTGCCGGGATCAACTTTAATACGATGATCACCAATGCATCGATTTTTTTCCTCTGGAAGAATGATACATCAGGGGCTTATATTCCCGCTCTGAATACATTAAGCGAATCAAAAACCTATCGGACTAACATTGATCCATACATAACATATACAGGAAGAAATGGCGCATCTCACAGGCTTCGATTGAGATGGTTTAATACAACAAATAAAAATAATACGAACCAGGACAGCAGAGGTGATTTATATTATTCAGAATACCAGTTTCAGAAAAAATTCAAAAACGAGATTACACTTACTACTGGAGTCGTCAGTATCTTTTCTGTTGTCCGAAGTCAGTTATACAATGATCATGATGGTAGCCAGTACGCTGCTTATTTACAGGGAGATTATAAGATTCATAGAATCACCCTTTCGGCTGGTATGCGGGTTGAAGAAAGCAAGGTTGACACAATTACTGATACATGGACTCCGGTTTTTAGGTCGGGAGTGAATTATCATGTTTTTGGAGAAACATATTTACGTGCCTCCATCGGACAGGCTTACAGGTTTCCATCTATCGCTGAGCGATTTGTAAAAACCAGTATCAGCGGTGTATTTATTTTCCCAAATCCTGAATTAAAACCGGAGAAAGGACTTAGCGTCGAAGCCGGACTAAAACAGGGATTTCAAATTGGAGACTGGAAAGGGTTTGTGGATGCTGCAGTTTTCCAAAATAATTATAGCAATATGATGGAATTCGCATTTGCACAATGGGGAGATATCACCAACCTGTTGCAAAGTTTCGGTTTTAAATCAGTAAACGTTGGCAAAACAAGAATAAAAGGAATTGAATTTTCGATTACAGGAGAAGGGCCTTTGTTGGGAGAGATTCGAATTGCTACACAGGCAGGCTACACATATCTGGATCCGCGACAAATTACATACGACAGTTTATACATAACAAAAATCGGAAAAGGAAACGTTAAGGGTAGCGACAGCACAGATTTTCTCAAGTACCGCAGCAGGCATATGATTAAAGGAGATCTGGAAGTGTCGCGAAAAAAGGCCGCTATTGGGTTTAGTTTAAGGTATACCAGCAGGATGGAAAACATAGACAAGATTTTTAACGAAGGCTTGCTTGATGCTGCATTTCCTCCCGGACTTGGCATCGGCGACTATAGGAAATATCATAAGGGCGGTGACCTGGTTGTTGACTGCAGGGTCTCATATGATGTGGTAAAAAGTATCCGTTTGTCATTCCTCGTTAAAAATATTTTCAATCATATATATATGCAGCGCCCTGCTGATATGCAACCACCCCGGACATTTACACTTCAGGTATCGGCAAAGTTTTGACACTTTATTTCCCTGATTTCCTGGCTGGATACTCTTTTTCACTTTCCTGTTCTACGAAACACTTTACTTCATATTTTTGGTTAAAATAATTCTTGATGAATATCATCGGTATTGTGCCTGCCAGATATGGCTCAACCCGGTTTCCGGGAAAACCACTTGTTGATATAAACGGAAAAAGCATGATTCAGCGTGTGTATGAACAATGCATGCAGTCAAAACGTTTATCTCGACTTTTAATCGCTACTGACGATGAGCGAATTCTGAATCACGTCAAAGAATTCGGTGGAGAAGCGATAATTACATCACCAAAACATCAAAGTGGAACAGACCGTTGCGCAGAAATAATCGAAAATATCGGCGCTGATAAATGGGATGTTGTAATAAATATTCAGGGAGACGAGCCATATATTCATCCCGAACAAATCGATTTACTTTGTTCAGCTTTTGATGATAATGAAACAAGTCTGGCAACGCTCGTTAAAAAAATCAGTACTACAGATGAACTTTTCAATCATAACAACGTGAAGGTTGTTTTAAATAAAAGAAAAGAAGCAATTTATTTCAGCAGGTCACCAATTCCCTATAACAGAAATTTTCCTGAACAGGAATGGCTTAAATATTCAACGTACTATAAGCATATAGGAATATACGGATACCGGACTCCGGCACTCATTGAGTTGTCCCGTCTTACAAAAACAAACCTCGAAATAACAGAATCGTTGGAACAGCTTCGATGGATCGAAAATGGATATGTCATTCGCACTGAAATTACATCGATGGAAAGTATCTCAATCGATACACCAGACGATCTTTTAAAAATAAAAAATTCCTGATTGACGATTTATCATCTTCTGGCATTCCAGTACAAAAACACATACAGGTTCCAGATTTGTTTTCTGTGATTTGCTTTTCCCGACTGATGCTCTTTCAGTAAATTTTCAACGTAGTTCATATTAAAAAATTCATTCGGGGAGAGGAGACATTCTTCTATAATTTTTTTCAGATCCTTTCTAATCCAATCCGATAGAGGTATTCCAAATCCCTTCTTGGGCCTTGTAATAATTGGTTCCGGAATTTTTCCTTTCATAAGGGTTTTCAGTATTCGTTTTCCGTTCAAGCCTCTGTGTTTATAGTTTTCTGGCAATGAATTAAGGAATTCGACCACTTCAACATCGAGAAATGGTGCTCTCACTTCGAGTGAATTATACATACTTGCCCTGTCAACTTTAAATAGAATGTCATCGGGTAAGTAAGTTTGATAATAGTAATAGGCTATTCGGTGAAAGTCATCGGTAGCCGGTGATTGTCCAAAATGGAAATCGACGATTGATAATCCTGACTTGTCTGCAATTTCATCGTACAGATTTTTCTTTAGTAGTAATTTTTTTTCCTGAGGAAGAAAACTCCCAAGCCATAACTGGTGAATGTGATTTTCAGTGGAGAAAAAACCTCTTAGAAATTGTTTAATCTTAAAATCAAGACTAATATTTTTATCGCTTGCGGGAAATTGATTGATAAGCGATAACATTCCTTTGAGAATTGAATCAGGTAAAAGTCCAAATGGCTTTTTAAACCTGTCGCTTATGAAAGTAGGGTATCCACCGAGTAGTTCGTCGCTGCCATCGCCACCAAGTGCCACTGTTACGCTCTTGCGTGTGAAAGCGGAAAGATAAAAGGTTGGGATAAGTGAGGCGTCCGCAAATGGCTCATCGATGAGTGGATAAATAGTATCGATGAGCTTTAACGTTTCATTGGCCGTAAGTATTGACAGATGATGGTCTGTACCCAGCATTTTCGCGACCATGTCTGCATAGCTTTGTTCATCGTATGAACGGTCCTCAAATCCAATAGAAAATGTCTGGATAGTTTGTGAGGAATTTTTCTGCGCATAATAGGCAATTGCAGAACTGTCGAGTCCACCACTTAGGAAAATTCCAAGTGGAACATCACTCATTAGTCTTCGTGCTGTGGCATTATTCAGCAACTGGTCGAATCTGGAAACGGCATCATCAAATGAATAATCGGAACGGGTAAAATCATGTTGCCAGTATCTTTCTTTCGCAGATATTTTCCCGTTTGTGACAATGATATAATGTGCCGGTTCTAGTTTGAAAATGTTTTTATAGATGCTGTCAGGTGCCGGAACATAATCAAAAGTCAGGTACCGGTTTAGTGATTCAGGATTTATTTCAGAGGTGATAGAAGGATGGGTGATAACTGCTTTTAATTCGGAGGCAAAAACAAATGAAGTATTAGATTGGCTGTAATACAATGGTTTTTTACCCATCCTGTCTCTTGCGATAAAAAGCTCCTTTTTTTCGAGGTCGTAGATTGCGAATGCGAACATGCCATTAATTTTTCCGAGCATGTTTTTACCATAAAGTCCATATAGTAACAAAAGAACTTCAGTGTCAGAAGTGGTTAAGAAATCGCTGAAGCCACCGATAATTAGTTCGGCTTTTAATTCGAGGTAGTTATATATTTCTCCATTGAAAATTATGCAATGAGTTCTTTGCCTGTTGTACATGGGTTGGTTTGCGGAATCGGAAAGATCAATAATACTTAGTCTGGCATGTGCAAGACAGATATTATCAATCAATTCAGCTTGCCTGTGATCAGGGCCACGGTAGCTGATTTTTTCGATCATTCGCTTTCCGTCGTCGAGAGAACCTTGTCCATAAAAGCCGGCGATACCGCACATAGTCTTTAGCGTTTAAGTTCCGGGAAATTCCCGCAAGCTTAGAAATTAATCTTTTCCTTTATCTGGTAAGCTTCCCTGTTTTGCGATTCATAATAGGTTCGCATTTGTATTTCGGCATTTATCCCAAGCATAATCATGAGAACTCCGACCAGGAAAAAAATAGCGGAGAATAAAGGCAATGGAGTTTGAACGAAATCTTTCTGTCCGGTAATTTTAAAATACACTGCAAGGCTGAGGGCTAGAAATGATACAACTAAACTAATGAAGCCAGCACCTCCAAAAAAATGGATGGGTCTGTTATGATAACGCTGAAGAAAACGAATGAGTATGAGATCGAGGAGAACTTTATAAGTTCGCGCGATACCATAGTTGCTTTTTCCGTGAATACGTGACTGATAACGGACAGGAATTTCAGCAACTCGTCCACCATACCAGCTTGCATAGACTGGAATAAATCGATGCATTTCACCATATAGAGCAATATCTTTCACTACTTCTCTTTTGTAAGCTTTCAATGTACAACCGTAATCATGCAATACGACGCCAGAAATTCGGGATATAATCTTATTAGCAATTAGGCTTGGCAGTTTTCTTTTTAGCCATTGTCCTTTCCACCTGTTCTTTCTCCATCCGCTGACAACATCGTATCCCTCTCTTATTTTCGTAAGAAGTAAAGGGATGTCAGCCGGGTCATTTTCAAGATCACTATCGATGAGAATTATTACGTCCCCTGTTACGTTTTTTATTCCGGCAGTCAGTGCTGCTGTCTGCCCGAAATTTTTTGAGAAATTTATGATCCTTACCCGTGGGTCTGCATTGCTTATTTTTTTCAACTGTTCCCAGCTATCGTCTCTTGAGCCATCATTAACAGCAACAATTTCATATTCCATGTTCTTTAGAACATCCGAAAGTTTTTCGAACAGAATTGGAATGTTTTTGGATTCGTTAAAGATGGGGAGAACAATAGATACTTCAGCCATTTTATATTTTATTGATTGGTCTTGGTTTTATCAAACTATTGATGAAAAAAACAGCTCCTATAACAAAGAAAGGATATGCCGGAATGATGTATCTGAATTCAATGGATCTTAAAAATATGGAATGGATGAAAATAATATAAAATGCAATAGCATACGACAGTAGAATCAATTTGTTTTCAAGAATTTTCCCTGAACAAAGAATCAATCCAAGTAAAAAGGAAATAAAGACTATCCAGTATATAAGAATGAAAATTGATTTTGCCATTTTCTGTGATGTACTCAGAAATGAAAAGGGCATAAAAAATAGATTGTGTGCACCAGATTGGAGCAGGAATCTGCGGGTGAGAATTAGTGGAGTTTTTACTTGTACAAGAAATGGGTGATTTTGTTCTATAGACTCAGTATATCTTCTGAATTTTTCAGCAATAATTTTATCAAGAATCTTTTCTCTCTCGATGGAAGTTTCCGGGGCAGCTATTTCATCAAAATACTGTCTGATTAGTAACAGGCTATCGAGGTTGAAATCTTTGGTATATAACTCATCGGGTATTTCTATGTCATCCAGCTTTAAAGTTTGGACAGATTGGCCAAAGTATTTTAGACCGGACTTTACAAAAAAGCAGGAAGTAACTTTGAAATCGGAAAAAGTTTTGCAAAAATTCAAGCATTCAAGTGACGATTCGGAATAAAATAAAGGGGAATATCTTGTCTCGGTGAGGAAGAATATTTTATTTTTTTCATGATAATTCCGGGCTGTCCATATTGAATTAATTAAAATAGCCGGCAATAGAAAAATGATAGACGATTTTATTCTGGTGCCCTTAGCGACGATAAAAATTGTACCAGCGGCTAAAATGAGAATAGGGAAATTTACCGGCCTTAAAAAGTATGCCCAAGTAAAAAATAGTCCGGATAGGAACAGCCAGTAATTTTTTTTATTGCTTGCAAATAATTGTATGAAACCAAATCCGAATATAAGAGAAGAGGCGGTGAGGCTTTCGGTTAAAATCCAGTTGTTATAGCAACTGACTGTTATTGCGGCCCCGTAAAATAAAATGGTCAAATAAAAAGTTGCTTTTCTTCTTGTAATCCGGTAAGCGGTAAATGCCAGAACTAATGATGCAATTGCATCAACTAATGTTTGAAATATGATAAGCAAATTTGCTGCATTACTTTTGTCTGTGAAGGAACGGAATATGAAATACGGAATTCCGTATCCAGGCATTCGAAAGTCAGGTGAATAACTACCGTTTTCTACAAGGTTGTCAATGGGAGGAAGGTAAGAGTCGCAATCACCCGAACAGATGGCAATAGATCCGGGAATTGTAGTCGGTCTGTTTTGATCGATGATAAAAAAAAGAAAAGTAAATTTAATAATCAATAAAATGGTGAACCAGAAAAGCGTTTTTTCTGGCGGCGGAACTTTTTTCAGAATCCAGATATATTTATTTGGAATCATACCATGTTTTGAAACGCATTAACCCTTCGCTTAGGATAATTTGTGGATCATAATTCAACAATCTTTTTGCTGTGGAAATATCGGCAAAGGTGAGATCCACATCTCCCTCTTGCATTGGCATTTTTTTCTTAATGGCTTTTTTTCCAAAAACGGTTTCAATCGATTCAACAAGATCTTTCAATAGTACGGGTTTACTGTTACCGAGATTAATTATTTCAAAAAGTTTTCGTTCTGATAAATTAATTCTCTCAACAGCGCGATTGATTCCTTCAACGATGTCATCAATAAATGTATAATCTCTTCCTGTATTTCCGTCCCCAAAAATTTGAAGAGGTAAATCTTTAGTCATCAGGTCAAAGAATTTGTGAATAGCTAAATCCGGCCGCTGTCGTGGGCCATAAACAGTAAAAAACCTTAAATTAATAATACTTATATCGTAGAGATGATGATAATTATAATTCATCAACTCACATGCTTTCTTGGTAAAGGCATAAGGAGAAATTGGTTGATCAACAGAATCGCTTTCCGAGAAGGGGGTCTTCCTGTTATTGCCATAAACTGACGATGAAGAAGCAAAGATTAGCTTCTTGAAATTTCTTTTTTTCATCCATTCAAGAAGATGTTGAGTCCCTGAAATGTTTGTCTCAATATATGCTTCGGGATTTACAATTGAAGGACGTACTCCGGCCTTTGCTGCAAGGTGTACAATGAAGTCGAAGTGCTCCGTTTCAAAAACGGAAGAAATATTTTTTATATCGGCCTCAATAAATTTGAAATTGGATGATTGCTTGCTGATAAGCAAGTTCGCTTGCTTTATTTCGCGAGGATAAAATGGATCGAAATTATCAATACCTGTAACAGCATGGCCGTGGCTAAGGAGTTTCTCCGATAAATGGGAGCCAATAAATCCTGCAACACCGGTTATCAAAACATTCATATGGCAGTAGAAAATGTTAGCGCAAAGTAGAAATTAATTATCCTGGAAAAACACACAGTTGTATCTATTACGTAAACGACCAGATAAGAATTGGCAACTGTTCATTGATACAGGTGAATGAAATTTTATAAGTCTTCGGCGATAATATATTCTATCTGCATAGTATATAGTCCGGGTCTGTAATTAAAGCCCGGAACAATTTTCAGATCGACCCTGAACTGGAAACATTGTGGATCCATAATGTAACTTCCAATAGTATTAGTTCCGACGTGAACAATATCAGAACAATTTACTGTTGGATCCGGTGCTGATAAATGATTGCCGATTATATCGAGGGTTGTTGTGGAGACATCCTGCATCGGAACATACCCGGAAATCTGTTGCGTGTTGCTAAGATTGTGAACACGCATTTCCAAAAGACTTACCGGTGGTGCCCCGTTGCCTGTTGAAGTATAATACCTCGCATTGTCCCAAGTACCGGCAATAGTAGTAACCGATCCGACGTATAGATCCCATTGACCGGCTGTAGAAGCTACGTTAAAAGTAATCGCATTGGGTATGACAATGCCATTTGTGAGTTTGTTGATCGTATTAAATGTAAAATCTACGTTTGTAGAACTGGCAAGATCAATTGTAACTGTTTGACCAAAAGCGCATGTATTAATTAATAATATTCCACCAGCAAGAAAAAGATATGCTGATGAAAATATAGAATTAATAATCTTCTTTACTAGTTGAAAAATCATAGGTATAATCTCCGCTATCTGATTTACTCTCTTTTCGCATAAGAGTTTCACTTTATTGACAATACTTTAACCTGCCCGTCAATACCATTTAATATTGATTTACTCAAATTGATTGCTGAGCCTGAAGATTTCCTTGTTATTAACTTATAATAATAGCGCCGATATGTAATCTTAGTTTGTCATAAATAAAAAAGCACCTGCAATTCTGCAGATGCTTTTTTATCAATAAGTGTGTATTTCTAGAGGTCTTCTGTAAGTGTGTAAACCACCTCAAGATCATAATAACCTGGCTGTGCATAAGGAGTAGCAGGAGGAAAAGTTGCTGCTGCTTCCACAGGATACTGAGCAGTAAGGTCAGGGAATGCAGCAGGCACACCTGGCTTAATACGGTAGTGGATAAGGAATTTGTTCGTCAACGGACTAGATGTCGAAGTTGAAGGAGCGTAGCTGTTAGCAACACCGGTTGCAAATTCTCCCGCTAGGAACTGTGTGTTTACAGTTGGTGTCAGAGAAGATGTGTTTGCACCTGAATTACTAGTCAAGCCGATGAAGCTGTTAAACGTCTGTGGAGCAGCAATTGAATTTGGCTGGATAGCCTGTATTTCAAGAATTTCTGAAGGCAGAGTTCCCTGACCGTTTGTACCTGCACCATAGGCAATCTGCTGTGTCCAGAACTGTGAGCTGGGCTGAGCATATAAATCCCACGGAACTGTAGATTCAACTTCCAGTCTTGTAGCATTATACTTTGTAATACCAACCTGATATTTCTGAATTGTATTAAATACGAAGTCAACTTGTGGTTCAGTTGTCATATTTAATTCCAGAATACCCTGGAGGTCCATAGTTACAGCTACATATTCCTGATCGGAAAGCTGAGCTTTAGTTGTGTTAATCGCGAACAGACCTACTAAGGCTGTCATCAGAATTAATTTTGTGTGGAATTGCTTTTTCATTTTTTTTTTTTTGGGTTTGCGTGTTTAATAAATCAACGAATCAAATATGTGGGTTAATAAAGATTAGATGTAATCAATTCATGGTAAAACATTACAATTTAATTACACTGCTTGCTTTTTTGCCTTAGGAATGAATAATTGATTTAATGAGTTAATAATGTTATTTCTATTTGTTTACTGTTTACTGAACTGAATTAAAGTAGCTACCTTTAATGATTGAATTATCTTTTTGAAATTAATATTTCCGTTTCTGCTGCCTGCACATTTTCCCTGCTTCCATAATCAACTACTCCAAGAACAGAATACTTGCCTTCCTTTAGACCTGACGGCATTTGAAATTTCAGCTCTCTTATTGATCCGGGTAATAATGTATATGCAAATGGTTTTTGACGTTCTTCTTCGCCTGTGCTCAGGTTGGTAATTTCGAGATATGATGCACAATCTAAAATGGCTTCGCCGGAATTTTTCACCCTCATCATAACAGTATGAATTGAATCCTTATCAGATGTGATCTCGGCAAAACTTTCTATCTCTGCATTTTTCATAGTTACAGTTGGGGGTGATTGAAAAATATGTACTACGAATTGAAAGGTTTCAGAAATTCCCATTCCAATTGCATCTTTATCGCCTTCCGGCGTGCCTGTTTTTTCTTTTGCAAGTTTAACTTTCAGGGCTGCCCATTTTACCTTGTTTGCATCAGGAGATGCCGGAACCTGCATAAGGACTTTTACCTTTTGAGTCTGCCCTGCCGCAAGTTCAAAGAACGATGGGTCAGCGCTTAGCCATTGAGAACATGAATTTTCACTCTCTCCTGCTTTTAACATAGTGCTTTTTCCACTTACTCCGGAAGGTTCGAAATCTCCGAAACCTACTACGAATGATTGATTGTGAGTTGAACTGTTAGTCACGTTTACTTCCTGAATTTTATACTCACCAAGTGCAGTTTTATAATATAGACGGCTCGGTGATATTGCAACATTTTGTGCCATGGAAATGACGGGAGATAATGTTGCTGTAATTAATAAGAATAAAATTATTTTTTTCATTTTTGGGTTGTGGTTTATTGGTTGTATTTGAACGTCTGAAAACATAAACAGTTCTATTTAATACCCTCTTTACCATCGAATTTTTTTATCTCCATCTTTCGTTTTCTTTCTGCAGCATTGAAAGTAATTGAGAAGTTTTCGAAGTTTTTACTAAGGTCAATATTCATTTTATTCTGAATAAACATGAATCCGCTGCCTAAAGCAGCATCATTTATCGATAAAATGTACTGACTGGCAGGAAGATTTATTACAAAACCTCCTTTGTAATCTGTAAGAACTGAATAGGATTTCCCCGAAGAATCAACGGCCGTAACCCTGATCCTTGATAAATCAATATTGCTTTCAACATTTGTGTATTTATCGCGCTCTAATAAAATCGATCCTGTTACCCTCACTCCTTTAGTAAGCGCTATATATATAGTCTGTTTCGAATCAACTTTACGTTCATGATTGTCGCTGTCGAACCATTCACCGTTTTGAGTTAATGCCGTACATTTTATTGCATAGATTCCGGCTGGGATATTCTCGTAAATTATTTCTCCCTTTTCATTACTTATCATATCCTCCCCATTGTCTGTTTTATAGGAAACGGAATCTTCATTAAACAGACTTTTTGCTCTTACGTTTATAAGCATGTTTTCAACTCCTTCTTCATTAGCATCCTGTTTGTGATTTCCGTTTGCGTCTTTATAAACAATCACTCTCATCGTAACGAATTTTTTTCCTGGTACCGGTATCCCAAATTGTTTTCTGATGCCAAAGCCCATATTCATTTCAGTATTTGATATTTTTTCAAAAGCGCCTTTTCCTGAAAGCTCATCGACCATCGGGTTAGCTCCTTGTGATGAAGTAAAGAAAGAAGCATAGAAAGAGAATCGGATTCCGTTTCCTGAATAATAAAATAATTCCGGTCGTAATCGTAAATTTACTTTCTTGAAATATGTTTCATATACCATATTTCCTGTTGTGGATAAAAGTATTTTGTTGTTCATCATCCAATAATCGTAAGATCCAATCAGGTAAACAGATTGTGGATTTATTTTGTCATGTAAAAATCTGACCTGTTCGGCAAGTTGAGTTGGGCCATATGTATATCGAAGACTCAGATAAAATTTTTCCCATCTCGCATATGTAGTGAACCGTGATACAAAAAATTCAGGCAGAGTATAGTCAACTGCTTTTGAATAACCCATGGATCCTGTCATCGATACTCTTACATGAGAAATGTTTTTAGCGTTATATTCAAATCCTACTAGTTTTGTAGCAACACGAATTGATCGGTTCTCATCCCATTGATATGAAGGTTTAATAGCTACTGAAGATGTTTTGCTATTAATCCCCCAACGGAATTCATATCTGTCGGATCGAATATAATTTCCGTCAAGAAGAGAGCCGTTGACGAAGTATGAAGGATGTTGAGTAAAATTTTGTGATGAGAATGCAAAAGTATTTTTTTGATTTTTTGACCATGTCGTTCGTGTCGAATACATATCCACTCCTCTAGCCAGAACATATTCAGGTGATCCATGAGAATTTCCAACAGTGAAACAAAAATTTCTATGCGATCCGGAATAGTTAAAATCATATCCATAACCCAAAGCACTTTTTCCTAGCGAATGATCGATAGAATAACCTCCTCCGACAGAAAACTGGTGATAAGTATTTAGCTTAACTGCCAGCATAGAGCTGATCAACTGATTGCTCATATCAATACGGACGTTCCTGTTAGTACTGTAATTATTATTCAGGACAAACTTTTTCCAACGCAGATTGTGATAAAATCCATACCCTTCTGATTGATATTTATTAAAAAAGCCGGGCGAACGGGTTAGGATGCCGCCAATTGTATTTATCCCATATCTATATGACCCCTTTATTCCACGTCCCGTTAGGAGACTACGTCCCCAACCATTTACTTCACCTATTTCAAGTGATGAGTTGTTATCAAAATATCCAATGTAGTGATTGTTGCCCAGAAGTGAATTTTCGTTAAGAAAGTTTGTTACGAATACAGTTTGGAACCGATAGTTCAATAATCTGCCTCCTTTAAATGCTGTATTTCCATAAGCATCGAGCGACATGGTTGTTCCATTCGATAATACATCGTAAACATTAGCTTCAAGTGTAAGTGGAACTGAAGTTCTTCCGTATTCGTAAAGCCTTGCAAGATTTCCTGCTTTTGTAAACTGCATGGTTGCACTCCACGATTTAGGACTACTTGTTGATTTTGCTATTACCTGAATTGAATATGATTCCTTTGTCGGCGTCGATTTAAGATCTGCATCCCTACCTTTATTTATCGTCATTGATGGCTTACATATCACGGGAAAAATTAATGTAGTGTCACCTCCTGCGCTTACCGGCACTGTAAAGGAACGTATCAAAGCTCCTCCATCACTCTGACGTAATATTTCCAGTCGTCTATCAGGAATAAGGGTTAACCGGATATTCTCATCAGCGTTGCCATCATTTTTTATATAGACAGTAAAGCCAGAAGAGTCTACGCTATTGATAAAAAACTGAGACTTGACAGGAAGTTGTGCTGTCCATTTAGAAACAGAAGGCATGCTCACATACCAGTTTTCAGCGGCGAACTGAACATTTTTATCTGAGGCCAGAATAATTGTAATTACGTAACTGGTTCCGCCCTGTATGTTTTTATCAGGGATGACTCTAACAGGAATAAACAACGAGTCATTGTCATTCAAGGCAAATTCCTTATCAGTTTTCCCTAAAACTGACCAGCCTGAAGGAAGAGAATAATTTAAATGAAATCTTACAGTTTTGCCCGTATTGTTGTTTACGCGAAAAAGGTTACTTGCTACATCAGACGTTTCTATCAGGGTGCTATTTCGGACAAACCCTGCTTTCATACCGTATGTATTTACAGCAGCATTTACATTGCTGCAAACCGCTGACAGAAGGGCAAAGCACAGTAAATGCATACCCCACCAAATACAATATGTTCTTATTCGAAACACTATTATTTCTTACGGAGGTATCCTGCATAAGTAAATCCAAACGACTATAGAACATTACATTTGCTAAGAAAAAAGAATGTTTTCAAACGGGGAATCAGGCCTCAAAAAATGAAAAAAACAAATCATTTTTTTATTGTTTCAAATTTCTTCTATAAAAATCGAGACATCTTTTTCGTGCGAAAGAATAATCGATTATTGGAGCAGGGTAGTTCTGTTCATTAAATTCCGGCAACCATTTTTTTATGTAATCAAAAGTTGGATCAAAACGTTTTGTTTGTTCAGTCATGTTGAAGATCCGAAAATAAGGAGCTGCATCTACTCCTGTTCCCGCACTCCATTGCCATCCTCCGTTATTACTCGACAGTTCATAATCCAAAAGCTTTTGCGCAAAGTATGCTTCTCCCCATCGCCAGTCGATAAGAAGATATTTTGTTAGAAACATTGATGTGATCATTCTTAACCGGTTGTGCATAAATCCGGTTTCGTTAAGCTCCCTCATTCCGGAATCGACTATCGGATAACCGGTTTTGCCTTCACACCACTTTTCAAATTCGTCTTCATTGTTATGCCATTGAAGCATATCATACTTTGATCTGAATGACTTGTCTATTACATGAGGAAAATGCCAGAGGATCATCATGTAAAATTCTCTCCAGATTAACTCGTTAACCCACTTATCACTCAGATTCCATGCATATTTAACGAGTTGACGAATACTGACAGTGCCAAAACGGAGATGAACACCGACTCTGGTTGTGCCTTCAATGGAAGGAATATCTCTGGTCTGTTCGTAGTTTTTTATAAGCGATTTTGATAAGTCCGGAATAGGAAAATCAATAGCCATATTTTCAAAGCCAATACTTTTTAACGATGGAATAGAATGAGTTTTCATTTTGTAAAAACTATTCATATGCTTTTCGCTCTGATAATTTTCAATGTCTTTAATATTAATTATTGATCGCCATTTTTTCATGAATGGAGTAAAAACAACATACGGAGTTCCATCATCTTTTAGAATTTCATCTTTCTCAAATATCACCTGATCTTTATAGGAGAAAAAACCTTTATTATTTTTTTTAAGAAGTCTATTTATTTCTTCATCACGCTTTATGGAATAAGGTTCATAATCGTTATTTGTATAAACATTGTCGATTTGAAATTCAATTAGTAGTTCTCCCCAGACCTTTAAAGGATTGCCATGACGCACAATAAGTGTGGCTCCATTTTTTTTTAATTCAAGATTAATTTTCTCGAGTTGAGAATGGATAAAAACCAATCGGCGATCCTTTTTAATTTCGATATTATCAAGTATATCGGAATCGAAAATAAACAAGCATTGTACAGGTTGTCCTGATATAAGTGCATGATATAGTCCTGCATTGTCATAGAGCCGAAGATCCCTTCGAAACCAAAAAATATTTATATGATTTTGATTAGACACGTTTTATATTTTTTAAAAATCATTCTACCGAATGCGTAATACTATTAAGCAGTTGCATACTATTTAATAATTCAATTCTGATTTTGTAATTAGCTTTTCTTTTCGGTTAATTCAATCAATGAATTTTTAAGATCGGTATGCAAAAAATTAAATCCCGCCATCCGTATTTTTTCTGACGAAACTCTTTGGCCGTTTAAAACAATTACTGCTTTTTCACCTAGTATTGTTTTTAGAATAAATTCAGGAATGTGAAATGGCCAGATAGGTCTGTTGAGAGCGATACCGAGCATTTTCATAAATTCATCGTGCATAACCGGCACAGGCGAAACAGCATTGTAGACGCCATTCGTTTTATCTTCATAGAGAACGAAGGCAATCATTCGTATAAGATCATTAATATGTATCCACGACATGTATTGTTTACCATTTCCCAATGGTGCACCAATACAATATCTGATTGGTGTTGATATTGCTGGAAGAACACCTCCATCGGGGGCGAGGACTAAACCAATTCTTAATATAATTACCCTGATTCCCAATTCGGCAAATCTCGACGTAGATTTTTCCCACTCCGAACAAACTCTGCCCATAAAATCATCGGCACCTTTAAAATTTTCGTCAACCCATTGATTGCCAGGGTCACCGTAATATCCGATAGCAGATGCAGCGATGAGTGTTTTGACCTTATGCCCGGGATTTTTTTTAAGTTCTCTGTACAATAGATATGCGCTTTGAGTACGGCTGTTCAGGATTTCTTTTTTATACTCAAGTGTCCACCGTCCCGATGCAATTCCTGATCCTGCAAGGTGAATAATGGCATCTGTATCGTGAAAAGCAGCCGGATCAATGGTTTGTTTTTCAATGTCCCATAAAAAGGTAGGAGTATCAGGTTGTATTTTTCTGCTCAATATTGATACATCATGATCCTTCGATTGAAGATACGGGATGAGATGAGAGCCTAAAAATCCGCTGCCGCCCGAAATGAGTATTTTTGTCATGAATACAAGAAATATTAGCTTTTAATTGTAAATAACTCCAAAATTAGTCTAAAAACGGAAGTAAATCCTATTTTATATCACCGAATTCATTGAGTTTTTATATGAATGAGGACAAATTCTTTATTACCAAATAGTCAGGAAATGAAATGTTCATCAGTATTATGAAAAAGTATTCAACACCGCATTTGGTACAATCAAAATAAATCCTACTTTTGCAACCCCTTCTGAAGTAGCAATATTCAATGGGAAAAACCCTTAAAAAATCATTAAAGTGGATGCATTAAGTTATAAGACCATTTCAGCAAATGCACAAACAGTAGACAAAAAGTGGGTACTGGTTGATGCTGAAGAGCAAGTGGTTGGACGTTTATCGTCAGAAGTAGCGAGAATTCTTCGTGGCAAACATAAAGTGGACTTTACACCTCATGTAGATTGTGGTGATAATGTTATTATCATCAATGCCGAGAAGATTCGTTTTACAGGAAAAAAAATGGATGATAAGGAATACGTTCGATACACGGGATATCCGGGAGGACAACGTTTTGCGAATCCGACCCAATGGTTGAAAAAGAATCCGGCTCTTATTCTGGAGAATTCAATTCGCGGTATGCTTCCAAAGAATCGTTTAGGGCGTGAGCTATTCCGTAACCTTCATGTATATGTAGGAACAGAGCATCCGCATTCAGCACAAAAACCAAAAGAAATTAAATTTTAATTAGCATGGCAGTAATCCATTGTATCGGAAGAAGAAAAACATCTATCGCAAGAGTTTATTTAGATAGCGGTAACGGTGCCATCACCGTGAATTCAAGAGATTTTAAAGAATATTTTCCTACAGGACCGCTTCAGTATATTGTTACTCAGGCACAAGCGGCTATAAATGCCAAGGAAAATTACGATATAAAAATAAATGTTGATGGCGGCGGAATTAAAGGTCAGGCCGAGGCATCAAGATTGGGTATTGCCCGTGCACTTGTGAAAATCAATGAGGAGAACAAGCCTGTACTTCGTAAGGAAGGTTTGTTGACTCGTGATCCACGAATGGTTGAGCGTAAAAAGCCTGGTCAGAAAAAAGCACGTAAGAAATTCCAGTTCTCTAAACGTTAATCGTCAATTGTCTTTTGGAGAATCCGAAAGTCATTATAACAGAAAATTCAAACACAGTAATCCAAATTCAATGTCAAGAGTTTCATATCAGGAATTATTAGATGCAGGTGCTCACTTTGGCCATCTTAAGAGCAAGTGGAATCCGCGTATGGCGCCATATATTTTCATGGAGGCCAGAGGTATTCACATTATCGATCTTAATAAAACAGTTGCTAAAATTGAGGAAGCGGCATCAGCCATGAAGCAAATAGCTAAGTCGGGCAAAAAAATTCTTTTCGTTGCGACAAAAAAGCAAGCGAAAGAAATTGTTGCCAATGCCGCTGAGCGTGTAAGCATGCCTTACATTACTGAGCGCTGGCCCGGTGGAATGCTGACGAATTTTGCTACTGTACGAAAGTCAGTAAAGAAGATGACAGGTTTTGAGAAGATGGCTACTGATGGAACATTTGAAAATATTTCCAAGAAGGAGCGTCTTCAGATCACTCGTCAGAAAGCTAAGATGGAGAAATTTCTAGGTAGTATTATCGACCTGAGCAGACTTCCCGCAGCACTCTTTATTGTTGATATCATGAAAGAGCATATTGCAGTTGCTGAGGCTCAAAAACTCAACATTCCGACTTTTGCTATTACAGATACAAATACAGACCCTACAGAGGTAGATTTTGCAATTCCGGCAAACGATGATGCAACAAAATCAATTGCAATAATCGTTGAAACAATGGTGAAAGCGATTGAAGAAGGACTTGCAGAGCGTAAAGTGGATAAAGAGATAGAGAAGGAAAAAGAATCTGAAGCACTTGCAGAAAGCGAAAAATCTGAATCGTCAGATATGGTAATGACGGATGAAGATGAGCCTGTAAAAGAAGCGGGTGCACCAAAAGCACGACCGCGTCGTGGTGCTACAACTACAACACGCAAAAAGTAAAATAGTTTATTAATCAAAATATTTAAGGAGAGTTAAAATGACAACTGCATCAATAAGTGCAGCCGACGTAAATAAGCTTCGTCAGCAAACCGGTTCAGGAATGATGGACTGCAAGAAAGCCCTTTTAGAAGCCAATGGTGATTTTGAAGCCGCTATTGATATTTTAAGAAAAAAAGGACAAAAAATTGCAGCTAATCGTCAGGATCGTGAAGCGAAAGAAGGATATGTATTCGGTAAAACAAGTGCAGACGGAAAGCAAGGAATAATTGTGGCAGTTTGCTGTGAGACAGATTTCGTTGCTCAGAATACTGACTTTGTTAAATACGGTGAATCTATTCTGGATCTTGCCATGAAGAACAATCCATCTACAATAGATGAGTTAAAGGTGTTGAAACTGGGTAATCAGACAGTAGCTGAGACACTCATCGAACAGATGGGCAAAATAGGGGAGAAGATCGACGTAGTTGATTTCCAAAATGTAAAGACGGATAAAGTCGTAGTTTATAATCATCCCGGAAATAAACTATCATCAATGGTAGGTTTCAATATTTCTGATGCAAAAATAAATGACCCTGGTCGCGATATCGCAATGCAAGTTGCCGCTATGGCTCCTGTTGCCATCGATAAAGATGATGTGGATCCCACTTTGCTTGATCGTGAAGTTGACATCGTGAAAGAACAGATCCGCGCAGAAGGAAAGCCGGAAAATATGATTGAGAAAATCGCACAAGGCAAAATCAATAAATTCTATTCTGAATATACGCTGCTTAATCAGCAATTTATTAAGGATGAGAAGAAAACTATTCGTCAGTATCTTGAAGGAATTGATAAAAACCTCAAAATTACGGCGATGAAAAGAGTAAAACTCGGATAAATTTAAAAGGAAGATTAGTCTTCCTTTTTTTTTGTCCTTTTTTTTCAATACCATGAAATCAGGCAACAATAAATTGCATTATTACATTCTGATTTGTTTGTTTATTTTCGTAACCACATTAAATTATGAAATACAAGCGCGTACTACTTAAGTTAAGCGGAGAAGCCCTGATGGGAGAGAAGGAATTTGGCATCGATCATAACCGGCTAAAGCATTATGCAGAAGACATACGCGATGCAGTAAATGCAGGTGTTCAGGTTGCCATTGTAATAGGCGGAGGTAATATTTTCCGTGGAGTGGGAAATGATGCAGAAGATGTGATCGACAGAGTGCAGGGTGACTATATGGGAATGTTAGCGACAGTGATTAATAGTATGGCGCTGCAATCTGCATTGGAAAAGATAGGAGTTAATACGCGGCTTCAATCTGCTATTAAAATGGAACAGATTTGTGAGCCTTATATTAAAAGAAGAGCCGTCAGACATCTTGAAAAAGGGCGTGTTGTAATTTTTGGTGCAGGAACGGGAAATCCTTATTTTACAACGGATACTGCTGCATCATTAAGGGCAATAGAAATCGAAGCGAATGTTATTCTGAAAGGAACACGTGTTGACGGAATTTACTCTTCCGATCCGGAAAAAGATAAAAATGCAGTTAAATATAATACGGTAACTTTCGATGAAGTATATGAAAAAGGACTGAAGGTTATGGATCTGACAGCTTTTACATTGTGTAATGAAAACAAAGTTCCCATTATTGTATTTAATATGAATAAGAATGGCAACTTTCTTAAAGTGCTGGGAGGAGAACAAATAGGAACATTAGTAGAGTTTTAATCAAATTATATATTAATTATCACAGCCAGAATTTTGTGGCTTGTCAGCAAATTTAAATGACATGTTAGACCCGAATAAAATTATCAACGAATCCAGAATGCACATGCAAAAAGCAATTGAGCATTTAGAAGTGGAACTTGCAAAAATAAGAGCTGGCAGGGCGAATCCATCCATGCTTGATAGTGTTCACGTAGATTACTACGGAACTATTACACCTCTTTCGCAGATAAGTAGTGTTACAGTTCCCGATGCAAGAACAATCGCGATTCAACCATGGGAAAAGTCGATGCTTATCCCGATAGAAAAAGCAATTCAGGGATCCAATCTTGGTTTTAATCCTCAGAATGATGGCACATTAATTAGAATAAATATTCCGACACTTACAGAAGAACGTAGAAAGGATCTTGTTAAAAAAACAAGAGCTGAGGCAGAACATTGCAAAGTTGGTATTCGCAATGCACGTCGGGATGCAAATGAACATATTAAAAAAGAGGCTAAGACAGTTCCTGAAGATGTGGTAAAAGACTTGGAAGATCAGGTTCAAAAAATAACTGATCAATTTATTATTGTTGTTGATAAGCATCTGGAAGCAAAGGAAAAAGAGATTATGACAATTTGATTACATTGGTAAAACACTGCTTTTTATGGGTGAAATTATCCCAATCATCTTTTTAAGGTTTTTTTTAAGCATTGACAATGAAAAACTAGTTGTGTTCATATAATTAGCAATTAGTTAATATGAATGAGTTGATTTATTGATTAACTTCGACTCACTACCAGTGGATGCGAATACCACACACATCAACGAAGTTTATAAATTTAGGCATGACAACATTTTAGACGATCTAAAATAGTTGTTTACCCAAATTTTATTGACTTTCTACCCATTCGAAAGTATATTCTGCCATTAAATAGTATTAGATTTCTGTGATGAATAAATCGCAGATTAAGTTCATGTCAAATTAAAACCAATGTTCAAAACAAACGTAGCAGGCATTATGAAAAAAAATCCTACCAGAAGAATGATGAATAAAGGTCTTTGGAGTCTTGTTGTCCTCATGATGACATTTTCAATCAAAGGCTTTTCGCAAGCGCATTTACAAATGTCAATTACCAATTGCAGTATTTCTGCAAATGAATTTCAGTTTGAGTTTTTGCTGTTAAACGATGGTACATTGCCATTGAAAATTAACTCAGCATCATTCCGATTAACACATGGTGCAGGAATAGTACCTGCCGGAACAAATACATATGCCCTAACATATATATCAGGAACTACAGACATGCCTCTTTCTTTCGTTGCCTTACCAACGAATTACAATATGTCTTATACTGCCTCTACACGGTTAATGCAATTAACCATGAGTACAGGAAATTACACATCTGCTAATGCTGTAAGTTTACCAGCAGGCGGACCTGCAATTCGTGTAGGCCGTTTTTCAATGAAGATTACAAATACTAATTGGGTGGGTGGTCAATTAGCTAATATTGCTTATTTCTCAAGTGGAAATGGAGCTGTACTTTATGTAAATGGTGCAACAACCAGTACTACCTTTAACCAGACAACGGCGACTACTTTTGTTGCTATTCCACCCTGTGTTTTGACAACACCAACAGCAGGGTGTAGTGTTACTTCTGCAGTGTCCGGTAATACACCTGTAACTTGTTTTAGCGGAGCTAATGGTGCTGCTACAGTTACTTTAACTGGTGCAACAGCACCTATTGTATGGACATTAAATTCTATTCCAGCTCTTGGCACAACCGTAGCTAATACATTTAGTAACCTAGCTGCAGGAAATTATACAGCAGGATATACAGATGCATCTAGTTGTACAGGAACTGCTACATTTACAATCGGCGGACCTTCTGCTGCCTTAGCAATAGGAACATGTAATCATACAAATGTTACATGTTTTGGAGGAAGTAATGGCTCTGTAATAGCTGGTACAGTTTCGAACTCAGTCGGCACAGTAAATTAT
>JANPNV010000130.1:0-7878 GCA_031427625.1 Bacteroidota bacterium
AATGCCTGGAGCTTTCGTCCTTAAATTTTTCGAGGAGCTCTGTATCACTGTATTCGTTCATAGAATGATTAACGACTGCTCCTTATAATTTCAGGAGTGTGTCAGTTCTTGTTTTTTTCTTTGTATCGAACGCTCTGCAGCGGCTACGATATTTTCTGCTTCCAGTCCGTATTTTTTCATCAGCAATTCCGGAATACCGCTTTCTCCGAACATATCCATTATTCCAACAAACTCAACAGGTGCAGGGAAATTGTTTGAAAGAACATGTGAAATTGCATCGCCAAGTCCGCCGTTTATCTGATGTTCTTCTGCTGTAACTGCACATCCGGTTTTCCTGACAGATTTTAAGACCGCTTCCTTATCCAATGGTTTAATCGTATGAATATTGATGACCTCTGCACTGATTCCTTTTTCTTCCAGGATCCCACATGCTTCGAGTGCCTTCCATACCAAATGTCCAGTAGCGAAAATACTTACATCAGTGCCTTCGTTAAAGGTGATGGCTTTTCCTATTTCAAATTTCTGATCGGCAGGAGTGAAGACAGGAACAACGGGTCTTCCGAACCGCAGATAAACCGGACCTTTGTAATCAGCAATGGCAATCGTTGCAGCTTTCGTCTGATTATAATCGCATGTGTTGATGACAACCATTCCGGGCAGCATGCGCATCATTCCCAGGTCTTCGAGAATCTGATGCGTTGCGCCATCTTCTCCAAGAGTAATTCCTGCATGCGAAGCACATATTTTCACATTCTTTCCTGAGTATGCAATGCTCTGTCTGATCTGATCATATACTCTTCCCGTAGAAAAATTTGCAAATGTTCCTGTGAAAGGAATTTTTCCACCGATCGTAAGTCCTGCAGCAATGCCCATCATATTTGCTTCTGCAATTCCAATCTGAAAAAAACGTTCCGGAAATTCTTTTTCGAATGCATCCATCTTCAGTGATCCCGTAAGATCAGCACATAATGCAACAACATTAGGATTTGTTTTTCCCAACTCTAAAAGTCCAGCGCCAAAACCGGAGCGAGTATCTTTTTTTTCTGTAAAGGTAAATTTCTTCATAATTTTTCTGATTAGCCCAATACTAATTTAATAATACAACACTCGATTCTCCTGATACGATGGAAAATTCTTTTTCGATAGTATAAATTGTTTCTTTCGAATTCTTTGGACGGAAAACGACTTTGTATTTTCCGGGTTGAAGAATAATGGTTTCTTTCGACTGTGTATTGCTCATGTTATATACCCAGTTTATTCCGGAATTATCGCCGTTATAAATACTTCCATAACCGGGATTGGTAGCAATAAGAGTAACTATTCCGGGTCGCGGAATTTTTAGTGTCGTTGTTTTGCTTTGTGCAACATCTACATTCTCCAGATTTATTCTTGGCGTCGTTAATATTTCCAGATCATACTTTCCGGTGATGTATCGTACCTGCGTATTAAAGTCCTGCACATTCAAAGTCTTCATCTCATTATGCTTCCTGATAATGGCCTGAATCTTTGAATACTCCGCTGAACCATCAAACTTCAGAAGTAAATCTCCCTGCGGTGCATCAATACCAATCGTTGTATGTTTTCCCGGTGTCAATATTATTGAATCTTTGGAGACAGGAGGGATAGTATGTACAACGACTTTGTAAATGGGCAATGGATCAATCACAAGTGTATCTGGAATGCCTCTTGAATTAAGTGTATGGATGTAATTGTATTTTATCTGACCGGTATATGTATCATACAATGTCATATTTACATTTGTCTCTGTTGGATTGTTGTATTCATCAAGCAGATTTATCTGCATCGTTGTATTATTCAGCGCCTGTGAGATTACAATATTCAATGCATCTTTAAACATGTTTTCATTGGTAGCATCAAAATACCTTCCTACGCATTCAAATGTTTTTTTTAATGCAGGATCGAGTCCGAGTCCAATTACAAATGGTTTTAAAAAGATCCCTTTTTTCTGAAGCGCTGCTGAAATGGCGCATGGATCGCCACCGCATTCTTCAATGCCATCAGTTATGAGGATGATAATATTTCTTGAAGGATCTTGAGGGAAGTCGTTGCCGCAAAGCTCAAGCGACTTTGCAATTGGTGTTGTTCCCCTCGGAATTAAATTCTTCAGTACTGTCTGAATGTGTGGGATATTTCCTTTTGAAAATGGTACCTCAAGACGGCTATCGTCACAGTCCTGTGGAGGAAAAGGTTTCAGATGACCATATACGCGTAAAGCTAATTCGATGTTGCCGACGTATCTGAGGCTGTCGAGTAATTGTGCCATTAGAGATTTAGCTACGTCAATCTTTGCACCACTCTGCCATTTTCCATACATACTCTGAGAAGCATCAAAAAGAAATTCAATACGCGTAAGCTGTGGCGCATCCACTTTTTTCTTTTGTGCGAAAGAAGTAATCGAAAAAGATAAGATGAAAAATAGGGTGATATGTAAATGCATAGATGTATTAAAAATCGCCAAGTGTTTCTTCTAATTGTGTAAGTGCAGCAGATGTTTGTTCTGCATTAGGAGCAATGCCATGCCATTTATGAGAGTGCATCATGAAGTCAACACCTTGTCCCATCTCAGTCTTCATCAGGATAACAACCGGTCTTCCTTTTCCTGTCGAATCTTTGGCGAGTTCCAATGTCTTCACTAGATTTTCCATAATGTTTCCATCGGTTTCAATTACATGCCATCCAAAACTTTCAAATTTCGGAAAGAGATTTCCATAAGGAAGAACCTTGTCAACTGATCCGTCAATTTGTTGATTGTTGACATCAACTGTAAGAATAATGTTATCGACTTTTTTCGCGCCGGCATACATAACTGCTTCCCATATTTGTCCTTCTTCCATTTCACCATCACCACAAAGACAATAAACCAGATGCGAATCTTTATTTAAAATTTTCGCACGAGAGGCTCCTATGGCCACACTAATTCCCTGACCGAGCGATCCGCTGGCAACACGAATTCCGGGCAGACCTTCATGCGTAGTTGGATGTCCTTGTAACCGGGAATCAATTTTACGAAATGTTGCCAGTTCTTTAACATCAAAAAATCCGGCACGGGCAAGAACGCTGTACCATACAGGAGAGATGTGTCCATTACTCAGAAAAAATAAGTCTTCATTTTTTCCATCCATCGAAAATACATCAGATGAATAATCCATCTGATGAAAATAGAGTGCAGTGAAGAAATCGGCACATCCCAATGAACCTCCCGGATGACCGGAATTGGCCATGTTTACTTGTCGGACAATGTCGCGTCTTACTTGTGAAGCTATTTTCTTCAATTCATCGATTGACTTTTTTTCTCTCATGGTAATTAATATTGATTTGATTAGGATAAAAGAGAACTTTTTAGGGCTAATTGAGCTTTTATCTGAATTTCAGACGAGCGCCTAAAATAGATGTTTGAGTAGAAATGTAGACCGTAAATGATGCTAATTTATAAACAAAAATTTCTTGAAGGTGAAACGAAAAATTGGTTGGGATATTAGGTAATTTGAAATTATTCGTCGTCAGCCTTATCAAAAAAATCGTCAAGGACACGACGGTCGCGCTTGGTAGGTCTGCCTGTTCCCGGATCCCGGAAAATTGTCATTCGGGTAAGCCTTGCTTTATAGGCGTCTATTTCATCTTTGGGAGTTAAATCAACGACATATTCTTCGACTAATTTAGCACTGAGCCGACCAGTCGTAAGTTTTATTATTTTTAACCGCCGCAACAGCCCTGTTCGTTTAATCGATATTTCATCACCTTCTTTTACAAGTCTGGATGGCTTCACAGGGAGTTCGTCGATAATAATGCGGCCTTTATCACATGCCTCAGTGGCAAGGGATCGTGTTTTATATTGCCGGACAGACCAAAGCCATTTATCTACGCGTATTTTATTTTCAACATGTTTCATGCGACCTATTTAGTTGTTTATTAAATCTTCCTTCGTGCGCGGACGTAAATCTCCATACCAACGAAATCCTTTTAACCTCAACTCATTTGCCGACAGTTCTCTGATAGGGTAAAGTGTTCCATCAGGTTCATTTAAAAGTGTCAGCGATTTAACTTTATTTTCCTCTACATAAATGACGAGATCGCTGCAATCTGCGCGGTTGACACCGAAATTTTTCTGTCTTTTATCCTTCGCATAATAAATTGTCTGACCGTTTCCTGTCACATTGATCCTGTATAGTTTATTCTTATTCAGAAAACCGGTCATGTTCTTTCCACGAATCTGATTATACCGTGCTGAATCTAGCAGAACTGTTTTATCACTATCAGCCTGTGCTGCGATAAAGGAATTATTTACCAGATAAATATTTGTTATTTCTGAATTCGCTGTCTGAAGCGTTACAGAGTCTGCCGTTAGCTGATTAAGTCCAGACCATAATACCGGAGAATAATACATTCTGATTGTTGAATCGTTTTTATTAAATACCAATGAATCGCATACTCCCTGAAGATCACTTTTAAATATTTTCACTGAATGAAAAGCATACAAATTTTTCTTGTCATGTTTTTTCTCTGTCGTGTCTTTTTTTGGAATGCCTATAGCCATTAACGTATCACCATGAAGGAACATCGAATCATTATTATAAATTTGCGTCATTAGTGCATGACCGGTAACCCAGGAGGAGTCTGTCATTTCATGATACTCGCCATAATCACCATTGATGATAATGTTATTGGTTGTGTCTATGATGGAAACGTTTCCAAAAACTCTTCCGATGCCGGAATTCCTGTCGTAATAAACGCTATCACCCTTCAGCCGTTGCTCCTTCGTCTGGAGATATGAATTATCCCGGAAATTCGACTTTTGTGTTTCAGTATTATACCAACCCCGTTCGCAATAGATTAAATTGTCTGATGAATGAATGTATGTCGGTCCGAGAAAAAAAGCAGTCTTGCTAATTGTGTTATATTTTAGTGTATCGCATGTCATCGTATACTTTGGATTTACAAGAAGGACATTATGCTTGAAGAAAAGATCTTTTGTATCGCTGTAATAATAACCAAGCTTACTCGTAAGCACATTTTCACCATCAACAATATTGGCACTGTCAGTATAAAATGCAATATCGTTCTTCATATCGTAATCCAACCGGGCTGTACGAAGCGTCATTTTTTTATCAGTCATTAATACTTTATCAAAAACCTGGGCAACCTTCGTATTGCCATCATACAATAACCGGTTTCCTGTGAGTGTCATCGAGTCACCCTGCAGGATTCTGATATTGTTGAATGCTTCGAGGCGATTCTCATCTCTGTATAGATAGGCACTATCGCAGTACATAGTCGCTTTCTGATGCCTGAAAATGACATTACCCAAAAGGCGGGTTGCCTTAGCATTTACGCTTGCATCGTATTCGCTCACATCGGCATTCAGCAATTCAATCTTCTCGGTTTTTTGAGCGTAGACGCTGAGATTCAATACGATTAATAAAAGTAACAAGCGGTACATGTGCCAAAAGTACGAAGCAATATATTAAGAAACGATATTGAATGTAATAGCAACGGTAAAGTTTCTTTGTGCTATTTTTACCCGATGCCAGTCCTTTTTGTCGACGTAATTCTACCGTTACCCGTTCAGAACCTGTTTACATACAGCGTTCCTGAAATTTTTGTATCAGAGGTGGAGGCAGGAAAGCGGGTAATCGTACCATTCGGAAAAAATAAAATTTACTCCGCTATAATCAGAAGGATTCATGATTCTCCAAAGAATGATTTCGAGATTAAGGAAATTCAATCTGTCCTCGACGAGCAGCCGCTGGTCAATGAAAGGCAATTTGAATTTTGGGAATGGATGGCCTCTTATTATATGTGTACCATTGGTGAGGTAATGAATGCATCATTGCCAGCAGCATTAAAGCTACAGAGCGAAACGAAGGTAATGCTTATCGAAGGGAATGAAGAACGAACTGATCTGACTCCCAGCGAAGAAATAATCGTTGAAGCCCTTCAATCAAGAAAGGAAATTACGATCGATGAAATCGTAAAGCTTTTGAATAAGACATCGGTTCATCAGATATTGAAGAATGCGATAGCGAAAAATCTGATCATTCTCAGCGAAGACATTAACCTTCGTTACAAACCTAGGAAAGATGCCTATCTCCGGTTGTCAGATACTTATAAGAATGAGTCTGCACTCGAAGAACTGTTTCATCAACTGGAAAAAGATGCGAGGAAGTCTAAGCAAATGGAGACGCTACTGATTTTCATGAAGTATCTTTTTGACGATAAGGAAAGGGAATCAGTAAAGAAGACTGTGATGCTTCAGCATGAAGGTGTTTCAAAAAGTTCAGTTCATACATTGGTGTTGAACAATATCCTGACGGAATTTGATGTTATTGTTGACAGAATTCCAGCGGTTAGGAAAAAATTAATTGATCCGCTTATACTTAGCACGTTTCAGGAAAAGGCACTTGAAGAAGTAAAAAAAACTTTTGTTGAACATGATGTGACTCTTTTACATGGTGTAACATCGAGTGGCAAGACGGAAGTATATATTCATCTGATCAATGAAATGATTCTGGCGGGGAAGCAGGTTCTGTATCTGCTTCCGGAAATTGCACTGACTACACAGTTAATCGTGCGATTGCAGAAATATTTTGGTGATAAGGTTGGAGTTTATCATTCGAAATACAGCAGCAATGAAAGAGTCGAAATCTGGAATCATGTATTAGAATTTTCGGGAGGGAAAAACAAACGCGCTCAGATAATTATTGGTGCACGATCGGCGTTGTTTCTGCCATTTACGAATCTTGGACTTATCGTAGTGGACGAAGAGCATGACCAGAGCTTTAAGCAATCAGATCCTGCACCAAGGTATCACGGTAGGGATTCGGCAATTATGCTTGCGCACATTCACAAGGCGAAGACATTATTGGGTTCGGCAACTCCATCGATGGAAAGTTACTTTAATGCTGAGAATAATCGTTTCGGATTGGTGAAATTAAAAGAAAGACATGGCGGTATGCAGATGCCTGAATTAATTCTTGCTGATGTGAGAGAGGCGAAAAGAAAGAAACTGATGAAATCCCACTTTACTCCGGAACTCCTTACGGCAATTCAAGAGGCATTGGGTAATAAGGAACAGGTTATTCTTTTTCAAAATCGCAGAGGTTTTTCGAATTATATTGAATGTACTAATTGTGACTGGATTCCTCATTGTAAAAATTGTTCAGTCACTCTGACTTATCATAAGCACAGTAATTTATTGAAGTGCCACTACTGCGGCTATGTTGAAAATGTCCCAGCCAACTGTAAGAATTGTGGTGATTTTCGCTTAGAGGTAAAAGGATTTGGAACGGAGAAAATTGAAGAGGAGATTGCCTTATTTTTTCCTGATTCGAGGATTGCAAGGATGGATATGGACTCAACGAGGACGAAGACATCATTTCAAAAAATAATAGGTGATTTCGAAGAGGGAAGAGTTGATATATTAGTGGGTACGCAGATGGTGACAAAGGGACTCGACTTCGATAATGTGAGCACGGTGGGCATTATCAATGCAGATCAGCTTCTAAACTTTCCTGACTTTCGTTCTTTTGAAAGAAGCTATCAATTAATTGCTCAGGTCAGTGGCCGGTCGGGACGAAAGCTGAAGAGAGGTAAGGTGATCATTCAGACTCATCAACCGGATCATTGGGTGATATCTGATGTGGTTAACAATGATTATGAGAATTTTTATCGCCGCGATTTAAATGAAAGAAACAGATTCGGCTATCCACCACATTCCAGACTTATAGAAATAACTCTCCGACATAAAGATAGCGAGGTTGTGCAAGAAGCAGCTGCTGTATTTGCAGAGTTGCTACGGACAAAACTTGGAAACAGAGTTCACGGACCACATATTCCGCTTGTTTCAAAAATTCGGAATCT
>JANPNV010000131.1:0-1932 GCA_031427625.1 Bacteroidota bacterium
AAGGTTCTCCTCAAAGCATCAAGAGTGATAATTTAAGAACTGCTGTTACAAAATCTAACCGGTATGAACCCACATTTACTGAGGCGATGGAATTTTTCGGTACGTACTATGGGCTCACTGTGATGGCTGCGCGCGTACGCAAGCCACGTGATAAGGCCAGCGTAGAAAGTGCGGTCAACATTGCTTACAAACGTATTTATGCTCCCTTGCGTGACGAGATTTTTTTTAGCCTGAAGGAGCTCAATCATGCCATTCGTATTCAATTGGAAAAACATCACGATAAGAATTTTCAGAGAAAAGATTTTAGTCGGAAGATGATTTTTGATAAAGAAGAAAAACACCTTCTTAAAAAATTACCCGAACAGCCCTATACTATTCGTCATACTGCAATGGCCAAGGTGCAGAAAAATTATCATGTGATTTTAGGAGAAGACTTTCACCAATACAGCGTGCCGTATACCTTGATCGGTAAAAAATTGAAAATAATTTACACAAACGATCTTGTTGAAATTTATTATGAATATAAAAGAGTCGCACTTCATTCGCGTAATTATAAAAAACATGGTTATACCACCATACTGGAACATCGACCGGCTAATCATGCCTATATGCATGAACGCAAAGGATGGAATGTTGACTCGTTCATGAACCAGGCTGAAGTAATTGGTCCTTCTACAAAATCATTTATTGCACGCATACTTACTTCCAAAGTTTTTCCGGAACAAACCTTTAACAGTTGTCTGGGCATCTTTCGTCTTGGAAAACTTTATGGACACAATCGTTTGGAAGCAGCCTGTAAGCGTGCTCTTGATGCACCCTATGCCAACTACGGAATTATACAGAATATTCTCAAGAACAATCTTGACAAAACCGAAGAACCTACTAATAATACTATTCCCACTCACGAAAATATCCGTGGTGGAATCAATTATAAATAAAAATAACTGTCTAACTACAAAAATCAAATGAACACAACAGCCACCTTACAACAATTAAAGGATTTAAAGGATTTAAAACTTTCCGGCATGGTCCGAAGTTATGAAAGCGTGCTTCAGCTTTCCACCAATCAACAACCGGAAGCTCACACCATGCTTGCTCAGCTCTGTGATGCAGAACAGCAAAACAGAGTGCATTCCAAAACGCAATTTTTTCTGAAACTCAGTAAACTTCGTTACGCTGCCATGCTCGAAGAAATATCTTTTACCAAAGACAGGAATCTTCCAAAAGAACAAATTCTTCAGCTGGCCGATTGTTCTTATCTGGATCGAGCCGAAAACATCCTGATCAGCGGTGCAACAGGTTCAGGAAAAAGTTTTATCGCCTGCGCCTTCGGACACCAGGCCTGCGTAATGGGATACAAAACACTTTATCTGAACCTGAATCGCTTTACCGAAAAACTGATGATGGCAAAATTGGATGGAACTTTTGTGAAGCTGCTCAACCAACTGGAAAAAACTTCGCTGTTAATTTTAGACGATTTTGGACTAGCACCGATGGATCAGAGCACAAGACTTGCTCTGTTACAAATACTGGAAGATCGCTACGCGAAACGTTCAATATTAATTGCTTCCCAGATACCAATCAATAAATGGCATGAATCAATCAATGAACCTACTCTTGCTGATGCTATTATGGACCGTCTGATGGCTAACGCACATCGAATTGAATTAAAAGGAGAATCATTAAGAAAAAAAAACCAGAAAATAAATAACTTTAACCCGTCAAATCCAATCACCAAAAAAGGGGTGGCTTAGCATCCGGAATAGGTGGTATAGGATCACCGGAATAATCAGACACCTACACTGCATGGAAGAAAGCTCATCCGCCACCCTTAATTTTGACTTGAAAAAAAGGTAGTAACTACCTCCTGAAATCAAACACCGCAAATAAATTCGCTACATTGCATCAACTCAAGTGTTCAATGAAAAACGA
>JANPNV010000132.1:0-90653 GCA_031427625.1 Bacteroidota bacterium
TGTTATCCATTTTGTCATAGCAATGCCGGTATTCCCAACGATACTAAGTAATGTTGTACGTATAGCCTTTCGTGTTGCTGGCATAGTTAATAGAAACCAAAATTTTCAGCATGCATTTCCCAAATTAAATGCATTTACCTAAATTATGATCAGAAAGATATGATAAATTATTTTTAAGTACGAAGTCTTTGTTCTTTGTTCTTTGTTCTTTGTTCTTGATTTTTGATTCTTAGTTCTTAGTTCTTAGTTCTTGGTTCTTGATTCTTGATTCTTAGTTCTTGGTTCTTAGTTCTTGATTCTTGGTTCTTGATTCTTGGTTCTTGATTCTTGGTTCTTGATTCTTCCTTCCTATAACCTGCACAAACCCCGGCAACATCATAAACCTGTTTGTCCTGACATGTGTTAAGCCGGATTTTTTCTGAAAGGCTATGAGCTCATCGATAGACCAATTGCCGCTCGTGCTGCTAAGGTTGAAAAACAAATCGAGTGTAGCACCGAGCATATCCATATTTGATGATGGTTCTGGTCTGATGAATTCTTGTATGATAAAATATCCACCTTTCTTAAGTGATTTTGAAATTTTTTTACTTACTGATAAATTTTGTTCTTCAGAAAAATGATGCATTAGACTTGACATGAGCACAATATCATGTTCATCATTTCCGAAATCGTCACTTAGTGCATTTCCTTTTCTGTACTGAATATTATTGCCTTTGTATTTTGCACGAAGCAATGGTTCAGCTTTGTCGACGGCTTGAGGAAGATCTAAAATTGTTGATTTCAATGATGGATATTTATTGCAAAATGCTGCGCTGTAAAGTCCATGTGAGCCACCGATATCGAGCATACTTACAGGATTTGTTAAACGTGGCGCAATCTTAACAGATGTTGTAGACGTATTTGCAGCAACACTCTCCATTCCTTTCTGATACAATTCCCATTCTGCTTCGTTAAATGTATCATGGTATTGAAGTCCTTTGCCTGTCTTCAGAAATTCGGGCATATGATTCATCCAGTCCCAGCAGATGAGGTTGAACATTTGCTGATTGTATAGGCTGTGTTTACTTTCTTTCAGACACCATTTTCGAGAATGCTTGGTAAGGGAATAATTACCGTTTGAATATTTAAAATATCCGGCCGATAAAAGAACGTTAAGTAAACTATTTAAAGCTCGTTTATTTAATTGCGTTTTTTCAGAAGCCTGAATAAGAGATAATGGTTTTTCATTGAACGCTTCAAAAACATTCTGTGAAAATGCTTCCAATACTGCCCGCGATAATACAAAACAGATGTGTGTGTGTGCGAGCGGGACTGGTACTAAGTCAGACTTAAGAGCTAACCATTCCGGAATATTCTGAGGGACAGGAGAAAGTTTCATAACATGTATTTACTTTCAAAAGTATTACTTTCGAGAGTATATGTTATTAAACTTTGAAAAATATAAATGTAATATTGCTATTTTTTCAGAGTAATGTAAATGCTTCTAATAGAGGAATTTCTTTACAATAACATCGTAGTCATAGTATATTCTTAAATAATAAATTCCTCCACTCATAGTTCCTGTATCAAAGGAGAATTGTTGTTGTTGTGGTGAGGATTTATATTTTGTTGCCAGCAAAACTCTGCCTGACATATCAGAAATATCAATTTTCCCTGAAACAGAATACGGGAAATTAATTTCGAATTCTATTTTGGAATCGGGTCTAGAAGTAGAAAACGAAAGTAACTCAATCGATTCTCTGATAACTCTGATTGGTACTATGTCACTATAGGAAGATTTGCCATCATAATCTGTCTGACGTAGCCTGTAATAGGAAATTCCAATTAGTGGATTAGGGTCCTTCGCTGAATAATTATTTAGAACGGTACTGTTGCCGGCCGCCGGCATGGTGAGGATATCTGAAAAAGATTTTCCATCGTTACTTCTTTCGACGGTAAATGATAGGTTATTGATTTCAGCTGCAGTTACCCAGGCAAGTTTGACGTCTTTACCTGTATAATCACCAGTAAAATAAAGTAATGTTAGCGGGAGTGGATTTTGTATCGTTGTTGATGCAAGAGTAAACGGGCCATAGCCTGTAGTTACTGCGCTTGTAATTGTTCCTGAAGATGTGCTTCCTGCTGTTGCAGTGTTACCTTCATTTACCCACATGGAATTATTGAATCGGGCAACTCGCAACTCTGATAAATTTGTTACTCCGCAACTATTTCCGTCCCAGGTAAGTGTTATGTTTTTTTGAGCATTCCCTGCATCCTTTGTAATAATCCAATACTCACATGCACTTATATGATTTATTCCGGGTCCCACATTGTTTCCGTATACGGATTGTGGATTATCATGAAAATATTCAGCAGTGAAAGCATCGGTTGTAAGTGCTCCTGAACCGGTATTCATACCTGCAGCCTGATAGTCATTGCCTTTTCCTACAGGGAAAATAAATGCCTCATCTCCTTTTTTCTGGATTGGACCATTCACGAAACTTAGATTCGACGCATTGGTTGCTGTTGCACCTTTTTGTACAATAATTTTTGTTGATGGATATGTGAATGCAATACCGTTTAGCAAATTCAGATTTCCATAAACATTCATATTATTATTGACTGTGATATTGCTGAATGTTTTATTGAATTCAAGTTTCCATGTGGAAATTGAACCGGTACCAGTAACATTTTGTGGAATTGCCCCTGAGAATAAAAGTTTTGAACCAGATCCTGCATGTGTATATATACCATTGCATGTGAAATCGCCCTGAACTTCCAGTCCCGTACCAATGACGGTAAGTGTTGACCCAGGTTTGATGAGTACATAACCGCAAACTTTTACGGGTGATGAATGTGTATTCGAATTATTAAAATCTACTGAGCCTGTACCTTTTCCGCCAACAAAGAAATTTCCTTTTATCACCGGATAATTAATATAACCGGAAAACTTACACAGGTTGTTCGGATTCCATGAACCTGAATAATTCTCGATGTAAAGATTGCCATAATATACCTGTGGATATGGAGGTCCGCCATTCGTAGTTGAGATTGATGGCTCTATCAAAGCTCCAGCTGGTTTTCTGCAAATCCAGTTAGATGTTGCAGGTATATTTGATATGCCATTGAAATATCTGAGTTGCCAAATGGTTGAACTGGTATTGGTCGTTTTAATGAGATTAGCATTGGTTCCTAACCGCCAGCTAGCAGTTGCAGGAATTACGAGCGAAAAATTACTTGAATCGACAAACGTTCCGTTAATATCAAGATCAATCAGTCCGGGCCCATCATTAATTCCGAAAGCTGTTCCATATGCATTCCAAAGTGTCGCTCCGGAGTCTACTGTTGTCTGGTCTACCACTAAAAATGATATCCCTGCAGAGCTTACTGTATGTGGTGCTCGAATTACGATTGTGTTTTCCGAACTTGAAGGAGTTCTGGTGGCAGGTGACCAGGTGATGTTATCTGCTGACGACTCCCATGTAGATATTGAATTCCAGTTTCCTGTTGCTGCGCTGCGGAAATATAATTCACCGCTGTATTGATTTCCGCTGACAATTATATTATCAAATCCAAATCCACATGAACCGGAACCTGCTGGATTTATATCTCGCGCTGTTGCCCATCGTAGTTGAATGAATGACTGATTATCGGCAGAAGAGGGAAGAAGGAGGTTAATGAAATTATCTACTTGATTCTGTAACCGGCTCGAAGTATTTTGCCAGTAACTTGAGTCAATAGTTGTAAATGCTCCCGTTGTTCCAACTCTGAATTGAAAAGCAAATCCGCTTCGTTTGGGTTGTGGATTTATCATCTCAACGTCGAATGAAACAGTAACATCTTTATATCCTGTCGTGTTTATAGCTAGTACAAGTTGATCTGTTCCAGTTGAAGTTCCGCTGGTTTGAATATATAGCTCTCCGTTGTTAATAGCTACCCCGCTACCCGTAATTCCTGAGTAACCATATGCTTTGCCAGGCGATTTAACAACCGTAGCAGAATCGAAACCTGCATCATCTGCACCGGGGTTACTCACAGCAGCAGATGTGTTCGAAGCTCGTGGTGCGCCTGATGCTGTCCACACGGCGAATCCATCGGGTAGTCCTGAGTAAAGGAACCAGTTGTTGCCGAAGTCCTGTGTATATGGCATTGATTGCGGATTTGGATTTGTTTGTGCAAAAACAAATGTTGAACAATTCGACAATCCAAAAAAACAAAGAATAAAAAAGGAAAGCTGATTTTTCATTGACATAGAGATAATGGCCGGTGTATAATCACCGGCTTATTATTTACTTTCTATAGCCAAAATTGTTGTAAAAAAGGAGGGACGACCTTGCAGAAAATTCCCAAAAAGTCCTTATTTATTGGTCTTTGAAACGGTCAATTGCAGTCGCAAGCTCAATATCTTTATCGGTTACGCCACCAGCATCATGCGTAGATAATCGTATGGTTAATTTATTGTAGACATTTGTCCAGTCGGGGTGATGATTCATAGCTTCGCAGGTGTAACTTACCCGGATCATAAAACTCATGGCCTCAGCAAAATCTTTAAAGACAAATTTTCTTTCAATTGAATTGTTTTCAAATTTCCACTTCGGAAGAGTGGTGAGGTTAGTTGAAAAAGTCTCTGCTGTATATATTTTCATATGCGATACTGATACCTGCCGTAATTTTAATTTCTATTTTTTCTATTTTTTTCTAATTCCCATAGATGCTCAACTTTTCCATCATCTTCGCTGAAAAACTATCTGAATAGGCGCCATAAGCATTTACTAATTGCCCCTTAATATTATTTTTAGGCGATGAAATTGCCAGTAAAATATTCTCATCACCGGGATCTGTATTGCCTTCAAAGCGGTGGACTTCATCAATTTCAAAATCTTCCGGATGTATGCTTAATTTATTTTCAACACAAAATATTCCTTCGCTATGGACATTAAAATTATAGGTATAACCCCTTTTTGAAAGATCGTTTACAGCTTCAGATAAGGTATCATAGTTCTTCATACAATAAACAATATAGCATTTTTTTTAATGCCAATAACGGATATCATCAGAAAAAAAATGAATTTATTTAGAAACGAAATTGTAACTTAGATAAAAATCAATTTCAGAAAAATAATTTACCTGAGCAGATACATTTTTCCCCAGCCCTTCTTAAAATACTTATCAATTTCAGTTTCTCTGTGTTCGATTGATTGTCCATGAAGATCTGTAACAACGTGATAGAGGTAGAGGCCGTTTGCAAGTCTGTCCCCATATTCATCTTTCCCATCCCATGCATAATCGGTAATGTTTCGTCCGACATGGATATTCCCCAATTCATTCTGCATAATCTCACGAATTATTTTTCCAGTTACTGTTATGATCTGAATTTTCATACCAGTTGGAACTTCACTTCCTGTTAATGTAAATACAAATCGGGTAGAGGTAGAAAACGGATTCGGATAATTAACAATTTCTGTAATTGTTGATCGGTTGATTACCTCAAATGAAATTTTGTAATTGTATTTTCCTGATTCATTATTACTCCTGTCGCGGGCTTCAACTTCGAATGTGTAAATTCCATCTTCGGCAAAAGTTGGCTCCCAGTCGATCCTGCAACTATTTTTTGGTAATACAGCAGGCGTAAATCTCATCATCTGTCCGTACGAAACTGCATTCCATGCAATCTCTTGGCTTACATTGGAATTCGGAGTTTTCAGGTAAACTTTAAACTGTGACTGATTGTTCAACGCCAGGAATCGATTCTCATCATGTAATTGTACAGTAATCTGTGGTTTACCGGAAACGATATCACCGTTGAGAATATGTACGCCATCAAAAGTTACGTCCAGTATTGGGTTAACGACGTCACGGTTTACTTTGAATTTAATTTCTGCGTAATTATTAAAATGATATTTCTCCGGCTGATGGAAGGGTGTCTTAAACGGATTAACTTCCATCCATAAACTGTTTTCACCTTTTAAACCGAATGTAGTATCAATTACAATACTTGCAATTAAAAATTGGTTTTCACGCAATGAGTCTAACTTGTAATCAATCAGATCATGTCTGTTTCGATTTTCATCATACAGATAAAATGAAATTCCCAGACTGTCCATAGGTAGATTGGAAAGGTTATCGATCGCTACCGATAATTTCATAGTATCTCCTTCTTGAAGTGGATTGTTGTAGAACGAATATGAACGGTTAGGATTTACTGCGCATTCAGGAACTTCATCGTAATAAATTCTCCAGTAATCCATTTGCGGTGGTGTACGTAATGAATCATCCTGAATATAACTCTGTAATTTAATGTATGGATAAGTAGAAGCTGAAATCCAGCTAAGTGTCGTGTCTTTTCCAGTATCATAACTAATTGCTGAATCAAGTAAATCCCATGTATTGGAAATGGAATTTAAACCATATACATTTAACTTAATAATGTCTTTCAGTGACTGGGATTCCCATGGATGCTGATTCCAGTGAAGTGTTTCCCAACGGGCAGCAGGACCAACGGTTACGGAATTAATATTTCCTTTATTCCATACACTTTGAAGTTGCTCCTGAAGTGTCAGGTTATCAGTTTGATTGTTACCATGCATTTCATTTCTTGTAGTAAGGTCTCCTTTCTTGACAAAATAAATAAATGGCATGTTATCCTGTAAAAATCCTGTATTGAATCCAAGAGATGAAAGAGCTGAATAGAATGAGGGGTTAACAGTAGAATAAGGATACGTGTACCATGAATACATAATGATGTAGTTATTGTCAGGTACATTATTGATAAATGAAAACACACTATCCATTGCTGTAGCGTCGCCAAAACGATAGATAAAGTAATTCTCCGGCCTGTTTCTGCAGCTTCCTGAACCTGGCGTATTAGGTCCTGAACATTGTGCAAAAGGAGTAAATGTATTTACTTGTCCGAAATTATTTCCGCATGTAGACCATGGAATAATAGAAATTGAATCGAGCACAGCAATCATCACCGCTGGATTTGTTCCACAGCCGTTGTACTCAGCAGGCGAGTTATTCATATAATAGCCGACCTCATTGTATTGAGTCTGCGTACCATCTGGCGCTCCTCTTGTAAATACACGAAGTGATTTGTTATTATTCACAAATTTGAACTGCCTGTCGAGGGTGTCGTATTTTACATTTTCATAATTATCGTTTTTAAACTGATGAAAATGTGATTGCGCCCAACCGGTTTTTCCTGGAACATACATAAACGAACTTTGCTGCCAATGAAAATTAACAGGATCAACATCTATAGAATCATTTGCTACACGCCAGAAATAAACAACACTGTCCTGAAGATTATAGTTGGAAGGGCCCCATGATATAACACCACCACTTCCTGATACCGAAGAGAAACGGAATAGCGGACTCTGCTGCATTCCCGGAGTAACGTCACGCAGGTTTAGATCTAATGTGTCTATCTCAAACTTATAAGTAGCTTGTCCCGCCATCGGATTTGCTGTACTCGCTTTTAAAATAACAGTAGGTGATGGATAGATTGCATAATCTGGTGGATAAACAGGAATAATGTCTTTTGATAATATGAAGAATTCAGTAGAAGCAATATTGTTGCTTAAATTGTTGTATTCATCGACAGAATCGGGAAGGTCAATTTCAACTCGTAGTTTATTTACTCCGGCACCTGAGAAGCCTCCAGTATGCAAAGTGATATTCAATGTGTCAGCATAAAAACATTTGCCGCGTTTAAACTGATAAACAGAATCAACACCACTCGAAAAAGTATGAATTACTTTTACAATAAATGAATCCTGAACAGCTTTTCCATAATTTCTGGTAATAATCTTTACTCCGAAAGTGTCTAGGTCTGTTGTAATATGTGTTGGTGTAAATCCGATGCTTGATTCATCAATGGCGTAGTCGGGTCTGCTGAATGAGTTTAGTTTTAGTGATGGATCACCTTGTAATGACATTTCTTCCGACACCTGCTTTTCTCCTTCACTTAGCGTAATCTGAATACTTTGTATGGCCTTCTTCATTAACTGGCCAACTGTTGCTCCATAGTCTGTATAGGAGGCATGTTCAAAAAATGATTTGGTGTATTCAGCAAGAAAGTATGGATTTCCCAGACCGACACTGGCAAGAAATGCGATGGCAGCTTTTTCAGGTTCGAGAACAAATTTTTCACTAACGCTTTTTTGAGTCGCATGAAAGTCACCCGCAAAACAAGAATTTGCAATAACCACAGGATAACGACCATGATTATGATAAGCAGATGGCTCATCAGTGCTTGCATCAAATCCTGATCCGCTGGCATGGCCAAAGAATGTCATCACTGCCAGCCCGGAATCAATCTGTGCCTGTAATGTATCAGATAAATTACTCTGAATAGGAGAGGAGCTGAATTTCAGATAAGTTGTTACGCGTCCACCGAATGAACTGTCTTCCATTATATTTTTATAGGAGTTGAGATATCCCGCAAGCAATGCCTGTTGGTTTTCATCATTACCCCCTCCAAAATGTAAAATCTCTTTCTGCCATGCTTGTGGCGGACCGGCCTGAGCTAGTTCATATTCTTCTACTTTATGCCTGTAATTGTTGACGTCAATATCATTTGCCGCACTAAGCCTACCAATCGGAATCTTTGGTTCCCATTGTGAGCCGTTGATTCCTGATGTAAGTAATATGTCTGAAGATGGAACTCCATAAGAAGCTACTAAACAAGAAGCAAACCAAGCCGGACTATTCCTGAAATCGAATGAGCTAATTGATTTACCTATAAGAAACATGTGTTGAGGTTCACTGGGCCAGACATTTAAAACATAATGTGAAAAATTTCTGACTCCCAACGGATGTTTCTGTATGCCATAGGCGAATTGATCGTAAAGCTCATCAACATTAACCATGACGGTACGATTAATATATGGTGCATGAGTATTTCTGTAGCTACGGTAAAGACCGGCAGAATTCCAGAGAGATTTGCTTGTAACTATAATAAACGCAGAGTCAACTCCCATCGATCCAAGGTCATTGAAGTGGCCGGGATTATTTGCTACATAATTTATTTTTGAAACTGATGGAAATTGAACACTCGCCTGAGAAGAAATATAACATTCTTTCAGTGAGCCGCTACCTGAATTATTAACTAATGCAAGGAACTGACCTCCGTTTGATTTGGCAGTAATTCGTTTATGATTAGTAAGATCATAAATCACTGCATCAATTCCTCCGCCATTGAAATTGTTAATGCTCATTTTTGTTTTCGTCTGTGTTGCATCATCCTGAACGAATAATCGAAAAGTGCTTTTCCCTTCCATGTCATATACATGTGGATACTTTACCGATAACCAGTAGAATAAGCTATAGTCAGGGTCGGAGGAAGGCGTAGTGGATGTCATCACCAGATTACTGGTTGGCGAATTAAGTGTAGCAGGAGATATTGAAAAGGAATATTTTCGTAATGCCTGGTTGTAATAGGTATCTGTTAGGTTGATGCCGGGAAATGTCACGCCAAGATTGTGCGGTGGATTATTTACTCCGCCGAAGCACATGTTGATTTCTGCATTCGGACCGCCGGTATAAATTTTATCTGTTGATACATTAATTGTTTCCGGATGATTTCCTCCCCCGTAATTTCCAAATACGGTTCCCCATCCTTCACTCTCTGTATAGGATATACTCTGATCGTTTGCACCTCTGTTATAACCGAATATTCCCGGATTTAAATCTTTGCCCTCAACAAAAGTTTCTTTTGTAAAAAATTGTGCTGAAGAATAATTTCCGAATAATGTGTCTGTTTGTAGTGACACTCTTTTACCATTCGAAACAGGATTGTATGTTAGAAAATAAACTGCCGTATCGGTAAGAAGACTATATCGTGGTGTAGGATGCCAGTTTGTATCAGCGTAAAGATTTTTGTCGAGCGATCCGTCGTTTCTCTCTCCGTAAAATTCGATAAAATCACCTTGTGCCTGATCGAATGTCCCATCGTCTTCACCTTGAATATAAATATTTTGTTCTACACCATTATGCCAAATTTGAATTTTCCTTGGGTCTATATTGGTCGAAAATCCAGCCAATGCCAGAGTGGAGGGCGTAACACGATAGATTCCCGCCTGCCAGATTTTTATTTTGTAATATTCCTGACCATAATTGATCCATGAGTTTTCATATTGCTGTGAAAAAACATTTGCCATCGAAAAATAAAGAAAAGCTATAAGTAAAATTTTTTTCATCAGAGAAGATGGAAGTAAATTATTTTATTTATGTTTATAAATGTCGAATCTCAATGAGAAGACATTTGAATAAAGAGTTTCCTGTCCTATGTTAGTTAATGCATAATCAATTGTAAGTCTTCCTAAGCGAATTCCCAATCCAAGGTTTGGTTGAATAGTTTTGCTTACTGTTCCATCAAGATTTTTAATGTTCTGTATATTTTGCATACCGGCACGCAGAAAGATGAAATCGTTGTACCCGACTTCAAGTCCGAAATGCGGATCTGCACTTATAGGATCTGAACTAATCAGTACATTTCGTTTTCCGTCAAACGTCAGGTCTGCATCTGCTTCAATAAGTCCTGTTACTTTTTTACTAATATCAAATTGATATCCCGCGCCTAAAATTATTTTTGGAAGTGTAATCTCTGTCGAGTTTTTTGGAATTTCATTTCCTGTTTGAGCGAATGCAGTTTCAAGCAAGTCTGTATTAAAACTCCATGCATTGAAGGTAGAAGTGACATCTTTTGCCATTGCACCCAATCGCCAGTGTCCTGTGGAGTATTGTGCACCAAGGTCAAAGCCAAAACCCCATGCTTTGCCAAATTCACCGGCCTTGCGATGAATGATTTTGGCGTTTCCACCAAGATGTAAGCCGGCAATCTTCGTGTCTTTTGAATAAGAGAAGATGAAAGCGTAGTCGGCTATCGAAAATGATTTCACTTTCGAATAATCAATTGCGCCAGATGCGTCGATGAGTTCAAGAGTATTTGGAATTTCATCGGTGCCAAAGCGAATGATAGAAAATCCGATAGCCCGTGATGAGTCTATATGCGTGGCAAGAGTCGCATAATCAAATTTGGATATTCCTGCAAATAACTCTGCATGCATGGCTGATACCTGTACATCTCCCTTTATTCCCGTTAGTCCAGCCGGATTCCAGAAAGCAGATGTTGCATCATTTACAGTTCCTGCTACTGCGCCTGACATACCCATAGAACGCCCGCCAACACCGATGGATAAAAATTCATTACTGTATTTTGGAGCCTGGCTGTTTGCCGTTATGGATACACAGAAAAGGATACCAGTAAAAAAGTGTTTTTTTATAATCATGATCAGAGGGGTTAGATACTTTGGGGAAACGCAGTAGCTAACTTTATATTGTTTATACAGAGGAAGATATCTATTCGTAAAGATAGCATTTTCAAGCGGATATAGATTTTATTCTGTATTTTTTTAAGACTGATTTTCAATAGTTTTTATACAACTACTTACAACAAAGGATACATTAATTAATTATTAAAGATGACTTATACCATTACAGGATATGTAGTTCTGAAATAGGGTCATATTTTTAAATGTATTGTATTATTTACTTTAAAATGTGCAATTGAATTTGATAACGGAGGTTAAGAAAACTGAAAAAATTCGACAATTCAAAAAGTTTCATGTATAAAAGTTATTTTTGAACCGAATCTTACAGTCCATTTAAATTTATGAAAATAAATCTTCCGAATTTGCTTACCAGCTGTAACCTTTTCTGCGGTTGTATTGCTGCAGTTATGGTTTTCAGAAATCACCTTGATTGGGCAGCTTATCTTGTTTTTATCGCTGCATTTTTTGATTTACTGGATGGAATGGCCGCACGAAAAATATCTTCCGGTTCGGCTTTCGGAAAAGAACTCGATTCTCTCGCTGATATGGTAAGCTTTGGTTTTGTTCCCGGTGCCGTTATGTTTAAGCTTCTTCAGTCTGCTGATATGGAATTGTACTTTACATCTGATATTCTAATAAGAGTCATTCAGTTTTTTCCATTTATAATAACCATTTTTTCAGCCTTACGTCTGGCGGATTTTAATATTGATACCCGTCAGACAAATTCATTTATCGGACTTCCGACTCCTGCCAATACTCTCTTTATTGTTTCCCTTCCACTAATCATGAAACAGTTTCCAGGAAAATACGACGATGTAATAATGAATCCGTATTCTATTTTTATTGTCACTATCATTTTTTCTTTGTTGATGGTTTCAAATATTCCGCTTTTCTCTATGAAATTTAAAACACTAAACATGAAAGAAAATGTTTTTCAATATTTGCTAATTGGCTGCGCTCTGATTTTATTTCCATGGTTATTATATGCAGCTATTCCAATATTGATGATCTTATACATATTTTTGTCAATCATTAAGAATTATATTAAAACAACTCCCTTATGAAATTTATTGCAGAAATAGTTGTAATGCCTTTGAAAGCGCTTCTTGATCCTCAGGGCAAAGCTGTTTCTCATGGTCTCACCAACATGGGTCTTTCAGAAATTGAAAATGTACGTATCGGAAAACATATCACACTTGAAGTGGATGCAACATCGAAAGAATCAGCCACAGATAAAGTTGATCAAGCATGCAAAAAACTTCTTTCCAATCCGATCATGGAAAATTACTCATTTGTTCTTGAAGAGCAGAAATAATTTGACTGTTTAATGTATTCAGGAATTAGGCTTACTTGTTAAGTACAACCTTGTTTTCTCTATCTCCTCAACTCAAAATTTTGTCCGAGATAGACTTTTCTTACCTGTTCGTCATCTGCTAACTCCTGTGCAGTTCCCGCCTTTAAAATTCTGCCTTCAAAAAGGAGGTAAGCTCTGTCGACGATGGTAAGTGTTTCATGAACATTGTGGTCGGTGATGAGCACGCCTATATTGCGATCGCGAAGATGTGAAACAATTGATTGTATGTCTTCAACTGCGATCGGATCTACTCCCGCAAATGGTTCGTCGAGCAAAATAAATTTCGGATCAACAGCCAGCGCTCTTGCAATTTCAGTTCTTCTTCGTTCTCCACCGGATAATAAATCTCCCCTGCTTTTCCTGATTCGTTGAAGTCCGAATTCATCCAGCAGAGATTCTGTTTTCCTGTTTTGTTCTTCCTTCGACAGCTTTGTCATTTCCAGAACCGCACGAATATTATCTTCTACACTTAGTTTCCTAAAGACACTTGCTTCTTGTGCCAGGTAGCCAATGCCTGACTGAGCACGCTTATACATTGGAAGACTGGTAATTTTTTCGTTGTTCAGGTAAATTTCTCCTTCGTTTGGTTTGACCAAACCTACGATCATGTAAAAAGATGTCGTCTTTCCTGCGCCGTTAGGTCCAAGTAATCCGACAATTTCTCCTTGCGAAACCTGAATTGACACATTGTCAACAACAGTTCGTTGTTTGTATCTCTTGATAAGATTCTCGGAGCGTAGTATCATGATTTTATCAGATATTAATTCTATGCATTTTTCGATTTGAGAACATAGGTGCTGACAAGAATGCTGATTTCGTAGAGCACATATAAAGGCATTGCAACCATAATAAGTGTTGTGGCATCAGAAGTAGGAGTGATTACTGCTGCAATAATAAGAATAAGGACAACAGCATGTCTTCTGTACGTCCGCATAAATTTAGGCGTTAACAAGCCAATCTTAGAGAGGAAATATACGACAATTGGTAATTCAAAAACAATTCCTGAAATAAGAGTCATCGTTGAAACAGTTGAGATAAATGAATCGAGGGTAATTGTGTTTTTAACCTGTTCACTCACCTGATAATTTCCAAGAAAATTTACTGTCATTGGTGTAATTACATAGTAACCAAAAAGAATTCCGGTTAAGAATAGAAAAGACGTGTAAAATACGATACCCCGTGCATAGGTTCTTTCTTTTGTCGAAAGCGCAGGCTTAATAAATCGCCAGATCTCCCAAACTACATAGGGAAAGCTTATTACTACTCCACCAATAAAGGCAACCCACATATGTGTTGTGAATTGAGCGGAGATGTCAGTGGCTATCAGAGAAAAGGGAATAACCGTAACGCAAAGGTCATCGCCAAGATTGAAACGGTGACCTATAGAACACAATGCTTTATAGGTTAAAAAATTCGGGCTCTTTGGCGCAAGCAAAACACCGTCGAATAAAAACTCTTTGAAGAAGAAAAGGACAAGGGCCGCAACCATAACTACAATAACGGACCGAAACAAATGCCATCTGAGCGCTTCTAAATGTCCTAGAAATGACATTTCGCCTGCTTCATTTGGGTTCTTAGAAAATATTCCCATGCGGCGGCAAAGATAGAAATTCATCTCAGAGAGTTCTATCTGATTTCTTTATAATGAAAAATATCCTGAGAAGGGAGCTGAGGTGTATCTGATAATTCTTAATCTTCAGATTAGATTATCCCTTCACGAAGCAAATCATGCAAATGAACGACTCCCACATATTTGTTCTTATCTGTGATTATCAGCTGAGAAATATTATGCTGCTTCATGATGTCAAGCGCATCAACAGCCATAGTATCTTTAGAAACTGTTTTCGGCATGCTGTTCATTATATCTTTAGATTTCAGACCCTCTATTGTTTTAGTATCTAACAACATTCGTCTTATATCGCCATCTGTAATCACACCAACTAGTTCTCCATTATCTATAACGGCGGCAACTCCAAGTCGGTTTGATGAAATCTCAACAATTACTTTTTTAACATCTTCATTCGGTGAAACTTTCGGAAGCGCATTGTTGGGGTAAATGTCTTTAACCTTCAGATACAGCCGCTTTCCAAGCGCCCCTCCGGGGTGATACTTCGCAAAATCTTTGCTGGAGAATCCTTTATAATCAAGTAAGCAGACAGCCAGAGCGTCTCCCATGGCCAATTGCGCAGTAGTGCTGCTTGTCGGAGCAAGATTATTGGGGCAGGCTTCTTTTCTGACAAATGTATTTAGTACCAGATCGCTGTGAGTGGCGAGGTAGGATGTTGTATTCCCAACGATTGCGATCAGCTTGTTTCCATAGTTCTTTAAAAGTGGAACTAAGATTTTTATCTCTGGAGTATCGCCACTCTTGGAAACACAAATAACGACATCATCTTTCTGAATAGTGCCTAGATCGCCATGAATGGCATCAGAGGCATGCATAAAGCCTGATGGTGTTCCGGTTGAATTAAAGGTGGCAACAATTTTTTGTGCGATTATGGCACTTTTACCGATGCCTGTTACAATTACTCGCCCTTTCAACTTTGAAATTAAAATGACGGTATTCACAAAGTCATCATTTATAAATTTTTTTAACTCTAAAATCGCTTCTGCTTCAATTTCAAGTGTGTGCAATGCGAGTTCCTTAATCTGTGATGTATTTTTCAAAGTAGTTTAAATTTTTATTAAAACCTTTTCGTTCGAAGTGTTGATGTTTCGCCAAAATTATTTATTTTTATCCATAAACTTTTCTGGAAACGAAGTTATATTTATTATATTACCCTTAAAATCAATTTATTGAAATGTTAGTGGCAGAAAAACCTTTGAAGTCGCAATTACAGAAGTATTTCGGGTTCGACAAGTTCAAAGGAGAGCAGGAAGCGATAGTGCAATCAGTACTCTCCGGCAAAGATACATTTGTTATCATGCCTACAGGTGGTGGCAAGTCAATGTGTTACCAATTACCCGCATTGATCAAGGAAGGAACGGCTGTAATCGTTTCTCCTCTTATTGCATTAATGAAAAATCAGGTGGATGCCATGCGTGGCTTCAGCAATGAAGAAGGTGTTGCACACTTTCTTAACAGTTCTCTGAATAAAACGGAGATAGCTGCTGTTAAGGCTGATCTTAGATCAGGAAAAACAAAACTCTTATACGTTGCTCCCGAATCCTTAACGAAGGATGAGAATGTTGAATTCCTTCGGACTGTCAATATTTCCTTTTTCGCTATCGATGAAGCTCATTGTATTTCTGAATGGGGCCACGATTTTCGTCCAGAGTACCGTCGCCTTCGTACGATCATTGAAGCGATCGGAAAAGTTCCTGTCATAGCCTTAACAGCGACAGCAACTCCCAAAGTTCAACTCGACATACAAAAAAATCTCGGCATGATGGATGCCGATTTATATAAAGCATCTTTTAACCGTGCGAATCTTTACTATGAAGTTCGTCCGAAAGTAGATGTAGCCAAAGAAATTATTCGTTTCGTAAGAGCCAATGCCGGAAAATCAGGAATTATCTATTGCCTGAGTCGAAAGAAAGTTGAAGAAATAGCATCTATTCTTGCTGTCAACGGTGTTCGCGCACTTCCATACCATGCCGGACTCGAAGCTGCCGTACGTGCATCTACACAAGATAAATTCCTGATGGAAGATATCGATGTAATCGTCGCAACTATTGCATTCGGAATGGGAATCGATAAACCGGATGTCAGATTTGTTATTCACCATGACATTCCAAAAAGTCTCGAAGGATATTATCAGGAAACAGGACGATCAGGACGTGATGGAAGAGAAGGTAAATGCGTCACTTTCTACAGCTATAAAGATATTGAGAAGCTCGAAAAATTTATGAAGGGCAAACCAGTTGCTGAACAGGAAGTCGGAAAACAACTGCTATTAGAAACTGTCGGTTATGCCGAAACTTCCGTTTGCCGTCGTAAAGTTCTCCTAAACTATTTCGGAGAAGTATATTTACAAGAAAACTGCGGTCAATGCGATAATTGTAATCATCCGAAAAAGAGTTTCGACGGTCAGGAAGAAATGAGCATTGCACTCGAAGCTGTAATCGCCGTCAAAGAAAAATTTGCCATGGAGCATGTGGTAAATGTCATAACAGGGAAACCTGAAAATGCGATTAAACTGCATCAACATGATCAACTTGAAATTTTTGGGGATGGCAATGATCGCGGTACGAAATTCTGGAATGCAATCATCAGACAAGCACAACTTGCCGGATTCCTTTCAAAGGACATAGAGACTTACGGAACTCTTAAAGTTACAGAATCGGGTCGTGCCTTTCTCAAGAAGCCGGTTCAAATCATGGTTGTTGAAGACAATGACTATGGAAATACTGAAAGTGATGATGAAGATGAACTAGGCACCGGAGGTACTTCTACAGCAGATCCTCAACTGTTTGGTGCTTTAAAGGATCTTCGAAAGAAAATTGCCAAACTAAAAAATGTTCCTCCTTTCGTTGTTTTTCAGGATCCTTCTTTAGAAGAAATGTCTATTCAGTATCCAATCACTATGGATGAACTGAAAAATATTACAGGTGTCGGTTCTGGTAAAGCAGTAAAATTTGGAAAACCATTTCTTGAACTGATCGCTCAATATGTAGAGGATAATGACATTGAACGTCCGATGGATCTCATCGTTAAGTCCATCGTAAATAAAAGTGTCCTTAAAGTTTACATCATTCAGAATATAGATCGGAAAATTTCCCTTACTGATATGTGTAAAGCCAAAGGTGTTAAGATGGCCGACCTTCTTGCTGAAATCGAAAGTATTGTAGGCTCCGGAACAAAAATCGACATCAACTATTACATCAATGAGATTATCGATGATGAAAGACAGGCAGAGGTTTTCGAATACTTCAAAGAAGCTGAATCTGATTCTGCCGAAGCTGCTTTAAAGGAGTTGGGTGAAAATGATTATTCTTTGGAAGATATTCGCCTCATTCGTATCAGATTTATGTCTGAGCTTGGAAACTAATTTTTAAGCATGAAGTAAGAGGTAGAATAGGGTTGACCTATCGTCTAAAAAGCGAAAATATCGTATATTTAAGTATTAATGGGTCGTTTGTAAAATCGTTAAAAAGATTTTCTAATTTCGGCCAGCAAAAATAACCAAATATGAAAGTAACTGTCGTAGGTGCCGGAAATGTTGGCGCTACCTGTGCCGATGTAATCGCACGGAAAGAATTTGTTCGCGAAGTAATTTTGCTTGATATAAAAGAGGGTGTCTCCGAAGGGAAATCTCTCGACATCTGGCAAAGTTCTCCGATCAGTTTATATGATACACACCTTATTGGATCCACAAACGATTATTCAAAAACAGCTAATTCTGAAGTTGTAGTAATCACCTCTGGACTACCAAGAAAACCGGGAATGTCTCGTGATGACTTAATCGCTACAAATGCAGGTATAGTTCGGTCAGTCACTGAAAATATCGTGAAGTATTCGCCTAATGCAATCATCATCGTCGTTTCAAATCCGCTCGATGTTATGACTTATTGTGCATTCCTCACATCAAAATTTGATTCCTCAAGAGTATTCGGTATGGCAGGAATTTTAGATACTGCCAGGTATCGCGCTTTCTTAGCCGAAGCATTGCAGATATCACCAAAAGATATTCAAGCTGTATTAATGGGTGGCCACGGTGATACAATGGTTCCTCTTCCTCGATACACAACTGTTGCAGGAATTCCGGTGACGGAACTTATTTCTGCCGATAAACTCGATGCAATAGTTGAACGAACCAAAAAAGGCGGAGGCGAACTTGTAAACCTGATGGGAACATCTGCCTGGTATGCACCTGGTGCAGCTGCAGCTCAAATGGTCGAATCTGTCGTGAAAGATTCAAAAAGGATTTTCCCTTGTTGTGCGATGCTCACTGGCCAATACGGATTAAAAGATATCTATCTCGGAGTCCCTGTAAAACTTGGAAAGAAAGGAATCGAAGAAATCATCGAACTAAAACTGGATAAAGATGAAATGGCATTACTTCAATCTTCTGCCAAATCAGTAAAAGAAGTAATGGATGTTCTTGACAATATGGGTCAGACAGCTATTAAATAATATTTGCATTAACTTATCAGAGCATCCGTCATGAAAATTGCCGGATGCTTTTTATTTTTCTTTTATGTTGAAACGTAAAACGCTTATTCCAATAGAAACTTTGATAATTGAAGATGATGGATCTCATATACTTCTGAAAACAAAAATTAATGGAAGAAATGCAAAGTTGCTCATTGATACCGGTGCAAGCAGAACGGTATTCGATCAGGAGAGAATAAAACTTTTTGTAAGCGACAAATCTTTTGTTCAGCATGATAAATTATCTACAGGATTAGGGACTAGTAGCATGCTCACAAGCGCTGTAACTCTTAACTCTTTTCGTATTGGTGATCTGGTTATCGAAAACTTTAACGGTGTTCTTCTCGACCTTCAGCATGTAAATGGAACATACAATAAACTGGGATTTTCAGAAATCGATGGTGTACTTGGCAATGATATACTTGTAAAATATCATGCTACGATAAATTACAAAAAGCTTGTGCTCGCATTGTACATTAATCCATAACAGAATTTTCTAATGCCTTATCGATACAAAATAAGGAAAAGATAAAAGTTCGTTTTTATATATAAATGAATTTCCATCAGAAAGTGTTTTACTATAAAGCTGAAGGGTATTCATATTAATAATAGCAAGGTCTCCATTTCTTCCCCCACAACCCGATACATGATGCGGAGCAGGTCCGTTTGAATCGTAATTTAAATTAGCTACGTAAACTAAGTTTTCTTCATCATCAACTGCCAGACCGTGCGGTTGATATCCGGTATATACTGTATTGATTACACTCATCGAATTATAATTGATAACATAAACCTTTCCTTTTTTGTTTGAAGAAACAGGGTCTTCTGTACATGTTACGAATATATACGGATGATTATGAGAAACGTCTAACTCTTGTGGTTTTACACCAACAGGAATAATTGCAAGTAAGCTATCGTTGGAGGTCTGAAACACTCTGATTTCATTGGAGGTCTGACAACTCACAAAGTATTTTGTGCCATCAGGTGTTTGAATCAATTCATGCGGATCGAGCGAAGAACTCGTCGACCGTTGCTGACCTGGTGCAAGAATAACGGACCAGCTGTTGTCGTAAAATGGCGCCGATAATAAATCAATTTTATGAATGAAGTTCCCATTCTGACACGACAAATATAAAAACTGTCCATCAGGAGTGATGAATCCTCCATGCGGGAATTCATAAGAGTGAAGAGTTGTCTCAAGCGTCATCGTGGTCAGGTTCACTATCTGAATTGTATTCGTACCTGTTCCATTCACAAAACCCTTGGAACCATCAGGAGTGATTATAACTGTATTCCAATTTCCGTTTCCAATGTCAAGCGAACCCACTAGCTCATCGTTCTCCGTACTAAATTTTTGTATTGATGAGCCGGAATAAAAAACTACATACCAGAATTTTCCATCAGGAGAAACACGAACAAGATGAGGAGCTTCAATAACGGCAGGATCAATTCCTACATTTATATATCTCATGATGATTTTTGTTTTAGCATCAAGTACCGCAACCTTATCGCATCCCTGCATGCAGATATAAATTTTCTTCCTGTTAATGTCGTCAGAGAATTTAACAAATCCTTTGTTATCCGGTGCTCCGTTCGAAATCCATTCAACAAGCGTTTGATATTCTTCTGATGTAAGTGAAGGTGCTTGCAAGGGCATCGTAGGAAAAAGAATAGGGCCTTTTGCCGAATCAGTGTTAACAGAATAAAGCATAAAACTATTATCCGCAGAATATGGAATAACACTTGTTCCGTTTCTTCCACCGTCAAACATTTTATCCCAAGTGCTGAATTCTAATCCGGCCGATGCAAACCGGCTTGCCGCATTGTGACAGCCATCAACTGCACATTTCGTAACGAGAATTTTTCCTATAGCATCAGGATAACCGGTGTCGGGTTTTACTTCCACTTTATCGTAGGAGCATGAAGCAAGAAAAAAAATATATAAGAAGAGGATATTTGTTTTCATAATTTAAATTCACCTATACAATGTGTGTAGATTGTTGATTAATTTCAAAACAGTATTTATTCATTTGCATTATAAAATTAATGTTGATTCGGTCGCCTTTTCTTTATCTTATTACTGAATATATCGCGAAGAAATTCAATAAGAATCCGGGAATGATAGAAAATGAATTTTTTGATTTCAAGACTGATTTTTAACAAAATTAGTAATAAGTAGTAAGACAAGCATCATTTTTATTTCTTTGTAGTCTCAGGCTTAATAGAAGCAATTATAATTATCGATTTCATACCAAATCTAAATGGGGCTTCGTATTTTGTCAATCGTCTAAATCACCTAATAGGAACTAATCGTATTTCATTATGTACAGGTATTTTGCAATCTACAAGCCCTACGGCATGCTTTCTCAGTTTACTGTTGAAGGTGGAAATACATCTCTGGCAAGCATTGACTTTAAATTCCCACAGGATGTTTATCCGGTCGGTCGGCTGGATTCGGATAGCGAAGGGTTACTGTTACTTACCAATGATAAAAAAGTAAATCATAGATTACTTGAGCCAACCTACAAGCATAAAAGAAAATATCTTGTTCAGGTCGAAGGTGAGATAAGTGCTGAGGCCACAAAAGTGCTGGAAGCAGGAATGGAGTTAAATGACAAGGGCAAAACATATCGAACACTTCCCGCAAAGGCAAAAGTAATTCCAGAACCTGCTCTTCCGGAAAGAACGCCTCCCGTACGATTCAGGAAGAATGTACCCACAAGCTGGGTCGAAATATCTATTTCCGAAGGCAAAAACAGACAAGTAAGAAAAATGACTGCTGCTGCCGGGTTCCCAACGTTGAGATTAATTCGTATCGAAATTGAAGATTTAAGACTATCAAAACAGGAAAATGGATGGGTGGAAGAGCTGAAAAAACTTGATTTTTACAGCCGGTTAAAGATTAATCAGTAGAAAGTTATGTGACATTCATAATTTGTAAACTCCCTATGATTTTTCCATCGCAGAAAATACTACTTTTGTTAAATATCGAATAAGAAAGAATTGAATGAAAAAAGGATTACTAATCGTTTTAGCAATGTTTATTTGTTTCATTGTTAAAGCAGGGGAACGTCAGGTAAAGGGAGAGAAATGCGGAACAATGACTCACATGGATTATCTTAAATCAAAAAATTCAAACCTTGAACAGGAAATTATAAGAGATGAAAATAATTTACAGCAAGCAATTAGTAACCTTGCCGTATCTCGTTCCTCAAACGTAATTTATACGATTCCCGTTGTTGTTCATATAGTTTATAAAACAACAGGCCAGAATGTTTCCAATGCTCAGGTTCAATCACAAATTGATGTACTTAATCAGGATTTCGGACGTACTAACCCTGATGCTGCAAGTACACCTGCTGCATTTTCTTCAGTGGCCTCTGCTACAAATTTCCAATTTTGTCTTGCTAAAACGGACCCTACAGGAGCTGCTACCAATGGAATTGAAAGACGTCAAACGACTCTTTCTTCATTCACGCTAAATGACGACATGAAAAGTTATTCTACCGGCGGACTTGATACATGGGATGTAAATAAATATTTAAATATATGGGTCTGCAACCTCAGCGGAGGTATTATTGGCTACGGCGAACTTCCCGGTGCAACCCATACAAATACTTTTGGTGTTGTAATACAATTCGATGCTTTCGGAAGATTAGGAACTGCTGTTGCGCCTTATCATCTGGGTCGGACTTGTACTCATGAGATTTCTCATTGTTTTCGTCTTTATCATATTTGGGGAGATGATAACGGCGCCTGTTCCGGAACTGATTATGTAAATGATACTCCAAATCAGGGTGATGCTACTTTTGGCTGTTATACTTTTCCTCATACGGATAACTGTTCGATGACATCGCCTGGAATTATGTTTATGAATTACATGGATTATAGCGACGATAATTGTCTGAATTTGTTTACCACTCTGCAGGGAACACGAATGTATGCAGCAATCAATTCATATTATAATAGTCTGCTAACCTCGAAAGCATGCGACTTGCCTGATGCAATTAAAACAGTAAATTATTTCGATCTCAGTATTTATCCAAATCCTACTTCCGGTTTTATTACGCTTGATATGTTTAATACATACAACCTCGGTCAACAAGTTAAGGTAGCAGTTGCCGATGCAATTGGTAAAATTGTTAAAGAAGAAGTGATTGTCAACCCTAACGGAACATTACATCAAATCGATTTAAGAAATTGCAGCAATGGAGTTTATTTTCTTTCGATTTATAATGACGATTATAAACGAACAGAGAAAATTACTCTAGCTCGGTAAAACAAAAAAGGGAAGCATTGTTTCCCTTTTTTGTTTTTTATATGTTACCAACCTTTTCCTGAAACAATTGCAACGCTTTTCTTTTTTCATCATCAAAATGAAAATCAATTTTTTTTGTCAAATAATGAGTGATCTCCTGAGGCGATAAATTTAATGAAGATTCGTCCTGTGAAACTTGAGCGATTGAATCAAGCCCGAATTTCAAAGCGCTGTTAAATTCGAAGATAAAATCAGGACTTAGTTTTTTAATACTTACCCAGCAGGCAAATACAAATGGTAGTCCGGTAAATTTATGCCATTCCTCAGAAAGGTCATAAACGAAATTGAATGATTTTTTCATGGCCATTGCACGGTCACCGATTACAACACCTGCCACATCACCTGCAATAGTTTTTTCATAATTTACAGTTGTCTCTGCCCATTCAGGTGTTATATGCCAAAATTCTTTTGCCAGTACCTTCGTGAGCATAACGGATGTTCGCGACTGGTAGTCAAGTAAAATATTTTTTATTTCATTAAGCGGAACATCGCTGAGCAAAAGAACTGAGTCAACACCCCCTCTCGAACCAATACAATAATCGCTGATGATTTTATAATTTTTTAAAACGGGAAGCACAGTAACAGGAACAAGTCCGATATCTGCTTTATGCAATAAAAGTTTTTCCGCGCAAACAGAGGGTATGTCCTCTTCAATTATTACATCCGATTTAAAAATAGTATTTCGCAGGCCAAACAGAAAAGGTTTGCTGTTAAGATAGGATACAACAGAAATATGAAGTGCTTCTGCATTCATATTTATATCTCAATTTCAATGAGATCTTCAACCTTCTTTGGATTTACTCCCTGATCCTGGTCTTTCCCTTTCCATTTCTTCACTTTATTCTTCATTCGCTCATTCAATAGGTACATAACCGGAACAAGAATCAAGGTAAGGAATGTAGCAAACCCGAGACCGAAAATCATCGTCCAGGATAGGGGTCCCCAAAAAGCTGTGTTGTCTCCACCAAAGTAAATATGAGGATTGAATTCGGTGAACAATTTTGCAAAATCAATATTCAATCCGAATGCCAGTGGCAATAATCCAAGAATCGCGGCGCAGGCAGTAAGAATCACAGGTGTCATACGTGTTTTTCCTGCCTCGACAATTGCATCAAATATAGGTACTCCTCGTTCACGAAGAAGATCAGTGAATTCAACTAGTAATATTCCATTTCTCACAACGATTCCAGCTAAAGCAATAATTCCAACACCACTCATAACGATAGAAAATTCCATTTTAAACAGTGAGAATCCGATGAGGACCCCAATGATGCTGAATAAAATTTCAGTTAAGATAATCAAGGGTTTGCTTACAGAGTTAAATTGTATAACAAGAATTAAAATGATTAGCAGGAGGGAAGCCATCATGGCCCAGCCAAGAAATGCTGAAGTTTCTGCCTGCTCTTCCTGAGAGCCTGTCATCATCACTGTAACACCATTTGGCGATTTGAAATTTGATAATGCCTTCTGCACGTCTTGCACTACAACGTTCTCGTTATAGTCCGTTAATACATTTGATGATATGGTAACAAATCTTTTTTGATTTTTTCTTTTTATTACACCATATGTATCTGAATATTTAATTTCAGCGAAGGCTGACAAAGGTACATTTCTTACAATTCCACCCATGGACATATCGCGGTAAAGAATTTTCAGGTTACGTAACATATCTACATTGTACCGCTGATCATCTCTGTATTTGATTACAATATTGTAATCGTCGTTTACATCTCTGTATTTTGAGATATCAGTTCCGAGTACACCAAGAAAAATTTCATTTCCAATGGTGTAAGTAGAAATTCCTTCACGATTCGCGCGTTCCCGATCGATATCGAAAACTATCTGTGGCTTTTGATCCTGCAAATCGCTTCGAAGTTCTTCAACGCCATCAATCTTTAGTGAATCAAGTGTCCGTTTAAGCAATTTACTTGTTGTAACCAGATCTTCATAATTATCGCCAGCAACTTCGATATTAACTGGCTTACCAACAGGAGGTCCGCCTTGCTCCTGTGCAACAGTAATTTCCGCACCTGCAATTCCTTTTACAGCATCTCTGATCTTGCCCAAATATTTAGCGGAAGATTCGCCATTTCGTTTACCGAACTCAACAAATGCAATTGAAACCTTGCTCTTATTTGGATAGTTTCCCTGATCTTCATCCTGAGGATCGGTAACTCCAACAGTTACATTTGCAATAACTGATTTTACAATTTTATTCGGCCAGTTTATTGCCTTATACACTCTTTCTTCTACAACCTTTGTTACGGAATCGGTATAACTCTGATCTGTTCCAACCGGCAAATTTGTGTATACATAGATAAAATTAGGATCCGCTGTCGGGAAAAAACTAACTCCGCCATTTCTGGCACGTAACATAAATATAGATAGTGCGAAAATTAGTAAAACACTTAACATCATCGACCAGGGTCTATGCAGACACCAAACTAAAACTCTTCTGTATTTTTCCTGAAACCTCGGCCAGAAATTTTCCTGAAACCGTCGAACAATATTTTTTAGCCAGTAATGATTTAATAGGAAGATCAGAAACATCAGTATGGCAAAATTTCCAAGACCAAAATTTATCAGATAGCCAAGGACAATGGCAATGGCAAAAATTATAATAGATGCCTTTAGACTACGTGATTTTTTTTCTTCTCCGGGAATATGTGGTTTCATAAACCTCACAGCAAATACCGGATTAATAATGTAGGCTACTACAAGTGATGCAGTAAGTGTAACAATCAACGTGACCGGAAGAAAGAACATAAACTTTCCGATAATTCCCTTCCAGAAAAGCAAGGGTACGAAAGGAGCAAGGGTTGTTAGCGTTCCCGAAAAGACAGGAAGAAAAACTTCTCCTGCTGCCATCTTTGCTGCTTCTACAATACTTCTTTTTCCGTTAGCAAAAAGACGATGGGTGTTTTCTATTACCACAATTGCATCATCAACAACAATTCCCAATGCAAGCAGGAATGAAAATAATACAATCATATTTAAAGTGAAGCCAATTGTAGGCATTACAATAAATGCTAGACACATTGATAATGGAACTGACATGGCCACAAAAAATGCATTTGCCGTTCCCATAAAAAACATAAGGACGATAAAAACGAGAACGAAACCAATGATGATTGTATTTATCAGGTCGTGAAGTGTCATTCTTGTCTGATCACTTTGGTCTCCTGTTAACGTCACTATAAGATCTTTCGGCCATGAATTTTTCTGAAGATCAGCTATTAGGGTATTGATCTTATCAGAAGCCTCTATCAGGTTTTCTCCTTTTCTCTTGATAATATTTAATGTAATAACATTCTTCTTGTCAAGTCTTGCATAACTTTCCTGTTCGTGAAAACTATCAACCACTTCAGCAATTTCTTTCAGATAAACAGCATTACCGTGAATTGAATTAATTACCATTTTGCTAAGTTGCTCAGCATTCTTGAATTCTCCTGTTACACTTAAAGAACGTCTTACTCCATCCATATTTACCGATCCACCAGGAATAGTCAGATTCTCACTCTGAACTGCACGTGCGATATCGCTCATCGTAAGTCCTGCTGCCTGCATCTTCTGCATATCAACATTAATCTGGATTTCTCTCTCCAGAGCCCCGATCATCTCCACTTTTTTAATTTCTTTCATGCTTTCAAGATGCTCTTTAGCATCATCAGCATATTTTTTCAACCGGGCTAAATCATAGTCTCCGCTAAGATTTACCTGCATCACAGGAAGGTCAGCAAAATTAATGTCGATTATTTCAGGATCGTTTTTAAGATCTTTCGGAAGATCTTTTTTTGCCCGGTCAACAGCATCTTTTACTTTTTGCTTTGCAAAATCAATCTTTACATCAGAATTGAATTCCACCACTACATTGCAATAATCCTGAAGTGAATTACTTTTAATTTTTTTTACTCCCGCAATACTCTTGCATTCCTTTTCAATAGGCCTGACAATAAGATTCTCCATATCCTTTGGAGATGTGCCGGGATAAATTACACTGACGTAAATATTCGGCAACGATATATCTGGAAAGCTTTCTTTTGGAAGATTTATATATGCTATCGCTCCATATATAGCAAGTATTAGCGTTATTACAAATGTGGCAACCTTGTTGTCAATAGCCCATGATGAAGGCTTAAATTGTTTATATTTTTCTTGCATATGTTTAAACGTTTAAGATGATCTGAAAAATTATAGACTTACTGCATCACCTTCGATGACGTTTTGAAAACCATTTGTGATTACTTTATCACCTGGCTCAAGCCCGGAAATAATTTCTATAAAGCCATTGTAAATTATACCGGATTTGACAATTTTTCTCTTTGCAATTGTTTTTTTCCCTTCTGTATATATGAAATATACAAACTGACCTTCTGTTGATTTCTGTACAGAACCAACCGGTAATACATAGGCAGAAGGATTGTGATAATCAATTATCTTCATTATGGAAATCATATTCGGATGAAATAGTCCTTGTTTATCTGTTATCCTCACTTCAACATTAAATGTTCTATTCACCGGATCGATCCTGTTGCCGGAATAATCTATGGTTGTCTTTATTTCTTTATTTAAATCAGGGAACCATAAAATAACATTATCGCCCTTATTAACCTTGCTGATATAGGATTCTGCTACTTCTCCTTTTACTTTTAATGAAGATAAATTTAACACCCGAATTGCAGGAAGTCCCGGCATCACCGTTTGGCCAATTTTTATATCAACTGCGTCAACTGTTCCATTTATTGGTGATTTAATTCTTGTCATATCAAGCTGCTGTTTCATGACATCCATTCTTCTTTCCATCGATTGTTTATTTGTCTTCGCCTGAAGAAACTGAACTTCACTGCCGATTTTCTGATCCCATAAATTTTTCTGCCTGTCGTATAGTTGTATTGTCAGTTCGAGCTGACTCTGTAATTCTGATATACTTTGTTTTATTATCTTATCATCAATAATTGCAAGTACCTGTCCAACGCTAACCTTATCTCCTGCCTTAGCAAATAGAGAAGTTACCGTACCAGATGCCTCCGGACTAAGCAACACATCCTGGTCCCCTTCGACTTTTGCCTGTACCTCGATAAAGTGATTGAATCCCTGAGGATGCATTTCGGTAATTCCTACTACCTTGCTTTTTACTTCTGATGTATCTTCAAGTGCAAGTTCAGATTCAATCTTGTTTATTTTTTCCTTTAGATCACTCTGTTCTTTTTTTAATTTTTCTAATTCAATTTTTTTATCTGTATTTTTTCCTGAATTGGAGCAGGCAGAAAGAATAGAAAGAATTGATAAAGCAAAAACTAATTTTTTCATATTTATGTAATTTGTGATTATTAATAGTTGAAATTCCCTAACGCTTTATCAAGATCTACTTTTGCGATAACGGCATTGTATAAAGAATTGAAATAGTTTACTTGTGCCTCTTTAAGGGAAGTTTCAGCATCAAGAACTTCCAGATTTGAGCCAACACCCTGATCATATTTAAGTTTTGTAATGGTTGAAATTGTAGAAGCAAGATCCAGATTTTTTTCTTGCACCTTCAGGGATGAAATCGCATCGAGTAGGGCTGAGCGACTTGAACTAGCCTGAAGGTTTATCGCTTCTTCAAAGTTCTTAAGTTCATTATCTATTTTATTTAGCGTAAGTCTTTCCTGTCTGATGCGGTTTTCTCTTTGCATACCATCAAATAAATTAATACTTAATGTAGCACCAATAATTCCTGTAGGAAACCATCGGTATTCACTATTGAATATATTAAATTCAGCCCTCTGTGCCGTGGTGCTCAGATTGCCATATGCAACAAGCTTTGGAATATACTGGCTTTTGTATCTTTTCAAATTATATTCTTGCAGTCTAGCTTGTGTTACCAGAATAGAATATTCAATTCGTTTAGCAGGGTCTGTTTTTTCTAGCGACGACTGTAAATTTTTAACAGCATCAATATCGATGGAGTCAGTAATTATAAGCATTTCAGACTGAGGAAAACCCATTTGATACTTTAGCATTTTTTCAGAAAGTTCGATAGTGCGTTCAAAGTTCTCTGTTTCGGTTAAAATATTATTATATGCTACCTGAACCCGGTCAGCATCAATTTTCTCTACAAATCCATTTTCAAACATCGCCTTTATATCTGAAGATAATTTTTGCAGGCGGATTCTGTTTGCATCAAGTACTTTTTTTCTTTCTCGTAAAAGAAGAATGGAATAATATGACTTAGTAACTGTTATTGCAGTTTCGAGTTTTGTACGAATAAGATTTTTATTCGATAAATCACGATACGTTCTTGATGCACTTACACCGATAAGATAAGAAGGGTCAAATAATAATTGGGTGGCTGATATTCCGGCGGTTGAATTCCAGCGTGTTCCAAACTGTACAGGAACGAAGGAACCTTTCTCACCACCAAAAAATTCGCCCGGGACAAATGATACAGGAATTTTTTCATAATCTTTTATATCAAAACTTGCGTTCAGCTGCGGCAATCCTTCTCCGATTGTTTCTCGAACTTTGTATTTTGATATCTCAGCATCTAATCCTGCATTCAAAACATCTTTTTGATGAGTGATTGCATAATCAATTGCTTGTTTAATCGAGAATTTTAAAGTAGAATCGGTTGATTGAGCGATAGTGGTTATTGCTGAGAGCAGCATGAATAAAAAAAGTGACAAATTTCTCATATGGGGTATGACGATGAATCAGATAATATATTTTAAAGTTTATTTCTTTTTAATTGATTTTCTGTACTTCTCCATTAATTTAAATCCTTTAGGTGTTACAATACCATGCAGGAAATGGTCGATCAGAGCAATTTGCACATCTGTAATTTTAAAATCTTCCGGAGCATACAGAGATGGATTAAATCCCATCTCTACTTCTTCGATTCGTAAACGTGCCAGAATTTTAATTTTTATTTCTTTCCTGTAAAGATCAAGTTGAATTCCGCGTTTTAGATTTTCTTCAATAAAGCCAATCAACATTCTCTCTTTAAAATCTTTAAATGCATTCCATGATTGCGGGTGATATTTCTGAAGATGATAAAATACTGCAGGATTTACACTTTTGAAATAATTCTCAAGGTGGTACATCATCTTTACCATCTCATCGATTGCATCTAAACTGTTTTTTCTGATCTCCAGTATTTCTGATTCCCGACAATTTATCTGCGCCTTTGTGAAGGATCTAACTAAATCGTTTTTGTCCCGGTAATAAATATAAATAGTCTTTTTTGAAATTCCTAGGTGAGACGCGATATCATCCATAGTAATCGTCCTGATTCCATGCTTGAAAAACAGAGCCCCTGTTTCACTTAGTATTCGCTCTTCTATATTACTATTTTTCATTCCGAACGCAAAACTATGGAAACTATTTATGAATACAAAGTTTCCAATCAAATATTTTCCTTTATATATTAATAAGATTTGGCTAATTGTTTCTACCTTCGGCTCTTTAAAATTTACAATGGCTTCACACTCACTAAGTGCTATTTCCCCCATTGATGGGCGATATCATTCCCTCACTACTGAATTATCTGGATATTTTTCAGAAGCGGCGCTCATGAAGTACAGGTTGCAGGTTGAAATCGAATATTTTATCGCTTTGTGCGAATTGCCCTTGCCTCAGCTTGGTAAATCTAGACAACCCGATTTTGAAAAGCTCAGAATGATATATTTGGAGTTTAATTCCGCTGATGCATTAAACATTAAAGAGAAGGAAGCTAAGACTAATCATGATGTTAAAGCCCTCGAATATTTCATTAAAGAAAAATTTATTGAATTTGGCCTTACTGAAGTGAGAGAATTTGTCCATTTCGGACTTACTTCTCAGGATATAAATAATACTGCATTTCCACTTGCCTTGAAAGATGCAATTAAAAATGTTTACATGCCACTTTTAAGTGGTGTTTTAGAACTGCTTAACGTCTTATCGTTAAAGTGGAAGGACATCGCAATGTTATCCCGGACACATGGCCAACCCGCTTCTCCAACAAGACTCGGAAAGGAATTGATGGTTTTTATTGAAAGGCTTGAAGATCAAATTATACTTTTTAAAAATATTCCTTTCTCTTCTAAATTTGGTGGCGCAACCGGAAATTTCAATGCCCATCATGTTGCCTATCCTGAAATTGATTGGAAGAAATTTGCCAACCGATTCGTGAAAGATAAACTCGGACTCGAACGTCAGCAATTCACAACTCAAATAGAGCATTATGATAACCTTTGTGCATTATTTGATAATGTGAAAAGGATAAATAATATTCTTATCGATCTGAACCGTGATGTCTGGACATATATTTCTATGGATTATTTTAAGCAACAGATCAGCGAGGGAGAAATCGGTTCGTCAGCGATGCCTCATAAAGTTAACCCGATTGATTTTGAAAATTCAGAGGGAAACCTTGGGTTAGCTAATTCTATGTTTGAATATCTTTCTTCAAAACTACCAATCTCAAGACTTCAACGCGACCTTACGGATTCAACTGTTCTTAGAAATGTAGGTGTTCCTTTTGGACATACGGTAATCGCGATGAAATCACTTCTGAAGGGGTTGAATAAGCTATCATTAAATGAAGATGCTATCAGTAAAGATCTCGACGACAACTGGCCTGTAATCGCTGAAGCAATACAGACAATTCTCAGAAGAGAGAATTATCCAGACCCTTACGAAAAACTGAAAGATCTTACACGAACCAATAAAAAAATTGACAAGGAAGTGCTGCAGTCGTTTATCAATTCACTGGATATTGAAGAAGGAGTAAAAAATGAATTACTTTTAATAACTCCTTTTAATTATACGGGAATTTAATTCTTCATGCTTTTTATAATTCACAGAACATGAAAGTCTGCGGTTTTACTTTTATCAGAAATGCTGTCAAGTACGACTATCCCGTTGTCGAATCAATATCTTCTATTTTACCTTTATGTGATAAGTTTATTGTCGTTTGTGGTAATTCTGTCGATAATACAAGAGAACTCATTAGTAAAATAAATCCTGATAAGGTCATTATCATTGATAGCGTATGGGACGATTCGTTGCGGGATGGCGGAAAGGTGCTGGCATTAGAAACGAATAAAGCGATTGATGCATTACCAGCTGATTATGACTGGGGTTTTTACCTTCAAGCCGATGAAGTTATTCATGAGGATTATCATTCTTACATAATTTCCTCCATGAAGAAATGGAAAGATGATAAAAATACCGACGGATTACTTTTCGATTACAAGCATTTTTATGGTTCCTACGACTATGTCGGTGACTCCACACGTTGGTATAGAAATGAAGTGAGAATTATCCGGTGCGATAAATCAATTCGTTCTTTTCGTGATGCACAAGGATTTAAAAAAAACGGAAGGCTTCTGAATGTTAGAAATGCCGAAGCATCTGTATATCATTACGGTTGGGTAAAGCCGCCAATCTTACAGCAGGAAAAGCAAAAATATTTTCATTCTTTGTGGCATTCAGACGAATGGCTGAAAAAGAATGTAGCAAATACCGACCAGTTTGATTATTCAAAGATTGATTCTTTAACATTATTCAATGGAACGCATCCTTCTGTTATGAAAGAAAGAATTGAGAGCAGTAATTGGAAGTTTAATTACGATCCATTAAAGAAAAGGCTTCCGTTGAAACCGAGGATAAAGCTTTTTGTTGAAAAACTAACAGGATGGAGACCGGGAGAGTATAAAAATTTTAAGATTCTTCGATAATAGAAATTACCACCCCGATGCAAGTACATCGGCCAGATGCATGACCTTAATTTTATTATTGTTTTTTTGAAGGTAGCCTTGTAAATGCATCAGACAGGAAGAATCAGTAGAGATTAATATTTCAGCTTCAGTTGCATTGGCATTAATTATTTTTTGTTCTGCCATACCTACAGCTATTGGTTCATATTTTACCGAAAATGTTCCACCAAATCCACAGCAGGTTTCTGTATCATTCATCTCTCTTATTTCAAGGCCGCGAACATTGGATAAAAGTATTCGTGGTTCATTTTTTATTCCCATTTCGCGAAGAGCACTGCAAGAATCATGATAGGTCGCAATGCCATCCAATCGGGCACCTACATCAGTGACGTGAAGCACATTTACCAGGAAATCGCTGAATTCGTAAATATTTTTTTGAACACTTTTTGCCTTATTGTGCTGAGCAGAATTATGAAAAATTTCGGGATAATAATTTTTTACCATTCCAGCGCAAGAGGCAGAGGGAGAAACAATGTATCTCTCATTCGGAAAATCAGAAATAAATTTTTCCGCAACCTGTTTACACTCATCCCAGTAACCGGCGTTAAAAGCGGGCTGACCACAACAAGTTTGTTCAGGATTGTAATTAACAGTGCAACCGACTTTTTCCAGAACCTTAATCATATTAAGTGCAGTATTCGGATAAATCTGATCGATGAAACAGGGGATAAATATATCTACAAGCATATTTTCTATAAGCGAATTAAGGCATCAGCGAATTAGCTAATGTTTTTTCTTTCATCATGCGAAGTAACAAAAACAGTCCGATAACAAAAAAGACTGCCAGAACTATTATGCTATCTCGCATGCTTCCGGTAATTTCATTGATATAACCGAATACAAATGTACCTAGTACTGTTCCAAGTTTGTCGCATACATCGTAGAAGCTGAAATATGAAGCATGGTCCGTAGTTTCAGGCAATAATTTAGAATAAGTTGAACGAGAAAGTGACTGAATACCGCCCATTACAAGTCCTACAACTGCCGCAAGAATAATAAACATGGTCTGCTCATCAACACCATATTCTTTATTACAGAAAAATGCTCCGACAGAAATCAGTATCCAGATAATAATGGAAATCATTATCGCACGTATGTTTCCGAGAATTCGCGATAAGTAACTGAAAAGGTAAGCACCTCCGATAGCAACAAATTGTATAATTAATATTACGACTATCAGTATTGATGAATCAAGATGAAGTTCGCCGCTTCCAAATAAAGTCGCAACATACATAACAGTTTGTACACCCATATTATAAAAGAAAAATGATAGTAGAAAAGTTTTTAGTCGTGATGTATTCCTGAGTTGGAACCAGACTTTTTTCAATTCACGATAACCATGAAATATGTATCTTCCTTTTGGCTTATATGGAAGCTTCAATTCTTTTATATTGTTAAAAGTGAATTGTGCAAAAGCAAACCACCAGATGCCAACAAGTAAAAATGAAAGGCGTGTGGCAAGACCTGAGCTGATTCCTCCGTAAAATTGTGGGAACATAATCATAGTCAGGCAAAAAATAAGTAACAATGAGCTGCCTACATAACCCAATGCAAATCCTTTAGCACTTACCTTATCCTGGTCTTCCGGGGCTGCTATTTCCGGAAGGAAGGCATTGTAGAAAACAATACTGCCTGCATAACCAATAGATGCAAGCATGGAACCTAAAACTCCTATCCAAAGAGTCGATGAGTTGAAAAAGAAAAGTGAAGCGCATGATATAGCACCAAGTGTACTAAAGAAATACATGAATTTTTTTTTCTTCCCGCTATAATCAGCAATCGAAGAGAGTAGGGGACTGAAAGCAGCTATTATAAGAAATGCTATAGAAAGAGTATAGGTCTGCAAGGAATCACTGTTATATGTTCTTCCAAGAAATTTGACGGTGTTAGATCCTTCATGAGTTGTTACCGAATGAAAATAAATAGGAAACAATGCCGATGTAATCACCAGCGAATAAGCCGAGTTTGCCCAATCGTACATTGCCCATGCGTTGATTGTTTTTTTACCGGCAGTAATCATATGTTTTTCGGAAAGTTTGGTTAAGCCTTAAATGATTTTATGGTATCGATAAAAAACTTTACTTTTTCTTTTTCTGTATCTGGATATAATCCATGTCCAAGATTGGCAATGTACTTCGAGCTTCCGAATTCCTGAAGCATTTTAATGGTTTCATTTTCAATAACGGGATAATCTGCATACAAAAGACAAGGATCCAAATTCCCTTGTAAAACTTTATCACCACATAATACTCTTGATTCCTTAATATCCATATTCCAGTCGAGTCCAATTACAGAACAAGATGATTCCGATAACGACTTCCTGGCAAAATAGGCCCCTTTTGCAAATACAATAACGGGAACTTTTTTTATCGCTTTGCATATCTCATTAATATACTTCAATGAAAATTCGGAATACTGATCAGGTGATAATACACCTGCCCACGAATCAAAAATTTGTAAAATGTCGGCACCCGCATCTATTTGACCCTGCAGGTAATTTATGGTACTCTGGGTGATTTTTTCCAGAAGTTCATGTGCAAGTGCCGGTTGTGTGTATAAGAATTTTTTTGCTTCGCTGAATGTTTTGCTGCCTTTACCTTCAATCATATATGATAGAATTGTCCATGGTGCGCCTGCAAATCCAATAAGCGGCACATTTCCGTTCAACTCACGTTTTACTATCCTAATGGCATCCAATACATATTGTAATTCATTCGCGCTGGCAACTCTTAATTTTTTTACATCAGCTGTCGACTTAACAGGATTATTAAACCATGGGCCCTGGCTTTCTACAATTTCATAGTCGAGCCCCATTGCCTCTGGTATTACAAGAATGTCAGAAAATATTATCGCAGCATCAACGCCAAGAATATCGACAGGTTGAATAGTAACTTCTGCCGCCAATTCGGGAGTCTTTACCAGATTCTTAAATCCACCGGAATGTTCCCGGACTTTTCTGTATTCAGGAAGAATTCGGCCAGCTTGTCGCATTAACCAAACCGGTGTACGTTCTGTCTTTTCCCCCCTTGCAGCCCGAAGTATCAGATCATTTTTAATTGTCATAGGATGCAAAAGTAGTTTAATTTGAGAATTTGTCAGAGGAATAATATTAATTCAAGTTCAATCATGCGAATTTACCCGACCTCAAAAAAACTTTTTACTAAAATGGGAAATCCACATGTTAGAAATAATTTACTATTCCAAAATGTATTTTGCCATTCTTGAAATATACCGGGTTGTCGAATTGTTTACCCAAGGCATAACTTACAGACATAATTCCGATTTTGGTTTCGAAATCAATACCTGCTCCAAAACCAATTGGCGTATCAGTTTTATTTATGTTCCTGCTTTTGTTTTCATACCAGGCCATATTAATAAATGTAAATAGAAAAGAATTCTGCTCGAGTAAATACCTGTATTCTAATTTACCTATAAAATAAGTTGATGCATAAATTGATTCTTCGTCAAATCCTCTTAAAGATTTTAAACCTCCAATACGGTAAAGTTCGTTTACAAATAAATTAGGATTGTAGATATAGGCCGAGTGAATTCCGGGATTCATGACATGTCTTCCACCGAATGAAAAATAATAGTCGGATTCAATTTCTCCATGATATGTTACGCTCTGTAATTGAATGTTTTCATATGCAGCAGGGTTAATGTCGCTGTTTTTTCTGATCTTCCTGTTTCCCGTACTTCCAGTTGCTTCAAGTGAGTATCCTTTTTGTGGATTAAGTCGATAGTCTAGTTTTTCATAGTGGATTGTAGCTCCGTATGAAACTGTTGTAATGTCAGCATAATCGGGAAGTACAGTTATGTTTTCAAGTCCTTTCGCTGATTGAAGATCACTTTGCTTGTCGGTAACAAATGCCTTCAGGTAATTATTCCCTGTGATTGCATATTGAACACCAAGATTTTTAGTAACATCTATGTAAGTGCTGTCCTTTTTAAATATTGCCAGATTTCCATCGAGTCCGAATGAAGTATTAAACAGGAATGGATATAAAGCATGTACTTTAAAATCTTGTGATTTCGAAGGAAGTTGTTTCCAGTTCAATTCTATTATCTCTCCACGTTCTAGCGAATTTTGCAATTTCAGATGTACTTCACCAACGAGATTAAATTTGCCTGACTTTGCTTCATCCGGGAGCAAACCCAGGACACCATCGAATTGACTTGCTTTTTTATTTTCGAGAAATAAATAGAGCTTCGTTTCATTGTTAGTAAACAGGATTTGCGATTGTTTTACTTCTTTAATAAATGACAATTCTCTGAGTCTGCTGGATATTTTTTTTATCTGAAATTCTCTATAGACATCTCCCGGCCGTATAGAAATATAATTGTATAAAAAAACAGGCGCAATTTTGGCAGTCCCTTTAATAATAATACTATCAATTTTTATAAATCTGTTTTTTACTAATGCAAAAGCTGCATCAAACCGATTTTCAGATATTGAAATACTGTCGAGTTTTAAGGATGCAAACGGATAACCATTATTCTCACAATTGTGGATTATCTTCGAAGTGATTTCTGATACCTGAAGGTAGTTTATAGGTTTTCCAAGAAATAATTTTTTACGATATCCCGAACCCGTCAAATAATCATCCTGTACATTTCCTTGTCTGATAGTCGCCCATTCGTATTTCTCTCCTGAAAAAATATATGCATTGTAGTTCAGACTGTCTTTTACCACGCTATCGATTCCTGCAGCAAGATACCCCCCTGCCCGTAATTGATAAATAAGAGTTTCAAGTTTTTGTCGGATCTGAAGACTGTCTTTGAAAATGTTTTTTTCTTCAGTGTTTTTTTTAATGCTGATAATTTCTGAATTCAATGAATCAGTAAATACATACTTGATTGAATAGTTTTTCTGACCAAAAACAACTACATGGCAAAAAAAGAAAAACAAAGTAATTCGAAATTTAAAATTCATTCTGATTAAATTAATTCCAGCTTAATGATAACCTCAAACATAGTTTTTTATTGAATCTTTATTTATCATATTCATTTTAAATTATATTTATCTTCAATTGTCCAATCAATTCCCATTTCACCTAGCTCTTCAAGGATTGCATTTGTTTTTGAAAAATGTTTGCATCCAAAAAATCCACGGTTTGCAGAAAATGGTGATGGATGAGCAGCCGTTAATATATAATGTTTTGTAATATCAATCAGCGGAGATTTCGCCTGAGCATATTTCCCCCAGAGTAAAAAAATTATTCCTGATCGATTGACAGAAAGTTGATGTATAATAGCATCAGTGAAATTTTCCCATCCTTTTTTTTGATGAGATCCTGGCTGATTTGCCCTGACAGTTAGGGTAGCATTTAGAAGTAATACACCTTGTCGTGTCCATTTTTCGAGATTGCCTTTAACAGGAATCGGAATATTAAGGTCGTTTTTTATTTCTTTAAAAATATTCCTCAGGCTGCGAGGAAGCATTTGATTTTCTGAAACAGAGAACGCAAGACCATGAGCCTGACCCAATCCATGATACGGATCCTGTCCTAGAATTACCACTTTAACTGAATTAAATGGTGTTTTATCAAGAGCTGCAAAAATGTTTGATGAGGCTGGATAGATAATCTCACCACTTTTTCTTTCACTTTTCAGAAAATGTTTCAAATCTGTGAAATAGGGAGCTGCAAACTCCTCATCCAGCTTTTTTTTCCAGCTTTCTTCAATTCCAGCCTGAGTAATATCCATTACGAATTTTTATTTCGGTATAAACTTACATTCATATAGGCCATAATTTCGACGTCTTGGTGATAAATCGATGGAAATGTTGAAAACTTCTTACCTGCATTTTATCAAAAAACATATATTTGCATAAGTTTGTTTACGTGAAAGGAAAACATTCGCATTAAAATTCCGTTAAATTATTAGTTAAAAATCCAACATGAAAAAAATCATTCGTGTCACTCTTATGTTGTCCATTTTAGCCGGACTTTTTGCATCTTGCAAATCGCATGAGAAATGTCCAGCCTATGGCCAGATGAATAAGACGAAGCGTCACTCAGAAATACGCGGGTAATAATATTCTGAAAAAATTCTGCAGCGAATAACCAGTGGTTATTCGCTTTTCTTATTTATAGCTGGTAAGAAAAATTTACAGTTTGTTTTATATCAGGATGAATACTCAGTGCTACCGGACAGGTTAATGCAGCTCTTTCTAAAAGTGTTTTTTCCTTCTCGGAGAATTTTTTTCCTGGCAATTCAAAAGAAACAACGATTTCTGATACTCTCCTCGGATTTGAAGCCATTATTTTGGTGATTTTAATTTTGGCTGAATTAAAATCTATTGAATGGGTGTTTGCAGCAATGCCCATCAATGTCATCATACAGCTTCCTAAAGAAGCACAGAGTAAGTCAGTTGGTGAAAAGGCCTCGCCTTTACCATAGTTGTCTATAGGCGCATCCGTAATGATTTTTTCACCCGATTTTAGATGCGTTGCTTCAGTTCTTAAGTTCCCTTTGTAAATCGTTTGTATAGTTTCCATGAGTCAAAGATAAGCATGGACTTTATAGACATGGATAAAATTCATAGTTTTGTATCTTCTGATGCGGATAATCCTTCTCATTTTCTTTGGACTTCTACTTCTTGACGCTTATGCTCAAGATTCAACAAATGTTGAAAGATCTGACGTTACCGTTCTATATAGGAATGAAGCAGCTGGTGGAATCACTGTTCATTCTAATGGCTTTGGAGTAACATTTAAGCGAGGATGGCACCTTACCGGATATAAGAAGCAGCTTCTCGACATTGATTTTGTTTCATTAAGAGACCCAAAACAGTATAAGTTGGCAAACCCCTATTATCCTGATTCAAAACCATTCTTCTTTGGCAAACTTAATTTTGCTTATATGTTAAGGGGTGGTTATGGACGGCAAAATGTTATGTTTAGTAAAGCAGAAAGAAGCGGAGTAGAAGTGAGGTATAATTATTATGCAGGACTATCGCTTGGAATTACAAAGCCTGTTTTCCTCGACATACTTATCGATAATCCATTCGATACGTTAAGCAAAGTTATCGATACCAGAAAGTACGATCCGAATGATCCGGTTCAGCAAATACAGGAAAACATATATGGACCGGGACCGTATTTTCAAGGCATAGATCAGCTTTCCATTTATCCGGGTGGATATGGAAAATTTGCCATCTCTTTTGAATATGCCGGATGGCAACAAAAGGTTACCGCACTTGAAGTCGGTGTTGTTGTAGACGCCTACCCAAAATCACTTCCTATTATGGCGAATAGTAAGAAGAACAATATCTTTTTTAACTTCTATATTACCCTGATGTGGGGTGGTAAATGGTAGGGAATAATAAAATTAAAGTTTCAGACAATTAATAGTTACAACATCATAGAACCTAGAATGCTGCCCGATTCAAAAATATCCTTCCCCGAAAAAAAACCATCCTGGTTAAAGGTAAAATTGCCAACCGGGAAGGAATACACGAAGGTGAGGGAGATTGTAAGTGAACATAAACTTCATACCATTTGCCAAAGTGGAAATTGTCCGAATATGGGCGAATGCTGGGGAGCAGGTACAGCCACTTTTATGATATTGGGAAACATTTGCACCCGATCATGCGGCTTTTGTTCGGTTGCGACAGGAAAGCCGGAAGCAGTGGATCCTTTCGAGCCCCTCAGAGTTGCAAAGTCAGTTAAATTAATGGGCATTAAACATTGTGTAATTACATGTGTTGACAGAGATGATCTGGAAGATGGTGGTGCTGAAATTTGGGTGCAAACCATACGTAAGATACGTGAGTTATCACCTGAGACAACCATGGAAACTCTTATCGGCGATTTTCAAGGCCGTTGGGGTAATCTGAAACAAGTAATAGATGAAAAACCAGAAATCATTTCCCATAATTTGGAAACTGTCCGTCGTCTGACTAAGCAAGTTCGGGTACAAGCCAAATACGATAGAAGTCTCGAGGCATTAAAGCATGTCAGCAATTACGGCATTCAGACCAAATCAGGTTTAATGCTTGGGCTCGGAGAATTAAGGGAGGAAATTTTGGAAGCCATGGATGATTTACGAAATTCAGGTGTTTCAATTCTTACACTTGGTCAATACCTTCAGCCGACAAAAGATCATTTGCCTGTAGATGAATTCATCACTCCGGAAATTTTTTCAGAATATAAGGAGATCGGGCTGTCTAAGGGCTTCAGATATGTCGAGAGCGGACCCTTGGTGAGGTCGAGCTATCATGCAGAGAAGCATCTTTTGTAATAGGTGGAATTTATAATGAGAATATTAATTCTTCAGATTGTAAATGATACATTTCTTATATAAAATTTAAACAATAAAAATTCGATTCATTTATATATGAGCAAAATCCGCATTGCAATTAACGGTTTCGGCCGAATAGGTCGCATGACTACCCGAGTATTACTAAAAAATTCATTCGTTGAAATTGTTGCTATCAATGATCTGACTGACAATGCAACCCTTGCTCACCTTTTTAAATACGATTCAATTCATGGAAGATTTGACGGAACAATTTCATCAGATACCAGCAATCTGATTTTTAATAATAATCCTGTCAAATGTTTCTCCGAAAAAAATCCTGCGCTTCTGCCCTGGAAGGATTTAATGGTAGATGTTGTTCTGGAATGTACAGGTCATTTTACTGATGCCGCAAGTCTACAAAGTCACATAGATGCTGGAGCAAAAAAAGTTATTCTATCGGCTCCCACGAAAGGAAAGCATGATATGAAAAGCATTGTACTTGGTGTAAATGATTCCATCCTGACATCATCAGATAAAATAATTTCGAATGCCTCTTGTACGACAAACAATGCAGGCCCAATGTTGAAAATTCTGGATGACAATTGGGGAATCGAAAACGCATATGTAACAACTGTTCATGCATATACAGGTGACCAGAATTTGCAGGATGCACCCCATAAGGACTTAAGGCGTGCCCGGGCAGCAGCAATTTCAATTATTCCGACAACGACAGGCGCAGCAAAGGCATTGGGTGACGTTTTGCCACATCTGAGCGGAAAACTTGGCGGTGCTGGAATAAGAGTGCCATCGCCTGATGGCTCATTAACCGACATTACCTGCTTATTGAAGCAGGAAGTAACCGTTAATCAAATTAATGCAGCTTTTTTGGCAGCATCAAAGGGAGAAATGAAAAACATTTTAGAGTATACGGAAGATCCAATTGTATCAATAGATATCGTTGGAAATCCGCATTCATGCATTTTTGATTCAGAATTAACGACCGTTTTAAACAAAATGGTAAAGATTGTTGGTTGGTACGATAATGAAATCGGCTATAGTAACCGATTGGCTGAACTTGCACTTAGATTCGGCTCCTTATAAATGGACTTATTCACATTAATGGCATTCATTCTTTGATTTTTATGCATGAATGATTAACATTTTTTATTTAAAATGGTTATTTATAAGCATTTATAAAGTTATCCACATTCAGAAGGAATGAACGGTTAATGATTTTTAAAACATTTATTATTGAATAAACAATTATATCAAAAGAGAATCGTTTATTTGAACACCAGTGAAAACGAGTAATAAGTGTTCAGAGTTTAATTTGGATAATTATTTTTGAATTCTATGGTACAATAATTGGAAACATATTAATTGACTAAAAATTTCCATTTCAACAACAGTTTTAATAAATATCAACTATGCTTAATAACTCAAAAAGAAAAGCCAAAATCGTAAAACAACCAATAAGTGACTCCGCAACTCGCATTAAAGTCCAATTGGATCACAAAACAATGATGATTGTACATAGCATGTCAGCCTTCAAAATGTGGAAGAAACGTTATCCGCTTGCTCGGGTGATTGCATAATCGCTCCAGGCAATATCTATAGAATAATTTTTCTTGGGTCTCAATATTGAGACCTTTTCTTTTGTCAATATGCATGAACATCAGTGTTAGTGAGGCATTTAGCATTAATTAAAATTACATTAGGCTTATATTTTTGAAAAAGAGGGGTAAAAAAGTGACAATTCTAAAAAAATATTTTTCATTAGAATTTGTAATTCAATTCTCGTTTTCTACATTTGCAATCCCAATTTTGGAGGGTAGTGTGTTCCTTGAAATTTGTTAAAAAACGCCGATGTAGCTCAGTTGGCCAGAGCTACTGATTTGTAATCAGTGGGTCGGGGGTTCGAATCCCTCCATCGGCTCCAGTTTACACACTGGTTTATTAATGAGAAGGGGAGATACCAGAGTGGCCAAATGGGACGGACTGTAAATCCGTTGCGAAAGCTTCGAAGGTTCGAATCCTTCTCTCCCCACTCTGAACCTACGGTTTGGACAGAGTAGGATCCATGGCATAAACCTGATAAGCGGAAGTAGCTCATTTGGTAGAGCATCAGCCTTCCAAGCTGAGGGTGGCGGGTTCGAGCCCCGTCTTCCGCTCATAATGTCAGAACCATTGACTTAGTTAATAAGCCAATGTAGCTCAGTCGGTAGAGCACATCCATGGTAAGGATGAGGTCACCAGTTCGATTCTGGTCATTGGCTCTACCAGAAAAAGATTAACTTAACAGCTGATTTCAAAATCAGCTAATTCAGTACCATCAGTACATATAACATATAAACAAAACTCAAAACCTCTAATACATCAATTGCAATGGCAAAAGAAAAATTCGATCGTTCAAAACCCCATGTAAATATTGGTACCATTGGTCACGTAGATCACGGTAAAACAACATTAACAGCAGCAATCACTGCTGTGCTTGCCGAAAAAGGATGGGCTGTAACTCGTTCATTCGATTCAATTGATAATGCGCCCGAAGAAAAAGAGCGTGGTATCACTATCAATACATCACACGTTGAATATCAAACAGCAATTCGTCACTATGCTCACGTTGACTGTCCAGGTCACGCTGACTATGTAAAGAACATGGTTACAGGTGCTGCTCAGATGGACGGTGCTATTCTTGTAGTTGCTGCAACTGATGGCCCTATGCCTCAGACTCGTGAGCACATTCTTCTTGGTCGCCAGGTAGGCGTTCCAAAGATTGTTGTCTTCATGAACAAGGCTGACATGGTCGATGATCCTGAATTATTAGATCTTGTAGAAATGGAAATTCGTGAGCTTCTTAGCTTCTACGAATATGATGGAGCAAATACTCCGATCATTCGTGGCTCTGCTCTTGGTGGACTTAACAAAGATCCAAAATGGGTTCCTGCAATTATGGAACTTATGGATGCAGTTGATACTTTTATTCCAATTCCTCCGCGTGATATCGAAAAACCTTTTCTTATGCCTGTTGAAGATGTATTCTCAATTACTGGTCGTGGTACAGTTGCTACAGGTCGTATTGAGCGTGGCGTTATCAACTCAGGTGATGATGTTGAAATCATAGGAATGCAGGAGAAATCTTTAAAGTCAACTGTTACCGGTGTTGAAATGTTCCGTAAGATCCTTGATCGCGGAGAAGCAGGTGACAACGTTGGACTTCTGTTACGTGGTATAGAAAAAAATGATATCCGTCGCGGAATGGTTGTAGCTAAACCTGGTTCAATCACTCCACATACTCTCTTCAAAGCTGAAATTTATGTTTTGAAAAAAGAAGAAGGTGGACGTCACACTCCATTTCATAACAAATATCGTCCACAATTCTACCTGCGTACAACAGATGTAACAGGTGAAATTACTCTTCCTGAAGGACGTGAAATGGTTATGCCTGGTGATAACGTTACAATCTCTGTCGAGCTTATACAACCAGTTGCCATGGATAAAGGTCTCCGTTTCGCGATTCGTGAAGGTGGACGTACCGTTGGTGCAGGTCAGGTTATTGAGATAATCAAATAAATTGACAATTCCGGGTGGACCATCTTCAAAATGGTTAACTGCCAATTGGTCACAAAGTAAACGGGTGTAGCTCAATTGGTAGAGTAGCGGTCTCCAAAACCGTTGGCTGGGAGTTCGAGTCTCTCCACCCGTGCTGATAATTAAAATCTAGGATTGAAGAATTATATCTTCAATCTTTAATGGTCAATCAAAGAGATGAGCAAAATAACAGCATATATAAAAGAAAGTTACACTGAACTAGTCGAAAAGGTTAGCTGGCCTTCAAGAGAAGATTTACAGAGCAGTGTAATTGTAGTTATGATTGCCTCCATGATAATCGCTTTAGTGATTTTCGCTATGGACTGGGCTTTTCAAACCACGATGAATTTGTTTTATAAAATGATTGCATAATAATAACGCTATGGCTGAAGCCCAACCCCCCAAAGAGCTAGTCCGCAAGTGGTATGTTGTGCGTGCTATTAGTGGAAAAGAGAAAAAAGTAAAACAATATATTGAACAGGAAATAAACAGGTTGAAACTAACAGATTATGTTTCTCAGGTTTTAATCCCGACTGAAAAGTTTTATCAGATTAGAAACGGTAAAAAAGTAAGTAAGGAAAGAAATATACTACCGGGATATGTGCTTATCGAAGCAGCTCTGGCAGGAGAAATACCTCATATCATTGAAAACGTTTCAGGTGTTATCGCATTCCTTGGTTCAAAAGGCGAGCCACCTGCTCCACTTCGTCAATCAGAAGTGAACAGAATACTTGGCAAAATTGATGAACTTGCCGATAGCGAAGCAGTCATGAGTGTGCCTTATGTTGTTGGGGAAACTGTAAAAGTGATAGACGGTCCATTCAATAGTTTCAGTGGTGTGATCGAAGAGATAAATGAAGAGAAGAAAAAACTAAAAGTGATGGTTAAAATATTCGGAAGAAAAACCCCACTTGAGTTAAGTTATCTTCAGGTAGAAAAAGAGTAAATCAATTTGAGGAATTGAGGATTTAAGAATTTGAAAATGTGCTAAACACATATCCTGATTTGAAAGTTATCGGTTCTTAAAATAAAAATAGAATAATCAATTTGATTAAATGTTAATTGAAATTTTTTTCCGCTTAGAAGCTTCCATTCAACTTCGAAAAAAAATCACAAAATCACAAATTCTCAAATTTTCAAATTAAGAAAAATGGCAAAAGAAATAAGTACATACATCAAGTTGCAGGTAAAAGGCGGAGCTGCTAACCCGGCGCCACCAATCGGACCTGCCCTCGGTGCAAAAGGAGTGAACATAATGGAGTTCTGCAAGCAGTTCAATGCTCGTACGCAGGACCAACCAGGAAAAGTATTACCGGTTATCATTACTGTTTATACCGATAAATCATTTGAGTTTATAATTAAAACTCCTCCGGCAGCTATTCAGCTGCTCGATGCTGCTAAACTTAAAAGTGGATCAAAAGAATCTAACAGAAACAAAGTAGGATCCGTATCCTGGGAACAGGTACGTTCGATTGCCGAAATTAAAATGCCAGACTTAAATTGTTTTACGATTGAGTCAGCAATGAGTATGGTAGCTGGTACGGCACGCAGTATGGGTATTCTTGTAGATGGTAAGAAGCCTTTTTAAGGCTCGTTACAATAAAAATTTCAAAGAAGGAGGGGGAGATCCTATCAATCCCGTAAGCACTTCAAAACTTTAATTCAATGGCAAAAATTAGTAAGAAAAGAAAGCAGGCATTAGCAAAAGTTGATGCAACAAAATCCTATTCGTTAGCAGATGCTTCTAAAATCGTAAAAGAAATTACGTTCACAAAATTCGATGCTTCGGTTGACCTCAGTATTCGTCTGGGTGTTGATCCACGTAAAGCTAATCAAATGGTTCGTGGTGTAGTTACTTTACCACATGGTACCGGTAAAACAAAAAAAGTTCTGGTACTCTGTACTCCCGATAAAGAAGCGGAAGCGAAAGAAGCCGGAGCTGATTATGTCGGACTCGATGATTATATAAAGAAAATCGAAGAAGGCTGGACAGCAATCGATGTAGTGATCACAATGCCTAGTGTGATGGGTAAGGTTGGTAAACTTGGTAAAATTCTTGGACCAAGAAATCTTATGCCAAATCCAAAGACAGGTACGGTTACAATGGATATTGGTAAAGCGGTTAATGAAGTAAAGGCCGGTAAGATTGATTTCAAAGTTGATAAGCAAGGTAGTATTCATGCTTCAGTTGGAAAAGTTTCTTTCGATGCGAAAAAAATCGAAGAAAATGCTCATGAATTATTGAATATGATCCTTAAGCTAAAACCGTCTTCTGCAAAAGGTACTTACATGAAAAGTGTTTACCTGTCTAGCACAATGAGTCCTTCTTTAATGATCGACACAAAGACTATTGATTAACCCCTTTACGATTAATTAAAAAAAATCACAATGAAAAAAGAAGAAAAAGACGTAATCATCGTTGAGATTGCGGAACTATTAAATAAATATCCAAATGTGTACGTAACAGACACATCATCACTTACTGTTGCTAAAACAAACCAACTGCGTCGGCTTTGTTTCAATAGCGGTATAAAAATGCTTGTTGCTAAGAATTCTCTCATTCAAAAAGCGATGGAGAAAACTAATGCAGAAGCGTATGGTGATATATTCGGGGCCCTCGTCGGTACCAGTGCATTAATGTTTAGTGAAACAGGAAATGCTCCTGCAAGAATCATCAAAGATTTTCGCAAGAAAGGCGATAGGCCTTTGGTGAAAGGTGCCTACATCGATACAGCTGTATTTCTCGGCGATAACCAACTAGACATGCTGGTTGCACTTAAATCGAAAAATGAACTCGTTGCCGATATCATTGCATTACTTCAATCTCCAGCCAAGAATGTTATCTCTGCTCTTAAGAGTAGCGGCGGTAAACTTGCCGGAATCATTAAAACATTATCTGAGCGTCCTGAATAAGGAAGCTGTTATCAATACCATTGCTTCCAGTACCCATTAAATTAAAACGTAAAAATTAAACAATTAAAATTCTATAAAAATGGCAGATTTAAAAGCATTCGCTGATCAGTTAGTAAACCTTTCAGTGAAAGAAGTAAACGAACTGGCAAAAATTCTGAAAGATGAGTATGGTATCGAGCCTGCAGCAGCAGCTGTTGCAATGGCAGGTCCAGCATCTGGAGGTGGCGATGCCGCTGTTGCTGAGAAAACATCTTTTGATGTAATCCTAAAAGCACCAGGCGGAGCAAAACTTAATATCGTAAAACTGGTTAAGGAAATGACAGGTCTCGGTTTGAAAGAAGCGAAAGATCTAGTTGACGGTGCACCAAAGCCGGTTAAAGAAGGTGTTTCTAAAGAAGAAGCTAATTCAATTAAGCAACAGTTAGAAGAAGCAGGAGCTGAGGTTGAGGTTAAATAAGGCATCGGCTGCTGTTAGCATTCATTTATAGACCTTTCCCGACGTCAAATCGGGAGAGGTCTATATCCTTTTTTAAACCGATGATTTATATGCATTAAATCATCATTTAAAAATCACAGTCTTACCTTTAAAACTCAAGCAACCGTGTCAACAACCCTCGTCGTTCAAAACAAAAGAATAAACTTTGCCACCATCGGGCATACGTTAGATTATCCGGATTTTCTGGATATTCAATTAAAATCTTTTCAGGATTTTTTCCAGCTTGAAACAACATCTGATAACCGTCAGAAGGAAGGTCTCTTCAAAGTTTTCAGCGAAAATTTTCCAATCACTGACTCAAGAAATAATTTCGTTCTTGAATTCATCGATTACTTCATCGATCCGCCAAGGTATTCTCTCGAAGAATGTATTGATCGTGGATTAACATATAGCGTGCCTCTTAAGGCAAAGCTAAAATTATATTGTACCGATCCTGAGCACGAAGATTTTGAAACAATCGTTCAGGATGTTTACCTGGGTACAATTCCTTACATGACTCCTAAAGGAACATTTGTAATAAATGGAGCCGAACGTGTTGTCGTTTCTCAGCTTCACCGTTCACCTGGTGTTTTCTTCGGACAAAGCCGACATGCAAACGGAACAAAGCTATACTCTGCCCGTGTAATTCCATTTAAAGGTTCATGGATTGAATTTGCTACTGACATCAATAACGTCATGTATGCTTACATCGACAGAAAAAAGAAATTTCCCGTCACAACATTGTTACGTGCTATCGGTTATCAAACTGATAAAGACATCCTCGAAATTTTTGGACTGGCCGACGAATTCAAAGTCACAAAGTCAGGAATAAAAAATGCCCTCAATCGCCGCCTTGCCGCAAGGGTTCTTAAGACATGGGTCGAAGACTTCGTAGATGAGGATACTGGTGAAGTTGTTTCTATTGAGCGTAACGAAGTTGTCATCGAACGTGAAACTACTCTTGAAGATAGTCACCTCGATCTGATTATAGAATCAGGTGTGAAACAAATCATCCTTCACAAGGAAGATGTTAACACCAACGATTACGCAATCATATACAATACACTTCAAAAGGATACTTCAAACTCAGAGAAGGAAGCGGTTGAACATATCTATCGTCAGCTTCGTAATGCTGAACCACCTGATGAAGAAACAGCACGTGGAATTATCGACAAATTATTTTTCTCAGATAAACGATATGATCTGGGTGATGTAGGTCGTTACCGAATCAACAAAAAACTTGGTCTTGAAATCGCAGATGATACACGCGTTCTTACCAAGCAGGATATTATCGAAATCATTCGTCAGCTGATACAGCTAATTAATTCAAAAGCTGAAGTCGATGATATTGATCACCTTTCAAATCGTCGTGTACGTACAGTTGGTGAGCAGCTTTATTCTCAATTCGGAGTCGGTCTTGCCCGTATGGCACGTACTATCCGTGAGAGAATGAACGTTCGCGACAATGAAGTATTCACACCAGCCGATCTTATCAATGCCAAGACTCTTTCCTCAGTAATAAATTCATTCTTTGGTACAAACCAGCTTTCGCAATTCATGGATCAGACAAATCCGCTTGCAGAGATTACGCACAAGCGTCGTCTTTCCGCACTCGGGCCAGGAGGTCTCTCCCGCGAACGCGCAGGTTTCGAAGTACGTGATGTACATTACACTCACTACGGACGACTTTGTACTATTGAAACTCCGGAGGGTCCAAACATCGGACTAATCTCTTCTCTCTGTGTATTTGCAAAGATTAATAACCTTGGATTTATCGAAACTCCTTATCGTACTGTTACGGATGGAAAAGTAGATGTAGAAAAAGGAGTAATCTATCTGACCGCCGAAGAAGAAGACAATAAAGTAATCGCTCAGGCAAACGCCAAGATCGATGAAAAGGGAAACTTCATTGACCTAAAAGTAAAAGCCCGGGAGCTTGGAGATTTTCCGGTTCTCGAACCTGAGAAAATTAATCTCATGGATGTTGCACCGAATCAGATTGCTTCTATTGCAGCATCACTGATTCCGTTCCTCGAACATGATGATGCAAACCGTGCCCTGATGGGTTCGAACATGCAGCGCCAGGCTGTTCCACTTCTTCGACCAGAAGCTCCTATCGTAGGTACAGGTCTCGAAGGATTGGTTGCCCGTGATTCGCGTGTCCTCATCAATGCTGAAGGTGACGGAGTAGTTGAATATGTTGATGCACTCGAAGTCACAATTCGTTACAGCCGCAAGGAAAACGAAAAACTGATTAGCTTCGAAGATGATGTTAAAACGTATTACCTCACTAAATTTCAGAAAACAAATCAGAATACCTGCATCAACCTTAAACCGATTGTCATCAAAGGACAAAAGGTTAGAAGAGGCCAGGTCCTTTGCGAAGGATATGCAACACAAAGCGGAGAACTGGCATTAGGCCGTAACCTCCAGGTTGCATTCATGCCTTGGAAAGGAAATAACTTCGAAGATGCAATTGTTATCTCTGAGAAAGTTATCAGAGAAGATATATTTACTTCTATTCACGTCGACGAATACAGTCTCGAAGTCCGCGATACAAAACGAGGAATGGAAGAACTTACCGCAGATATTCCAAACGTCAGCGAAGAAGCAACACGCGAACTTGATGAAAATGGTCTTATTCGTGTAGGCGCTGAAGTTATGGAAGGAGATATTCTCATCGGTAAGATCACTCCAAAAGGAGAAACTGATCCTTCACCGGAAGAGAAACTTCTTCGTGCAATCTTCGGTGACAAAGCCGGTGATGTAAAAGATGCATCTTTAAAAGTGCCACCTTCTGTAAAAGGTGTCGTCATCGATAAACGTTTATTCTCACGTGTAACTGCTAAGGATAAATCACAAAAGAGTGATGAAAAAGTTCATCTCGATAAACTCGACAAAGAATACAATCAGCATACTGCCGAGCTTAAAGAAAAACTCATCGATAAATTATTTGTTCTTGTTAGTGGAAAAACTTCGCAGGGAGTAACTGATATATTTAAGGAGGTAATTATTGCTAAGGGCGCTAAGTTTACACAGAAAATGCTCTCTGAAATAAATTACGATACTGTCAATCCTGATAAATGGACAACTGACAAAGAAAAGAACGATCAGATAAAGCAGTTACTTCACAACTACACTATAAAGTATAACGACGTTACAGGTATTTATAAGCGTAAGAAATTTGCTCTTACAGTCGGTGATGAACTTCCAGCAGGAATTGTTCAGCTCGCTAAAGTTTATATCGCCAAAAAACGTAAGTTGAAAGTGGGAGATAAGATGGCTGGCCGTCACGGAAACAAAGGTATCGTCGCTAAAATCGTTCGCGATGAAGACATGCCTTTCCTCGAAGACGGAACTCCGGTTGATATCGTTTTAAATCCACTGGGTGTTCCATCACGTATGAACCTCGGACAGATTTACGAAACAATCTTAGGATGGGCCGGATTAAAAATGGGAATTAAATTCTCTACTCCGATTTTTGATGGAGCTTCTATTGAGCAAATAGATGAATATGTATCTAAAGCAGGACTTCCAAAATTCGGAAGTACTTATTTATATGATGGTGGTACTGGTGACCGCTTCGATCAGCCTGCAACCGTTGGAGTAATCTATATGATGAAACTTGGACACATGGTTGATGATAAGATGCATGCCCGTTCTATCGGACCATACTCTCTCATCACTCAGCAACCTCTCGGTGGTAAAGCACAGTTTGGTGGTCAGCGTTTCGGAGAAATGGAAGTATGGGCACTTGAAGCATTCGGTGCAGCTAACATACTTCAGGAAATCCTTACTGTTAAGTCCGACGATGTTATCGGTCGTGCTAAAACATATGAATCAATTGTAAAAGGAGATAATCTTCCAACACCGGGAATTCCGGAATCATTCAACGTATTGTTGCATGAACTCCGTGGACTTGGATTGAAGATTACTCTCGAGTAGTCTGATGTAGTGATTAAAGCGTTATTAAATAATAACGAGTAACACAATTAATTATCAGATCAAAAAAACAAAAAGATGGCAACCAGAAAAGAAATAAAAATTAAATCAAACTTCAGTAAGATCATTATCAGTCTTGCTTCTCCTGAACATATCCTGGAGCAGTCGAGCGGTGAGGTGCTGAAGCCAGAAACCATCAATTACAGGACCTATAAACCGGAGCGCGACGGATTATTCTGTGAGCGTATTTTCGGACCTGTAAAAGACTGGGAGTGTCATTGCGGTAAATACAAACGTATCCGTTACAAGGGAATTGTTTGTGACCGCTGTGGAGTAGAGGTAACAGAAAAGAAAGTAAGACGCGAAAGAATGGGTCACATTACCCTGACAGTTCCGGTTGCCCACATCTGGTACTTCCGTTCATTACCAAACAAAATTGGCTATCTGCTAGGGCTTCCAACAAAGAAGCTTGATATGATTATTTATTACGAGAGATATGTTGTTATTCAGGCGGGAATAAAATTAGCCGATGGCATCAACTATCTAGACTTCCTTACAGAAGAAGAATATCTGACTATACTCGAAAATTTACCGAAGGATAACCAGCATCTCGATGATAAAGATCCAAACCGTTTCATTGCCAAAATGGGAGCGGAAGCATTATATGAACTCTTATCGCGACTTAATCTCGATCAGCTTTCCTATAACCTGCGTCACCAGGCAAGCAATGAGACTTCACAACAAAGAAAGAATGAAGCGCTAAAGCGACTGAATGTCGTTGAAGCTTTCAGATCAGCAAATCAACATATTGAAAATCGTCCAGAGTGGATGATCGTAAAAGTTGTTCCTGTAATTCCACCGGAATTGCGTCCACTCGTTCCATTAGATGGTGGACGATTTGCAACATCCGATTTAAATGATCTTTACCGACGTGTAATTATCAGAAACAACCGACTAAAACGTCTTCTTGAGATAAAAGCACCAGATGTAATTCTCCGTAATGAGAAACGTATGCTTCAGGAAGCAGTCGATTCACTATTCGACAATTCACGTAAGGTAAATGCTGTTAAAACAGAATCGAACCGTGCGTTAAAATCTCTTTCAGATTCATTGAAAGGTAAGCAAGGTCGTTTCCGTCAGAACCTTCTCGGAAAGCGTGTCGATTATTCAGCTCGTTCTGTAATTGTCGTTGGACCAGAATTGAAACTTCATGAGTGTGGTCTTCCAAAAGATATGGCCGCAGAATTATTCAAGCCGTTTATCATCCGTAAGATGATTGAGCGTGGTGTAGTAAAGACTGTAAAATCGGCTAAGAAAATTGTTGATCGTAAAGACCCATTGGTTTGGGATATATTGGAAAATGTTTTGAAAGGACATCCTGTTCTTCTTAACCGTGCTCCAACACTTCACAGATTAGGTATACAGGCATTCCAGCCAAAACTAATTGAGGGAAAAGCCATTCAGCTTCACCCGCTTGTTTGTACAGCCTTCAACGCTGACTTCGACGGTGATCAAATGGCTGTTCACGTTCCACTTGGACATGCAGCAATTCTGGAAGCGCAGATGTTAATGCTTGCATCACACAACATCTTAAACCCCGCAAACGGAGCACCTATTACCGTTCCTTCTCAGGACATGGTTCTAGGGTTATACTATATAACTAAAGAGCGTATAACTGACGAAAACCGTAAGGTAAAAGGACAAGGAATGAAGTTCTATTCGCCAGAAGAGGTTACAATTGCCTACAATGAAGGCGTTGTGGAACTTCATGCTGCAATAGAGGTGAAAGTATATGTGATGAAAAATGAACAGCTAGTTCTTGAAATGACTAAGACTACTGTCGGCCGCGTTCTCTTCAATCAGGTAGTCCCTGAAGAAGCCGGATATATTAATACACTACTTACTAAGAAAGCACTTCGTGATATTATCGGAGACATATTGAAATCATGTGGTGTTGCAAAGACTGCAAAGTTTCTTGATGATATTAAAGATCTTGGTTTCAAGATGGCCTTCAAAGGAGCTCTATCATTTAACCTAGAAGACGTTAAAATTCCTGAGGTTAAGACAGAACTTATTGCAAAAGCAAATAAGGAAGTTGAAGAAGTATTGGGTAACTATAATATGGGATTCATTACTTATAATGAAAGATACAATCAGATTATCGATATCTGGACTCGTACGAGTTCACGAATTACAGAGACTCTGATGAAACAACTTTCAACTGACAAGCAAGGATTCAACTCAATCTTCATGATGCTCGATTCAGGAGCCCGTGGATCGAAAGAGCAGATTCGTCAGCTTGGTGGTATGAGAGGACTGATGGCGAAACCGCAAAAGAGCGGATCAACCGGTGGAGAAATTATCGAGAATCCGATTCTTTCCAATTTCAAGGAAGGTCTTTCTATCCTCGAGTATTTCATCTCTACACACGGTGCCCGTAAGGGTCTTGCCGATACAGCCCTTAAGACTGCTGATGCGGGTTATCTGACTCGTCGATTAGTTGATGTTGCACAGGATGTAATTATAACTGATGAAGACTGCGGTACACTACGCGGACTTGCTGAAACAGCTCTTAAGAATAATGAAGAGGTTGTTGAATCACTATATGACAGAATTCTTGGACGAGTTTCTTTACATGATATCTACCATCCACTTACAGGAGAGATCATCATAGAAAGCGGAAAAGAAATTACTGAAGATATTGCAACGATAATTGAAGAATCACCGGTTGAAACTGTGGAGATCCGTTCTGTACTTACCTGCGAATCTATTCGTGGAGTTTGCGCAAAATGTTACGGAAGAAATCTTGCTTCTGGCAGAATGGTTCAAAAGGGTGAAGCAGTAGGAGTAATCGCTGCTCAATCTATCGGTGAGCCGGGAACACAGCTTACACTTCGTACATTCCACGTAGGTGGTGTTGCTCAGAAAGGTGCTTCTGAATCAGAACTCAAAGCAAAGTTCAGCGGTCGTATAGAATTAGAAGAAATTAAGACTGTAAATTTTAAAGGTGAAACAAAAACAACGGCTGTCGTAATTGGTCGTTCAGGTGAATTCAGAATTGTAGATCCGAATACTGGAACTGTACTTACTACATCAAATATTCCTTATGGTGCAAAATTATATGCAAAGGATAAAATGATGATCGAAAAAGGTGATGTTGTTTGTGATTGGGATCCGTTCAATGCCGTAATCCTTTCTGAGTTTGCCGGTAAGGTAGATTTTGAAGCAATTGAAGAAGGAATTACCTATCGTGAAGAGTCGGACGAACAAACCGGCTACAAGGAGAAAGTAATTATTGAGACGCGTGATAAGACGAAAAATCCTGTGATAAGGATTATGGATGAGAAGAAGGAATTAGTAAGAGCTTACAACATTCCTGTAGGCGCGCATATCATGGTTAGCAAAGGTCAGAAACTTCAGACCGGTGATATCCTGGTAAAGATCCCGCGTACAACTGGTAAGTCTGGTGACATCACGGGAGGTCTTCCGAGGGTAACTGAATTATTCGAGGCTCGTAATCCTAGTAATCCTGCAGTAGTAAGTGAGATTGACGGAATTGTTTCATACGGAAAAATAAAACGTGGTAACCGCGAAGTTGTCATAACATCACGTGACAATGAAGTGAAAACTTACCTCGTTCCACTTTCTAAACACATACTTGTTCAGGATAATGACTTTATCAGAGCTGGAGATCCGCTATCTGACGGAGCTATTACTCCTAGCGATATCCTTTCAATCAAAGGTCCTGGAATGGTTCAGGAATATCTTGTTAATGAGGTTCAGGAAGTTTATCGTTTACAAGGTGTAAAAATCAATGACAAGCATTTTGAAGTGATTGTTCGTCAGATGATGCGCAAGGTTGTAATTGAAGATCCGGGTGATACTATGTTCCTCGAACGTGAATATGTAGATCGCATTGATTTCATAAAAGAAAATGATGTCATCATGGATAAAGTTGTAGTTCTCGAGCCGGGTGAGTCTACAGATCTTAAAGCCGGACAGATAATTTCGCTTCGTCGATTACGTGAAGAGAATTCTGTTCTGAAGCGTAAGGATTTGAAGATGATCGAAGCTCGTGATGCAATACCTGCTACATCTTCTCCTGTTCTTCAGGGTATCACACAAGCTTCATTACATACAAAGAGCTGGATCTCTGCTGCGTCATTCCAGGAGACAACAAAGGTTCTTAATGAAGCAGCCGTAAACGGTAAAATTGATAATCTTCTGGGATTGAAGGAAAATGTAATCGTTGGACATCTTATTCCGGCAGGTACTGGTCTTAGAGAATATGACCGCCTGATTGTAGGATCACAAGAGGAATACGATTTACTAATGGCTTCAAAACAAGAAGAAGAAGTTAGCGAACACTGAATAGCAGAAGTATAATGGCTTAATTATCGTTTTAATTAGTCATTATTGCTCACATATAAAACCGCCTCGAATATCGAGGCGGTTTTTTCATTACTTTTACATTATAACTCATTAAGTAAAAAATAAAAACAATGGATGAAAATCAAAATCAGAACCAACTTAATATTGAGTTGACTGAAGAAGTTGCTGATGGAATATATTCGAATCTTGCGATCATCACTCATAGCACTTCAGAATTTGTAATAGACTTTGTTAAGGTAATGCCAGGCGTTCCCAAGGCAAAAGTTAAAGCCAGAATATTGCTGACTCCTCAGCATGCCAAACGCTTGTTAGCGGCATTGCAGGATAATATTACGAAGTTTGAACAGGTGCATGGCGCCATAAAGCAAACTGAAGGATTAGGTATTCCGATGAATTTCGGTGGCCCTGCCGCTCAGGCTTAAAAACATTAAAATGTCTTATTAAAAAGCGTCTCTCTCTGGAAGGACGCTTTTTTTATGAGATGAAAAGGAGCGTAAATTTTATTTGATCGCATTAATTATTGTCTCATCCATCGGAGATAATTTATCGTGAAACCGCCGGATAAGTTTTCCGTTTTCATCAATAAGGAATTTTTCAAAGTTCCATCGTATATCACCAGTCTTATCAGGATTTGGCTGCGTAATGAGCCATTGAAAAAGTGGATCAATATCGGATCCTTTTACTGAAACTTTTGCCATCATTGGAAATGAAACACTGTAATTTATTTTACAAAAGGTTTCTATCTCTGAATTACTTCCAGGTTCTTGCTGTCCAAAATTATTTGCAGGAAATCCAATAACGACAAGCTTCTCCTTATATGTTTGATATAACTTTTCGAGTACAGCGTATTGTGGCGTGCTACCACATTCAGAAGCAGTGTTTACAATTAATATTTTTTTCCCCTTATAGATTGATAAATCAATTTTGTTGCCATCAATAGAAACCGGTTTGAATTCATAAATGGTTTCTGATGAAGAGAGCATCATCGCGGCAAGAATTAAAATCATTTTCATCGTTATTAATTATCTTATTAACTTAATTAATACCTTCCTGTTTTGGAGTTTATTAAATTAATTAAGCGCATTTTTATTAAATAGAAAATATCCGAAATGGAAGAGGAAGGAAAACGGCTTTTCGCGATTATCGAAATAGTTCACAAAGAATCCTATTGGTCCTAGCGGACTATGAAATACAGTTCCTAGTGACCCAACGTAATATCGTTTTGCAAGATAATCTCCGTAATAAGTTTTCTTTTCCAGTGTAGGCAAAATTTCACGATAAGGTTGGAACATATATCCTTCAAGTAAAACTTCTATATTATTTCTTATCGTAATTACATTCTTTGACCCAATTGCACCAAAGGTGTGAGCCCGAAACACAGGAAGGAAAATGGTCTTTGATTCCTGTATTGGATAAAACCCCGGGCTATTCAAAGCAGTGCTTGTGTAATTAGTAAGGAATGGCATATCAGTAGTAGCCGTTTCGAAATATAATCCGAATTTAATTCTTCCCCGGATCTTAAAATAATTTTCATATTTCAAGTGAAATTGAAACCAATCAAGGTAATTTTTTTTTCGTTCCCTGTCGATTGATGTCGATCCGGGAATAGTTAATTCTAAAACATTTACGTACTGAATTTTCGCACTTAAAAAAGTGCCTTGATTCGCATACTCTTTTCTGTTGAGTGTGTTTCTTTCGAATGTTATTGAACCTGTCGGCCCACGAAGAATTGATTGATCCGTTGTATCGGTTGATGAAAAATTCTGAGTCTGATAATATTCGTCCGCTATCCGGATATAGGATGCAGATGCGATTACCTTTCCTTTATTCCTTGCAGGTACTCCAAAATTAAGACCAAAGTTATAATCGGATTTCAAAATATATGATGGCTTCTGCTCTGAAAAAAATGCTGAGTTACTACTTCTGAAAAAATCATATTGATTCAATGTTATATCCGATTCCAGAAAATATGGAAATTGCGTTGGAGAGTCCATTCGGATACGAAATTGTCCGGACGTATAAAGTTTTCCAAAATAAAAATTACCATTAAAGTTATATGCCTTTCTGTTCCAAACATTGTATTGCAATCCGACAAATGCTTCACTAACCGGTCGTGAAGAAATATTTCCGCCGAATTGTGTGATGAAATCACGTTCTCTGTTAATTTTTAAATTGAGATCAAATAAACCCGTTGATTCATTATATTTCAATGACGGATAAATAGCTTTTATATTAGGGTCGGCTACTAATGCAAAATAGGATGCTTTCAGCCTTTTTAAGGGAATAGGTGTAGATCCGGGTTTTATAATTTGTCTGACATATTCTGCTTGTCTCGAATTGACACCATCGATTTTTATCTGATCGATCAAAACATCAGGCAATGATGATCTGTATTTCTTTCTTTTCAATGCATATTCTTCCCGACTAATCCGGCGTTGAATATTAGTCATTATTCTGGGAAGCTGCTCCTGTGCTGCACGATAACCTTCGTTGACAATCTCATTAACTTTTGAAAAATCGAAAAGGCCGAATCTGTTTGTATTGGATTCAACTAGGATTCCATTTTCACAAATGACAGAGAAACTTGTTGGAGTCGTCATCATCGCTCGAATTTGGGAAATAATATTTCCTTCTGAAGTTGGAGTAGTAGTACCTGCTGCATTTGATCCAATGATAATATCAGGTTGAAAGTCTTCCAGCAATATATCAGCTGGAAAATTATTATACATACCTCCATCATATAAAATCTTATTGTCAAAAACTACCGGTTTAAAATAAAATGGATAGGCGGAAGATGCTCTTACAGCTTGAGCTAAATCTCCGTCCCTGAACACAAGGGTTTTTTTGTTTTCAATATCAGCTGCCACACAACGAAATGGAATAAATAATGAATCGAAATTATAATTGGCTTTGGCAATCGAAGCAGCGGTATTTTCCAGAAGTGAATAATCGTAAGCAATTGAGCTGACAATATTAGTGGGGAGTGAGGTGGATATAACAGAGTCAAGAGAAAATTTTAAACTTATCCACGATGCATTTTCTTCCTGTTTACGGAAATAGTAAGTATAGTTCTCGTCAATAAGTCCTGTAGCCCAGTTTAAGAAGTCATCCGTTTTCACTATTGAGTCCATCTGATCAGGGGAATAACCTAAAACATACATGCATCCAACTATAGCTCCTGCTGATGTTCCAGCGATATAATCTATCGGAATGTTATTTTCTTCAAGTGCTTTTATAACTCCAATGTGGGCGAGACCACGGGCACCACCGCCACTTAGTACTAGCCCGACCTTTTGAGCATTTATGGCTGTTGAGGTAAGGAGCAATAAAATAAAAGTGCAAAAACGGACAAGTAACATATATGGGTGGTCGGGTATGTACAAAGTCGCTAAATTACAAAGCAGAATTGATTATATCTCTTAAAGTCATGAAATATGAAGGAGCTTTAATCATACGGGAACCATACCATGAAAAAAGCTCGCCATCAGCAATAATTATTCGAATGCCCGGTAATGAGGTTTGAAGTTCAGCAATGTCTTTCTCTTTAAAGTGATATGGTTCTGAGGAGAGTATGATCACATCCGGTTTTTTATTTTTCAGATCAGATAAAGATATTTCAGGATATCGATCTCTGTCACTAAATACATTTGTAAGTCCTGCATGATACATCATATTTGAAATAAATGTATCTCCGCCAATCGTCATTATAGGATTCTTCCAAATCAGGTAAGCACAGGAATATCTAATTTTTATGGATTGGAGTTTTTCAAACTCAGTCTTGCAATCTCTGACGATTTCTAGTCCTGCGTCTATACGATTAGTAATACGGGATATTTCGAGAATCATTTTCAATGCATCTTCCATTGATTTAATGTCAGAAACCCAAACAGGGAATTTTATCCTGAGTGCATCGATCTGGTTTTTGTCATTCTCTTCCTTATTTGCAATAATAAGATCAGGTAATAGAGAGCAAATCTTATCGAAATTAAGATTTTTAGTGCCGCCAATTCTTTGTTTATCTCTAAACCAGGAATTTGGATGAATGCAAAATTTGGTTATCCCAACTACTTCCTTGTCGAGTCCCAGATCAGATAAAAGTTCAGTCTGTGATGGAACTGTAGATATAATTCGCAACGGGAAATTCCTAATCTCAATTTCATTTTGAAGCTGATCAACAGATTTTATCATCAAAAAGGATCATCACTATTTTATTTAAGTAACGTTTCGGCTATATCGCTTTTAGTAATAATGAATGTGCGGCCTGCTTTAAAATCTTTTATCAATACAGCCATCTTGTCGCCCGAAACCATTTGTGATAATTCTTCAATCGGCGTAGTGATGTCAATGAATGGAAGCGCTTCCTGCATGACGCTCTCGATTTTATCATCTTTAGCAGAAGGGTTGTTTAATATATAATTGAAAACAAGATTATCATAAATGGATCCAACAATACGGTCATCGGATGTTACTGGTATCTGAGAGAAATTATTATCATTCATGATTTTTAATGCATGAGCAATAGAATCATTTTTATCAATAGTAATAAGCTCAATATTTTTTCGGGTACTTACAATATCGTTTGCAGTCATTCCCTTCTTGTCGATATATCCCATTTTCCTCATCCACTCATCATTAAAAATTTTCCCTAAATATCGTGTGCCATGGTCATGAAAAATTACTACGACAACGTCTTTTTCCGTCAGCTTATCTTTTAACTGATGCAATCCTGCAACTGCTGAACCGGCAGAATTGCCTACCCAAATTCCTTCCTTTCGAACTATTTCGCGAGTCATTAAAGCGGCATCCTTATCGGTAACTTTCTCGAATAAATCGATTAGGCTGAAGTCGACATTTTTAGGAAGGAAATCTTCGCCGATTCCTTCAGTTACATATGGATATATTTCATTTTTGTCGAATACTCCGGTCTCTTTGTATTTTTTGAATACAGAGCCATATACATCAATCCCCCAGATTTTAATCGCCGGATTTTTTTCTTTGAGGTATTTTGCAGTTCCGGAAATAGTTCCTCCTGTTCCTACACCAACAACAAGGTGAGTTATTTTTCCATCAGTCTGATCCCATATTTCCGGTCCTGTCTGTTCGTAATTTGCAATAGCATTAGAAGGATTGTCATATTGATTTGGATAAAATGAATTTGCAATTTCCTTGTTTAATCTAGCAGCGACAGAATAATAAGAGCGAGGGTCTTCGGGGTCAACATTTGTTGGACAAACAATAACATCTGCTCCGAATGCTTTTAATGCATCAACTTTCTCCTTGGATTGTTTATCGGTAGTTGTGAAAATGCACTTATATCCTTTTACAATAGCAGCGATGGCAAGACCCATACCTGTATTTCCTGAGGTTCCTTCTATGATTGTTCCGCCCGGCTTAAGAATACCAGCTTTTTCGGCATCCTCAACCATTTTCAAAGCCATTCTGTCTTTGATCGAATTGCCCGGATTAAACGTTTCTATTTTTGCGTAAACTGTAGCTTTTATGCCTTTGGTTACATTATTTAATCGAACCAAAGGTGTGTTACCAATTGATTCAAGGATGTTGTCACAAGTTTTTTTTGCCGGATTTGTAGCCATAATCTTTTTTTCTGAAATGCCTGTTATAATTGGCGCGTAAAGGTAATTTTTTTAGTTGATTTTGCCTTGGCAGAATGCCATGATTTTCGAATTTCAGCTATGAATACTTTATTGCCTGAAGTGGACTTATTCTTGTAATTATCATTGTAGGAACAATCATCATCATCGTGCAAATAAGTAATGTCAAACCGTTTAGCATAATAATATTCAACAAGTCAAAGTTTACAGGTACGTATGAAAGATAATATGACTGTTGATCAAGATGAAGTATTCCGAATTTTTTTTGAACAAAAATAAATAGGAGTCCAACAATGTTTCCCCACAGCATACCTTTTCCTATTAGGTAGGACGCCAGATAAATAAAAATCTTTCTAACGCTTAAGCTTCTTGTTCCCATCGATTTCAGAGTTCCGATAAAATTGATTCTTTCTAATATAATAATAAGCAGAGCAGAAATCATATTCATTCCTGAAACGATAACCATTAGTGTAATAATAATTATTGCGTTAATATTCTGAAGATTTAACCAATCGAAAATTTGTGGATAAACATCTTTAATTGTTTTGGCATTTAATTCTGAACTGCTTAAATGATAAACTCTTTCGGCAACTTCATCCAGTTTATGGAAATCCTTAATGGTAATTTCGAATCCTCCGACCTGATTGGGATTCCAGTCATTCAGTTTTTGAATTTGTCCGATATCACAAAACAAATAAAGGTTATCGAATTCTTCCAGACCCGTTTGATAGATACCAGAGATATGGAATTTGCGTGCCCTTGGTGGTTGCTGAATAAAATGCATGATAATTTCATCGTTGGCATGTAGATTAAGCTTGTTGGCAAGATTGGATGAAATAATTATGCTGTCCGAGCGGATACTGTCATTTACGGAAAACGTTTTTCCTTCTATTAATCGTGAGCTAAAAAAGCTCCAGTCAAAATCACTTCCAATACCCTTTGCAACAACTCCTTCAATTTCGTCGCTTGTTTTAATTATACCTGCTTTAGTGGCAAATGCCTGAATATGTTTGATATCCTTGTCTGTTTTTAATTGAACAAGGAAAGGCTGGGTTCTATTTACCGGTTGTGTTTCAAATGAATTATTATCGTCGTAGTTACTTATCTGAATATGCGAACCAAATCCAATAACCTTTTCCCTTATTTCTTTTTTAAAGCCGGTTACTATTGCAATGGCAATTATCATTACGGCGAATCCAAGGGAAACTCCGGCAAGCGCAATACGTATAATTGGCCTTGAAACGGAAGCGTCTTTCTTTCTGGAAAAAGCAATTCGGCGGGCTATAAATAGTTCGTAGTTCAATTTTGAAACTCGTATTTTTACATTCTATGACGCTAAAGATATTTTATTCCGCTCGTATGAGAACAATAAAATTAATTTTCTTATTAATCTTTGTTAACTCAATATCCTCAGGCAAAATACGCCCTGATATTTTACCCGGGTCATATTCTACAGATCAGTATTTTCCATTGATAAAGGGAAAGGGAATAGGTGTAGTTGCGAATCAAACTTCTCTTATTCGAGGTGTTCATTTAGTCGATTCATTGGTTGCTGCCGGATTTGATGTAAAATGTGTTTTTGCTCCCGAACATGGTTTTCGTGGAGATCAGGGTGCCGGTGATCATGTAGCAAGTGGAGTAGATTCTACGACAGGAGTAAAAATAAAATCATTGTATGGAAGTCAGCTAAAGCCTGACGTAAAGGATCTTGAGGGAATTCAGATTATGATTTTTGATATTCAGGATGTAGGTGTGCGATTTTATACCTACATATCAACATTGCAATATGTGATGGAGGCATGTGCAGAAAACAATATTGAACTTATTGTTCTTGACAGGCCAAATCCAAATGGATTTTATGTAGATGGGCCTATACTCGATAAAAAATTTATATCATTTGTTGGAATGCAAAGCATACCTGTTGTCTATGGCATGACGATAGGGGAGTATTCAATGATGTTGAATGGTGAAGGTTGGTTAAAGAAGAATGAGAAATGTAAGCTTAAAGTTATTCCGTTGAAAAATTATAATCATAATCTAAAATACCAACTTCCGGTTCCTCCTTCACCAAATTTACCTGATATGGATGCCGTTTATCTCTACCCTTCAATTTGTTTTTTTGAAGGAACTTCTGTAAGCCTGGGTCGTGGAACGAATAAGCCCTTCCGGCTTATCGGTTTCCCCGAAAACGAAAGCGGAGGGATTTCATTTAAGCCTGAAAGAATACATGGTGTGGCAGAGAATCCCCCTTATCGGGATACACTTTGTAGAGGGCTTGATTTATCCGGAGAAGGAAGAAATATTGTTCAATCAGGGAGGCTGGAGTTAAAATGGCTGTTAGCTATGTATGCTGTTTACCCGGATAAAGGAAAATTCTTCAATAAGTTTTTTGATAAACTGGCAGGTACAGATGATCTTCGAAAAATTATGATCAAAGGAAAGAGCCAGGACGAAATCAGACGCAGATGGCAAGCAGGTATCGACGGATTTAAAAAGATACGTAAAAGCTATCTACTGTATAAGGACTTCGAATAAAATTAATTGTGTTGCGTCTTAAATTCTGCAAGATTTTCTTTACGTCCAGGATAAACTTTAAGTGCTTCTTCAAGACACTTCATTGCTTTTCTCAGATCAACAGTATTTAATACATAGGCAATTCTGACTTCATCAGTTCCTGAATCAGGACTAGAATAAAACCCAGTCGCCGGTGCCAGCATTACAGTTTCATTCTTATAAGAAAACGATTCTAATAGCCATTGACAAAACCGATCGGAATTGTCTATAGGAAGACGGGCAATACAATAAAAAGCACCTCTTGGTTTTGGACAAAAAACTCCTTCAATATTATTAAGTGCTTCCACTATATAATCACGACGGGAAACGTATTCTTTAATAACACTTTGGAAATAAGAGTCTGGTGTATCGATGGCTGCTTCGGCTGCAACTTGACCGAATGCAGGCGGACTAAGCCTCGCTTGGGCAAATTTAAGGGCAGTTGCCATCAGTTCTTTATTTTTAGATATGATTGCCCCGATTCGGGCTCCGCATGCGCTATATCGTTTGGAAATCGAATCGAGCATGACTACATGCTGATCAAGTCCATCAAGATGCATAACTGAAGTGTATTTTGCTCCATCATAACAAAATTCGCGGTAAACCTCATCGCTGAAAAGCCAGAGATCGTATTTAAGAACAAGATCTTTCAGGAGCATTAATTCTTCTTTTGAATAAAGATATCCTGTCGGGTTCGATGGGTTACAGATCATTAATCCTTTTGTAGCAGGAGTAATAAGTTTTTCAAATTCAGATATAGGAGGAAGGGCAAATCCTGTTTCGATAAACGAACGTATCGGGACAATTTTCACATTCGCCTGCGAAGAAAATCCATTGTAGTTTGCATAGAATGGTTCAGGTATTAATATTTCATCACCTGGATCCATACAACTCATCATAGCTATGCCAATTGCCTCCGAACCCCCTGTGGTAACAATGATATCTGTATAGTCGATATCGATATTGAATTTTTTATAGTAAACAGGAAGTTTTTTTCTATAGGATTCTGTCCCTGCTGAATGCGAATATTCGACAATCTTATAGGGATAATTATGAATGGCATCCAGTATTGTCGATGGAGTTTCGATATCGGGTTGACCAATATTCAGGTGGTATATTTTTTTCCCTTCTTTACGCGCTGTTTCGGCAAAAGGAACAAGTTTTCTGATTGGCGAAGGCGGCATTTCGCGGCCTTTTTTTGAAGTATTAGGCATATCAAAGTGGGTTGGTTGGCCTGTAAAAAAAAGAAACCCTCCTTATAAGGGAGGGTTTCAAAAGTACGAAAAATTAAATAGTTATTGTTTCTTCTCGGCTGGAGCTTCTACTGGTGTAGTTGCTGGTGCAGGAGGAGCTTCAACATTTCCTTTCAGGTGAAGAACTTTCTGGCCACCTTTTGCATTTGAAGAAATTGTTACTGTTTTATCCTGCATTCCCATTTTTCCAGTTGAATTAAATTCAACGTGAATAGTTGCTTTTGCACCTTTAACAACTGGCTCTTTTGGCCATTGTGGAACTGTACAGCCACATGAACCGTGAGCTTCAGAAATAATCAAGGGCTCTTTTCCAACATTCAGGAAATTGAAATCATATGTTACTTTGTCACCTTGCTTAATTGTTCCGAAATCATATGTTTCGATATCGAATTTAAAATCAGGTGCATTTTTGTTTTCAACTGCTACTGCAGCTGGTGTTGCTGGCATTCCTGCCTGCGCTTTTGTATCCTGAGCGTTTGCGTATGAAACTGATAGGAAACATGCAATAGCGATTAATGATTTTTTCATTTTGTTTGTTAGTTTGTTTTAAAATGATTTAGTTTTTAGGTTTATCTGTAGTAGGTTGTTCTATTAGTTTTTCAACATTCCCTTTGATATGTAATATCATCGGATTTCGTTTAGCATTTGAAGTTAATGTGACAGTTTTATCTTGCATACCGGATTTACCAGTACTGTTAAACGTTACTTTTATAATTGCAGATTGATTTTTCATGATTGGTTCTTTCGGAAATATCGGAACAGTGCAGCCGCAAGACCCTTCAGCTTTTGAAATTATTAGTGGTTCAGTTCCTGTGTTAATAAATTTAAACTCATATGTAACCGATTCTCCTTGAGTTATCGTACCAAAATCATGTTCTTCGCTTTCAAATTTATATTCAGCAGCATTCGGATTCTCATTTCCGATATTATTAAGCATTTTCTTTTCCTGGCCAAATGAGTTTAAGCCTGAAAGGAGAATTATGGAAAGTAATATTGTCTTAATTTTCATATTTTTTACTTTGAATTTTCGAGAGGAAGACCGGAAGATTTTTTGAGGGGCATGGAAGAGTCACTGTTTTCCTCAGCTTCAACTACGCCTTTTATTGTGAGTATTTTCGTGTCTGTTTTTCCATTAGAAGTCAGAGTTACTGTTTTTGTAAATGCACCAACTCTCTTTGTATCATAATGTACTTTGATCACTCCAGTCTGACCTTTCATTATTGGTTCTTTTGGGTAAGTAGGCACAGTACATCCGCAGCTGCCTTTTGCACTTGAAATTATTAAGGGCTCTTTTCCGGTATTCTTGAATTTAAATTCGCATCCGCCATCTGCACCTTGTTTAATGGTGCCATAATCATGCATTTCAGATTCAAATGTAATTTCCGGAGCATTCGGATTATCAGGCTTGACTGCTTCAGTAGGATTAACCGGAGTGTCCTGGCACTGACCATTAAACGATAATGCCATCAGAAAGATCACAATTGCGGAGAAATATTTATTGAGTTTCATAGTTTTTCTTTTGGTTGCAAAAGTAACAATTCAACTTGGATTCAGAACCTGTTCAACTGAAGTGACGTCTTAATTGTTGCCAAAAGTAGCTTAAATCCTATGAAGCCAGAATGAATTTGAATTTCATCTAACGCTCAGAATGATAGTGCCGTAGGGGGCTGTTGATGATATTGAATTATTTCGTGCTTAGTACAGCGAATGGAATTACCATTTCTTCGAGTGATATTCCTCCATGCTGGAGTGTATTTTTGTAATAGGTTACATAATAATTGTAATTATTTGGGTAAGCGAAAAAATTATCCTGTTTTGCAAAGACAAAAGCTTGTGAGAGATGTTGTCGTGGCAACATTGCGTCTGCAGGGTTTTTTATTTCAAAGACTTCTCTTTTGTCATAGTTCAAATTTCTTCCTTGTTTGTAACGCAGGTTTGTATTTACAGTTCTGTCACCCACAATCTTTGTTGGTTCTTTTACCCGTATAGTGCCGTGATCTGTTGTGATGATTAATTTGACTTTCTTTTCTGCGATCCGTTTGAGTGCTTCAAACAAAGGTGAATGCTCAAACCAGCTAAGGGTGAGTGAACGATAAGCTGCTTCGTCATCGGCCAGCTCCCTGATCATTTCCATTTCGGTACGCGCATGCGAAAGCATATCGACGAAATTATAAACTATAACATTGAATTTATTCTGCAACAGGTTGGGAATATTTTCAACCAGGCTTTTACCATCGTTATGATTCGTGATTTTTACATAAGAGGTTTTAAATTCTTTCCTGAAGCGCTTAATAGTATCATTAAGAAAATCTTCTTCATGTAAATTTTTTCCTCCTTCTTCTTCGTCGTTAAGCCAGAGATTAGGAAATCGGGACTCAATTTCAGACGGCATCAGTCCAGCAAATATTGCATTACGCGAATACTGTGTAGCTGTAGGAAGAATACTTAGATATAATTCATCGTCATGTATCCGGAAATATTCAGAAATAAGTGGCTGAATTATTCTCCACTGATCGTAACGAAGGTTATCGATAAGAACCATAAATACCGGGTCGGCAGATGCATCTGCAACGGGAAGTATTTTCTTCTTCATTAATTGGTGAGACATTATTGGAGTAGTGGCCGCATCAGGATTTTTCAGCCAGTTCACATAATTGTTTTCAATAAATTTTGAAAACAATGTGTTTGCCTCACTTTTCTGAGCCGTTAATATTTCATATAAACTCTCATCAGAAGACTTCTTTAACTCAAGTTCCCAGTATACCAGTTTGCGGTAAACTTCAACCCATTCATTCCATTTAAGTTTATCACTTAATGTCATGCCGATATTTCTGAATTCCATCTGATAATCAGAAGCTGTTTTTTCACTGATCAGTCTCTTTTTATCGAGATTTTTTTTCAGCGAAAGGAGTATCTGGTTTGGATTTACCGGCTTGATAAGGTAGTCGGCGATCTTGCTGCCGATAGCTTGTTCCATGATGAGTTCTTCTTCACTCTTGGTAATCATCACGACAGGAATTTCCGGTTTAATATTTTTTAGTCTGGAAAGCGTTTCCATCCCTGAAAGACCTGGCATATTCTCATCCAGAAATACTATGTCGAAATTTATATTCTTTATTTGCTCAAGCGCATCATCACCGTTATTTACAGTAACAACATCATATCCTTTTTCACGTAAAAAAAGTATATGTGGCAACAATAAATCAATTTCATCATCAGCCCAAAGTATATTGAGTTTCTCCATTAGTTCAGTTTCAATGTTTTTTCGTGTGCTTTCAAAGTTAGCAAAGATGTTCTTATTCATATAAATTTATTATTGAGTTTTGTGATAAATGAGAAATCCCCTTGGTTATGTACATGAAACGGCATTATCAAATTCTTATTGAAAGGAATAAATAATCAGTTAATCGATGTGAATGTTGATATTTGCAAACTCATAATCTATTCACAGTGAAGTCGGAAAAATTAAAAATCATCAATGACCCGATTTATGGGTTCATTCAAATTCCATATGAGAGTGTATATCAGCTCATAGAACATCCCTTCTTTCAACGATTGAGACGTATCCGTCAGCTAGGGTTAACACACCTTGTTTATCCCGGGGCACATCACACCCGCTTTCATCATGCAATGGGGGCCATGCATTTAATGACTGAGGCACTTGAGGTGTTGAAGCGAAAGGGCCATATAATTCTCGAAGAAGAAGCTGAAGCTCTAACAATAGCAATTCTTCTGCATGATATCGGCCATGGTCCGTATTCGCACTCACTTGAACACAGTCTTGTCAGATCTATTTCGCATGAGCAACTTTCGGAGCTTTTTATGGACAGACTTAACGTTGATTTGAAAGGCCGCCTTTCACTTGCGATAAAAATCTTCCGTAATCAATATCCAAAAAAATTTCTGCATCAGTTGGTATCCGGTCAACTGGATATGGACAGACTCGACTACCTTAATCGGGATAGTTTCTTTACCGGAGTGTCGGAGGGTGTAATCAGTAGTGAAAGAATTATCAAAATGCTGGAAATTCACAAAGACGAACTTGTCATAGAAGCAAAAGGAATATATTCAATTGAAAAGTTTATCGTTGCAAGAAGGCTGATGTATTGGCAGGTCTATCTGCACAAGACTGTTGTTAGTGCTGAAAACCTATTGATAAATATATTACGGAGAGCAAAGGAATTGATTCGCCTAGGTAATTCCCTTTTTTGTACTCCTGCGTTAAACGTATTTTTATCATGTGATTATTCACTTTCAGATTTTAAATCTGATCAATCACTTCTTGATTCTTTTGCCATGCTTGATGATAGCGATATAAGCGCTTCTGTGAAAGTATGGTCTTCCCATGAAGATCCGATACTCAAAGATCTTTGTCTACGGCTGATAAACCGTCGGTTGTTTAAAATAATTATACAGGATAAGGCCTTTGATCCTGAATTTCTAAAAAAATCAAAAGCGTCGGTTATTACCAAAATGAATCTGAAAAATGAAGATGTCGACTACTATTTTTTAGAGGGAGTTTTGATGAATAATGCATATAATTCTGATAACGATAAGATTAATATTTTATACAAAGATGGTTCAGTTTGCGATATTGCAGATGCTGCTGATACCTTAAATATAAAGAGTTTAACCGGTCCTGTTCAAAAGCATTTCATTTCTTTTCCGGGGTGAAATAATCATTAGCAAATAACGTTTACCTGATAATCCTAAAGCAGGCTTTCATGAGACGAGAGGTTTTTTGAATGTCAGCATGAAAAATGTCAAAAAAATAGCCTAATCGACCTTTTTTGAATTGCCCGCATAGGTAAAAAAGAGTACATTCGTCATCTTACAAAAGCAATTATATGGAGTTTACTGCCAAGCAAATAGGAGACCTTTTAAAAGGAGAAGTTGAAGGCGATGTACATGCAAAGGTTAACAATCTAAGTAAAATAGAAGAGGGTGTTTCCGGTTCTTTGAGCTTCTTATCTAATCCTAAGTATGCCCCGTTTTTATATACTACCAAGGCTTCTGTTGTTATTGTCGACAAAACTTTCATCGCTGAGCAGGCCTATTCAGCAACACTTGTTCGTGTAGAAAATGCATATCAGAGTTTTATTCAACTTCTTGAAATTTATAATAAGATTCAACTTGATAAAAAAGGAATCGAACAACCTTCCTTTATTTCTGAGTCAGCCTCTATAGGCGATAACTGTTATGTTGGTGCTTTTGCCTATATCGGTTCAAATGTCCGCATCGGAAATAATGTAAAAATATATCCGCAAGTTTATATCGGTGACAATGTTATTATAGGTAATAATACCTCGCTCTTTTCTGGCGTTAAAGTTTATTCTGATTGCACGATTGGTTCAGATTGTACTTTACATACCGGTACCGTCATTGGTGCAGATGGTTTTGGATTTATGCCTAATAGCGAAAATGAATACAAAAAAGTAGCACAAATTGGTAATGTAATAATTGAAGATCATGTTGAGATTGGAGCGAATACAACCATCGATCGCGCAACATTAGGTTCTACTATAATCCGAAAGGGAGTTAAACTAGATAACCTAATTCAAATTGCACATAACGTTGAAATTGGTGAAAACACAGTAATTGCTGCTCAAACAGGAGTCGCCGGTTCAACAAAAATCGGAAGAGATTGTATGATCGGAGGGCAAGTGGGAATTGTCGGGCACATTGTCATTGCCGATAAAGTGAAAATTGCTGCTCAGTCAGGAATAGGCTCGAGTTTATTGACACCGGGTGAAATCGTACAAGGTTCACCGTCGTTTAACATTAGTGATTACAAACGCTCATATGTAATATTCAGAAAGCTTCCTGCATTGGAGAAAAAGATAAAAGAACTGGAGCAGACGATTGCAGATTTAAAGCACATCGCTTCCTGATCAATTTTAAAAAAACTTATTGGCTTTTTAGGGAATTTTCGAATAACCGGACAGGTTAATTAGCGAATTGTTTTATTTTTTTATTTTTGACGACATTAGAAAACAGATGTCGTTCCGTGCTATCAACTTATTTTGACAAAATGACTGAAAATCAATTCATTATTGAAGCTGCCTTGAAAGCTGAAAAACCATCAGAAAATTCAACATCAAATAATAGCTCTGTTGTGCGACAGTGTACTATAAAAGATGCAATAACGATAAGTGGTGTTGGGTTACATACAGGAATTATGACAAACCTGACATTTAGACCCGCGGCTGAAAATCATGGCTATAAATTTCAAAGGATTGATTTACCCGGTAGGCCAATCGTAGAAGCCGATGTAGATAATGTTACAGATACAGATAGAGGTACAACCATAAGTAAAGACGGTGCAAAAATAAGCACTATTGAGCACGTACTTGCGGCTCTTGCCGGAATGGAAATCGATAATGTTCTGATGGAAATTGATGGTCCTGAAGTTCCAATAATGGATGGAAGTGCCAGACCATTCATCGATGTTTTAGAAAAAACAGGAAAGAAAGAACAACAAGAGGAAAGGCATTATTACTATCTAAGTGAGAACATCACTTATGAAGATCCGAAAAGAAAGACAGAAATGCTTGCAGTTCCAAGTGAGGATTTCCGGCTTACTGTAATGGTAGACTACAACAGCGATCTTTTAGGCACACAGCATGCTACATTATATAATATCGGAGAGTTTAAGTCAGAAATATGTGACTCTCGTACCTTTTGTTTTCTACACGAATTGGAAATGCTTCTTGAACATAATCTTATCAAAGGCGGTGATATAAATAATGCAATTGTAGTTGTTGACAGACCGGTAACGGAAGAGAAACTTGATTACCTCGCCAGAGTATTTAATAAACCAAAAGTTACAGCCGAGCGCGGCTTTTTAAATAATGCAAAGCTTCGTTTTCAGAATGAACCAGCAAGGCATAAACTTTTAGACATTGTCGGAGATCTTGCTTTAGTCGGAGCTCCGTTGAAAGGACATATTCTTGCGGCGCGTCCAGGGCATGTTGCGAATGTTGAATTCGCAAGAAAGATTAAGGAACTCATGAAGCGTGACCGTTCGAAATTTAAAGTACCGCAATATGATCCAGCTGCTAAGCCATTGATGGATGTGAATGCAATAATGAAATTGTTACCACATCGTCCACCATTTCTTTTCATCGAAAAAATTCTTGAGTTATCAGACAGGCATGTCGTTGGTGTAAAAAATGTGTCAGTAAATGAATCATTTTTTGCCGGACATTTTCCGGGTGCTCCTGTGTTTCCCGGTGTAATTCAGATTGAGGCAATGGCTCAGACAGGAGGTATTCTTGTACTTAGCACTGTTCCTGACCCGGAAAACTACCTGACCTACTTTATGAAAATTGATAATACCAAGTTCAGGGATATGGTTTTCCCTGGAGATACGATGATATTTCATCTTGAATTAATATCGCCAATTCGCAGAGGTATATGCCATATGCGAGGTAAGGCCTTCGTAGGAAACAAGATTGTTATGGAGTCTGAAATGATGGCACAGATTGTTAGAAGAGTGAAGAAATAATATTTCAATTTAATCAATGAATCATAATTTAATCAGTATACATCCGGGGGCTCATATTGGGAAAAATGTTTCCATTGATCCCTTTACTATGATTCATGACGATGTTGTCATCGGTGATGATACATGGATTGGTAGCAACGTGACAATTTTTCCTGGTGCAAGAATTGGAAAAAATTGTAAAATTTTTCCAGGAGCTGTTTTATCTGCTGTTCCACAAGATTTGAAGTTTGAAGGCGAGAAAACGATTCTTGAAGTAGGTGAGAACACCATCATTCGTGAATTTGTAACACTTAACCGCGGCACGAAAGCATTAGGCAAAACAGTAATCGGAAAAAATAATCTTCTGATGGCATATGTGCATGTTGCTCATGATTGCGTCGTTGGAGATAATTGTATTCTTGCAAATGGCGTTACGCTTGCCGGTCATATTACGATTGAAGATTTCGCAATAATCGGTGGACTTTCTGCCATACATCAGTTTGTCAGAATTGGTTCTCATGTTATGATTTCCGGCGGGTCTTTAGTACGCAAAGATGTTCCGCCTTTTGTAAAAGCAGCCCATGAACCGCTTTCTTATGTAGGAATTAATTCTGTAGGACTTCGTCGTCGTGGATTTACATCGTCACAGATTGCCGAAATACAGGAAATATACAGAATCATTTTTATTAAAGGACATAGCAATTCACATGCATTGGAAATTGTGGAAAAAGAAATTAAGCCTTCAGAAGAAAAAAACCAGATAACTTCTTTTATGAAAAAGTCGACACGTGGTTTGATGAAGGGATATAGGGATGAAGAAGAATAATTTATTGTGGAAATTTCTTTAAACTCAGCCGGAAAGAAATATTACAAGGAGTGGATCTTCCGGAATGCAAGTACAACCTTTTCGACCGGAAACCATACCGTTATTCTTGGACCAAATGGCTCGGGAAAATCTACTTTACTTCAGGTTATTTCCGGAGCTATATTGCCAACTGAAGGGTCGTTGTCCTATCTAGAAAATAAAAATGCAATTGCCGATGAACATATGTTCCGATCCATTTCGATCGCAGCTCCATATCTTGAACTCATCGAAGAATTTACTCTCCGGGAAATTCTAAACTTTCACTTTAAATTTAAAGGAGTATATAATAAGTTGGAAGTTAAGGATGTCCTTATCGCATCCGGACTATCTGAACATTCAGAAAAAATATTCAGATATTTTTCATCAGGGATGAAGCAGCGAGTTAAACTGGTTTTAGCTTTAATGAGCGATACACCTGTTGTGCTTCTTGATGAACCTTGTTCAAATCTCGATAATTCAGGTGTAGCATGGTATAAAGGAATGATAGCTGAATTTGCAACCGGTCGACTGATTATTGTGGCCTCTAATCAGACAAAGGAAGAGTATTTCTTTTGCGAACGCATATTAAATATGGCCGATCTGAAAATATGATTTATTCCTTTGAAAGAAAGATTTCGGGAACGGAGGAACTCATGAGTCTGTCCGTTGAATTGATAAAATATGCCGGTGATATAAAGGTTTGGGCTTTTTTTGGTGAGATGGGCGCAGGAAAAACAACTTTTATTCGTGCAATTTGCGAAACTCTAGGAGTGAAGCACATCGTCAGTAGCCCAACGTTTTCCATTATTAATGAGTATGAAGACAGAAATGGGGATAATATTTTTCATTTTGATTTTTTCAGGATTGAAAAGGAAAAGGAAGCAGTTGAAATTGGTTGTGAAGAATATTTTGAAAGTGGCTCTCTTTGTTTGATAGAATGGCCGGAAAAAATTCTAAATTTAGTGCCTCATCCATTTATTAGGATTACTATTAATATAGAAGAAAAAGAACGTAGGTTTATTTTTGCCCATGATTGAAGAAAAATCAGGTGTTTCATCGCTAGCTGCTACTGCTGCTATGCCTTTGGAGGCCATGCTTGAGATAAAGAAAAAGTACAAGCAACTATTTATTGGAATTCCGAAAGAGACATCATTTCAGGAAAACAGGATACCACTCAATCCTGATTCGGTGACATTGCTGGTCAATAATGGCCATGAGGTTTTTATCGAAGCGGGTGCAGGAGCGGCTTCTAAGATTGAAGATTCGGATTTCAGCGAAGCGGGTGCTCAAATTGTTTACTCACCTGAGGAAGTATACAGAGCTGACATTATTCTGAAAGTCGCACCACCATCAGCGGATGAATTGCAGATGATAAAGCCCCGACAATTCCTGATATCAATTCTTCAAATGAGCATGCAAAATGCGGATTATATTCGGGCACTTTCCGCAAAAAAAGTTACAGCAATTGGTTATGAGTTCATTCATGATGATTCAGGTGTATATCCTATTATTCAGGCTATGAGTGAAATTGTCGGTAGCGCTAGCATTATGATAGCAGCAGAATACCTCAGCAATGCTTTTAATGGAAAAGGCGAACTCCTTGGTGGTGTTGCAGGTATTCCGCCCACACAAGTTGTTATTATCGGCGCCGGTACTGTCGGAGAATATGCAGCTCGAACGGCTATAGGCCTGGGAGCTTCCGTAAAAGTATTTGATAATTCAGTTTATAAACTTAGACGATTACAAAACAGACTTGGTCATAGGATTTATACTTCTATTATTGTTCCGAATACGCTGTTGAAGGAATTAAAAAATGCTGATGTCGCAATTGGTGCACTTCGTAGTAATGAAGGACGCACACCTATCGTTGTTTCTGATGAAATGGTCAGCGAGATGAGGGTAGGGTCTGTAATTGTCGATGTAAGTATTGATCAGGGGGGATGTTTTGAGACTTCTGAAATTACGAATCACCTTCAACCCGTTTTTAAGAAATATGGTGTGGTTCATTACTGTGTACCCAACATTGCATCAAGAGTTAGCAGAACAGCATCAGCCGCATTAAGCAATATTTTTAGTCAGATATTTTTATCTGCAGCAGAAGAAGGTGGGTTGGATGAAATAATCTGGAAAAACAGCAGTGTCAGAAGCGGCGTTTACATGTATAACGGCTCAATTACTAACCGTTATGTTGCTGATGTTTGCAAACTTCCTTATAAAGACCTTGATCTAATTAAAGCTGCGAGAATCTAATAAATACTAACGTTGCTTATTATTTTTTCTTCGCTTCAGCTCCTCTTCAATTAACGAAAGTTCCCTTCCTGTTTGGCCTGCTACAGAAGTATTCTCCTGAGCTCGCCTGATTAAATAGGGCAACACACCTTCGACCGGACCATAGGGTACGTATTTGCACACGTTGTAGCCCTTCTTCGCAAGATTATAACTGATATGGTCACTCATGCCATATAATTGGGAGAACCAGATATTTGTGTGATTATTAGGCAGCTTATTTTTCTCCATAAGCTCGACAAGTAAAAGATTACTGGCCTCATTATGGCTACCGCAACATAACGATAAGACATCAATATTTTCAATCACTGTTTTAAGTGAAGCATTGTAATCATTATCGGTAGCAATTTTATCCGGTTGAATAGGCGAAGGGATGTTCAGAATTTTTGATCTTTCTCTTTCTTTTTCCATATAGGCTCCCCGTACGATTTTTAAACCGGCCTTGTAGCCATTATTTCGTGCATGTTTAATACAATCATTCAAGTAGTCTAATCTGCCTGTGCGATACATTTGTATCGTATTATAAATGATAATCTCTTCTCTATTGAATTTCATCATCATTTCCCTTGCTAACTCGTCTACTGAATTCTGAATCCAACTTTGTTCTGCGTCAATAAAAATTGGAACTTTATTTTCAAAAGCATATTCGCAAATTTTCCCGATTCTCAATTTAAAGTCAGCAAATTCTTTTTCTTCAGTTGCACTTAATTTATCACCGGAATTTTTTTTCTCCAATACATCAAAGCGAATAAATCCTGTTGGTTTGAAAACACAGAAGGGAATATTGACATCGCCCTTTGCACGGGTAATAGTGGAAAGTGTTTCATTTAATGCACTATTAAAATCGTCTTCCGATTCCTTCCCCTCAACGGAATAGTCGAGAATGGTCCCAATGCTATATTTAGCAAGATTTTTAATTGTATTACTACAATCTGAAATGTTTTCACCACCACAAAATTGATAAAAGATTGTTCGTCGGATAATGCCTTTGACAGGCAAATGAGCCCAAAGCGCAAATTGTACAAAAGGTGGACTCATCTTTACAAGCCAGTTGAAGCTGATTAGTTTAAAAAGCAGGTATGCCCGTTTTAAATCCTCTGCAGTCCGAGACTTAAAAGCTGTTTCTGTATCATCAAAAGAGACTAGGTGATCCTTCATAAGCGGTCGCAAACGTAATGGATTCCTCCCGAATCATCAAAATTGATAGTATCCGCTTTATACATCTCATTGATAAATGGCTCGTTAACTTTACGTTGGGATAATAATTTAAGTAGAACTATTTTTGTTTTTATGGAATTGACGCATGAAAGTATGAACATAGCCTGGCTGGATAAAAACGCAGCTTATGATGGGTTGTTTTTCGTTGCGATTAAGATATCAGGTAATTTTTGCAGGCCGTCTTGTAAGATAAATGAATCTGAGTATTTAGATATTGAGTTCTTCCCAACCACAAAGCATGCAATACTTCATGGTTACGGGCCATGTCCATTCTGCTTCACGTTAATTATTCCGGACAAAACTCCTGATTCAATCAGGGCCATTTTAATCGATGTCAATGAAAATGGTTTATCAGTTGCTGATGCCGATTTGCCGGAAAAGGGTATTGAGCCCCGTGAAATTAGAAATTGGTTTAAAAAATATCATGGAATTACATTTCATGCCTATCAAAGAATGCTTCGGATAAATTTTGCGTTTGGCAAAATTCACAATCCAGTATCTGCCAAAAAAAAATCTACGATTTCAATCAAAGAAACATCAGGCGTTAATAATGCATCCGTAAAATTAAGAACATCATCAAGCCAAGGGAAAAGAATAATTAATATGATTCGATTGGAAACTGTGCTGGGTCCTATGTTTGCTTTTGCAACTGATGAAGGAGTTTGTCTCCTTGAATTTACAGATCGTAAAATGCTTGAGACTGAAATCAGATATCTGACAAAAATACTTGACGCAACTGTAGTTAATAGCGGTAATGTTCATTTTGATAAATTAAAAGAACAGCTGGATGAATATTTCAGTGGTGTCAGAAAGGAATTTTCGATCCCATTGTTTACACCGGGAACTGCTTTTCAGAATTCTGTTTGGTCTGCTTTGCAGTTAATCCCTTTCGGATCTACCCGATCTTATAAGGAACAGGCAAGTAATCTTGGCAATCCAGATGCCGTCAGAGCTGTTGCAGGAGCTAATGGGATGAATCGAATTGCTATTGTCATTCCATGTCATCGTGTAATAGGGGATGATGGTCAGTTAAAGGGGTATGGGGGAGGTTTATGGAGAAAGAAATGGCTTCTCGAACATGAAGCTGATGTAGTAGGAAAGAGGAAATACCTTCAACAGGAAATAAATTTCATGTAAGTATTAAATCATTATTCATGTTAATTAGTCATTTCGATGAATGACTGTTATCTTTGTATTGTATGTCTCCAGCGAAAATATATACTGATCCATTACGATCCTTTCCATTTCCTATTTCACATCCATTTATTATTTCAGGTCCCTGTGGAGTAGAATCCGAAAGCCAGATAAATGCGATTGCGGCTGCATTAAAAAAATTAAATATTAACCTTCTACGTGGAGGAATATGGAAACCACGAACTCGTCCTGATTCTTTTCAAGGCATTGGATCAGAAGGTTTGCGATGGTTGAAGAATGCGGGACTTCAATATGAACTACCGGTAACAGTAGAAGTCGCCAGTCCAAAACATGTAGAAGAAGCGCTTAAACAACAAATAGATGTTTTGTGGATTGGCGCAAGAACAACTGTTAATCCTTTTCTGGTTCAGGAAATTGCAAATTCATTACAAGGCGTTGATATACCTGTTATGGTAAAGAATCCTGTTAACCCTGACCTTGAATTGTGGATTGGTGCTTTTGAACGCCTTAACAGAGTTGGGATAAAAAAACTGGTTGCAATACATCGCGGATTTTCTACATCTGAAAAATCAAGATACAGGAATGCTGCCAACTGGCAAATACCAATAGAATTGAAACGAAGATTTCCAACACTTCCGTTGGTTTGTGATCCAAGTCATATTTCAGGAAGCCGGGATTTTATTGGGCAGATTTCGCAATATGCCATGGATCTCAACTTCGATGGCTTAATGATAGAGTCGCATATCGATCCGGATAATGCATTAAGCGATAAAGAGCAACAAATCATTCCTGCTGAATTGAAAAAGATTCTTGAGAATCTGATTATTCGTCAACCATCGGTTGATGACGTTATCTTTTTAAGCCTGTTAGAAGATCTTAGGGATAGAATTGACAAACTTGATGAAAATATTCTAACCCTTTTATCGGAGCGTATGAGTGTTGCTAGAAATATCGGTCAGTACAAAAAGGAAAATAACATGACTGTGTTGCAGGTAGAGCGTTGGAATAATATTCTTCGAACACGACTTCAGTCAGGAGAAATAAAAGAATTAAACCGCGATTTTATTCTACCGCTTTATGGATTAATTCACGAAGAGTCCATACGTCAGCAAACTGAAGTCATGAATGAATTAGCGGATGTACGGGAATCAAAATGATTCAAATGCCATGGATAAGGATTTAAATTCCACTTCACATGTGTTTATAGGCGGCCATTCTCTCAAAGAAGCCGGAAAATTTATTTATAACTATTCGCCATCCCGTATATTTATTCTTGTCGATGAAAATACACGGAAATTTTGCCTTCCTGTATTACTTTACCATCTGAGATTTCTGGAATCTGCTTTTATTATTGAAATACGACAGGGAGAAAAAGAAAAGAAGTTTGAAACGATACAAAAAATAATTTCGGAACTTGTTCTTGAGAATGCAGACAGAAAAAGTTTGCTTATCAATTTAGGCGGTGGTGTGTTAGGTGACATTGGCGGATTTGTCGCCTCAATTTATAAGAGAGGCATTGGATTTATAAATGTTCCGACAACTTTATTGGCTATGGTTGACGCATCTGTTGGGGGTAAAAACGGAATTAATTTTCTCAACATAAAAAATGTTATTGGGACTTTTACAAAGCCTAATGGAGTTTTTATTTATCCTTTGTTCCTGGAAACATTGCCTGAAAGTGAAATCAGATCTGGTTATGGAGAAATTATAAAACATGTTCTGCTTTCAGATGCGAATCGATGGTCAGAAATGATGAATTTTGGAATAGATATAAAAGCAATAAATGAATTGGAAGGACTCATCTCTCATTCTGTAAAATTTAAGTCGGAAATTACGGATAGCGATTTTAAGGAAAGCGGAAGGAGGAAGGAACTTAATTTCGGGCATACCATAGGTCATGCTTTGGAAAGTACTTCATTAAAATCAGGTCATGAGTTAAAACATGGAGAAGCAATCTCCGCCGGAATTGTCGCAGAATTATATTTAAGTCATTATATGGCCGGGTTTCCTGAGAAAATTCTTCGTTCAGCATCAAAGTTTATCAGAAGTATTTTTCATGATATTCATTTATCAGGTTCAAATGGTGAGATACTTATTGTGATGAAATCAGACAAGAAAAATTCACTTGATAAAATTGGTTTTTCTTTGTTGAAAGCACCTGGTATTCCTGCCGGATTATTTTTCCCATCAGAACAATTAATATTGGATTGTCTTGATTTTATGTATGAGGAATTTGATGTTGAGAGGGTAAATGATAACGATTAAAAAATCCAATTCCGTTATAAAAGTATCTGTTCCTTTAACCCCATCGAAGAGCATCACTAACAGGTTGCTGATAATCCGTTCGCTCTGCAGGGAACAATTCTCCATTTTGAATTCAGCTACCGCAATTGACTGCGTTATCCTGGATAAGATACTAAGCGATAGTGACGAAAGTTTAGACTGTGGTGATTCCGGAACCGCATTTCGGTTTCTTACTGCCTATCTTTCTGTCAACTCAGGTGTTTATATATTAACAGGCAGTGAAAGAATGAAGAGCAGACCTATCGGACCCTTGGTGGAAGCTTTAAAAAGTATGGGTGCTGACATTTCATATCTTGAAAAAGTAGGCTACCCGCCTTTGAAAATAATCGGAAAAAAAATTGTCGGTGGAAATGTTTGCATTGATGCATCTCAAAGCTCGCAATATATATCAGCTTTACTTCTTATTGCACCCATGCTTGAAGGCGGTTTAAAAATAGAACTTACCGGTAAGATAAATTCGAGGCCTTATATTATTATGACATTGTCGTTAATGCATTTATTTGGAATAAGTTTTAAGACGGAGGGGAATTTTATTACTATTTCGGAAGGGAAGTATACGAGTTGTAATATTACAGTGGAAAACGATTGGAGTTCTGCTTCATTCTGGTATTTGATTGCTGCTCTTTCTGATGAATCGACCATTGAATTAAAGGGCCTTTGCAGAAATTCTATTCAAGGAGATTCTATTATTGCATCAATTATGACTCGGTTTGGAATTCAAACTGAATTTATTGAAGAGGGCATAGTGATTACACGTCATCCCGATTCATTAATGCCTATAAGTTTTGAGTACGATTTTTCTTCCTGTCCTGATCTCGTCATTCCCGTTGCAGTTTTATGTGCTACAAAAGGAATTGTTGCTGAATTAAAAGGGGTAAAGAATTTGAGAATTAAAGAATCGGACAGATTGGAAGCATTGAAGCAAGAGCTGGCAAAAACAGGAGCTGAAATTGAAATTCAGGATGATTCATTTTTTATCAGAGCTGGCAAATCAGAAAGGACAGTAATTGACTTCCATTCTCATAATGATCACAGAATTGTAATGTCTCTGGCTCCGCTTGCTTTGATGTATGATTATATAACAATTGATGAACATATTCCTGTAAATAAGTCGTACCCTGATTTTTGGAAGCATTTTTCATCAGCGGAATTTGACTGTGCGGTTACATAAAAATTACTTTAAGTTGAACTTTGATTTCTGATTTGGTTGCGAATGCTTTATTTATATTATCAAGAAAACTTACTGCATAGCGCATAGACAGGCTAAGACTTTTTGTCAGTTTTAAATTTAAATTGAAGTAGAATCGGCTACCAGATCCATAGTAGAACGGAATAGAAAAGGCACCTTGAACATCGTTTTCATAGGTATAAATTCTTGTTTCAAAATCAGGACAGTTGAATATGGCATAACGCCAGTTAAAACTGTACGATTTTCCCATCGGATGATAAAATAAATCCTGGCTTATCATGGTTGATTTATCATAATTTAATTTGGAATTGTTTTGCCAGTTTATTTCTGTCCGAAAAGAATATTCCCATCCTTCGTCAATTTTAAATCGCGCCGAAATTCGAATCGATTTTGAATTAGTTGTTAGTATTTCATTTAAAGCGAATAGCGAATTTGAATAATTTACTTGCTTTAATTTATTTCGAAAACGAATTTGAACTGTGAATTTTTTATTTGGAATAAAGTCGAGTTGATGGAAAAAATCAGAACTGTATGATGGATTGTCTACACGGTATTTTAAATAGGGGAATGAACTTATATCTGAATAAAATGCATAAGTAAGTGTTCGATAAAATTTGTAATTGATGCCAAGATAGATGCCATGCTCATTGGAGTTGTCGCTATTTATCCCGAAAGCAGCATTGCGCAAGTTTTTAAATTTATCAGAATACGATCTCCATAGAATCCCGATTGACATTCGCTGATCAACAGGCATTAGTAAACCTGCAAGTATTGCTGTCGACTTGTTTAAATTTATTGAGCCTTCGCCGAAGAATAGAATATTATTAAACGAGAGAGAATAGTGGAGTCCTGAATTAAAATCATTTTTTCCATTAAATCGATAATAGGCATAAGGCAAATCGCTTTTTCTGATTGGTAAATTATAGTGTTGACCGGATGCGACAATTCCGACAGTTAAGCTTTTATTAGTATAGGTTATCGCTGATCCATACGACGATTCTTTAAGTGAATGCCTGTCAAAATTTTCTGAATAAGTTCTGTGGTAGCCACTCGTTTGTAACGACGAAATTGTTTCTTCTCTTGAAGACTTATCTGATAACCTGTTACCATCGATTGAATGAATCGAAATCCAGAAATCAGTTTGTAGTTTTTTATTTATTAGTGAAATTGCCAACCCGCGCATAAATCTGTTTTCATCAGTTCCTGAATAAGGCAGGATGCCGCGACCGGATTTGTAAATGCCGGTTATTGTCGATGCGCTGGTAAAACTAAAGCCTGTCCAAGATGTTAATCCTTGTCCGAATTCTACATTGAAATCGCCTGCAATAATTTTTTTGATGATGGAAGTGCCCTGGTAGTAAATGCTAAATGAATTGAAATCAAATCCCGGCCTTTTTTTGGTAAATATTTCTTCACCCGGATCTTTTTCAGATGTGATGTATATTTTTATTGATGGTGATAATGTAGCTCTGTATTTTAGTAATATTCTTGAAGCTGAACCCGGGAAAAAGTCATCGGTTTTATTCAAAGATTGTTGATATCGTATTGTTAATTGATTTGAGCGGGAATATGTGTTGTTTTTTTTAATTGTGCAGAAAGGGAGAATTCCCTGAATTGTTTTTTTATCAAATCCAATAACAAGTTGTAGCTCCTGCATTTCAATCAGGTTGCCCATTCTTAATTTGTATTCGCGTAATGATTGTAAGTTGATTTCGGAAATTAGATTGTATTTAATAAGAATGCTGAGATCGTCGGTATTGATATTTAATGGATGTTGAATAAGTTCCTGGATTTCATCCGGTAGTTCCGATTGTGACGTTTCATTTAAAACTTCAGCGTTATTTTCAATCGATTCTTCTATTCCTGATTTTGATGGATCGAGTTGTGTTTGTGCAGTTGATAATTTAAAGAAACATGTTGTAATCAGAATAGCTATGTATATGGAATTCTTCATAACAGATAGGTTAGCGTTATGGAAGATGAGTTACCTAGTACGGGTTCTGTACGATATGCAACATCCAGTTTCCAATTAGTGAGTTTGACTCCGAAGCCAAAAGATTGAGATAGTGGTAGGGAACGACATCCGAATCGAATAAATATTTTAGTGAATAAGGCATATTCTAAACCGGTTTGAAAGGATAATGGCAGATCACTTTGTTGAATGACTGAACAGGCGAGAGATATTTTCTCTGATACGCGTATTGCGAGTCCTGAATGAATAGTAACTGGTAATGGTTTATCAATGGCGTTCATCCGGAACCTTACGGGATTCCGAATGAGTGCGCCAAAGCTTATGTTTCGGAGAGGATTTGCATAAATGCAGATCTCCGGAATAATTGCATTACTATTATAATAGTAAGTGTCATTTACATGCCATTGATGGTATTGAATTTTAATTCCGGCTGTTATTTTTTTGCCGAGGAGTTTAGCAAAACCCAGCTCACCAAATTGTTCGGAGAATTGTTGTCCTCCAACTCGTCCAATGCCTGCCGTGAATACGCTTTGTTTTTTTAACGGAATAGTACTGTATATAAATACGGGAGATAATTCCTTTATTAAATATCGGTTACTGACCGTTGTATTTATTAATATATGATCAGTATTAAATAATGCGATATTCTCAGGGATGGCAGATTCGGGGAAAGAAGCTACAGAAGCATCACCCATAGACATGTTGCGCGAACTACTGTAGTTCAGCTGGCCAAATGCCTGTTGAATCGAAAGAAAATAAAAAGAAAATAAAAAAATCCGTGATGACATACTTCCGTATTTGTTTTCGAAAGTATATCGCCGGAGCGCAAAATAAAAGCGCGTTAATGAAGGAACATTTATTAAGTCTAATAAATTAGTTTATCCTGCGTTGTTTTGTAAATCGTCATTACTTCGTTTTACTTTGTCACGGAGTTCTTCTTTAAAGTTTTTTACTCTTTGCAAGATAGTATGGTCAGCTGAACCTATAATTTGTGCCGCAAGTATTCCTGCATTCTGTGCAGCATTTAAAGCCACTGTAGCCACGGGCACACCGTTTGGCATTTGCAGGATAGAAAGAACTGAATCCCAGCCGTCGATTGAATTCGATGATCGTATGGGCACTCCAATAACAGGAAGCGGCGTAATCGCTGCAACCATTCCGGGGAGGTGAGCAGCACCACCAGCACCTGCAATGATAACTCTCAGGCCGCGGTCGACTGCACTTGAGGCATATTCGAACATGATTTCGGGAGTACGATGTGCCGATACAATGGATATCTCATGAGAGATATTTAGTTTTGTAAGGATATCTGCAGCCTCTTTCATGACAATAAGATCAGACTGGCTTCCCATTATTATTCCGACCATTGGAAGTTTACTCATGGTTTTTAATTTTGAATTAAAATTTAATTTTCACCTGATCAATAATTTTATTCGCTGATGACCTTTAACGAGTTTTTTATTTTCTCTGCTTTGGTTTTAGCTTCCTGAATTGTTTTAGCGATTATCGTAACATGTCCCATCTTGCGAAAAGGACGCGTGAATTTTTTACCATAGAGATGAACGTAAACGCCATCTATCGACAACGCTTCATCTATATTAATATAACTGGCAATTCCATCATAATTTTTTTCACCCAGCAGATTAACCATTACTGCGGGAAATAATATATCTGTATGCCCGAGTGGCATTCCGAGTATAGCCCGCAAATGCTGTTCATATTGGGATGTGATATTTGCTTCAATTGTATGATGTCCGCTATTATGCGGACGTGGTGCAATTTCGTTGACTAGCAATTTATCATCTTCAGTAAGAAACATTTCCACAGCGAGTACGCCAACTATATTGATCGATTCTGCAACATGGATGGCAAGATTTCTTGCCCGGGTTTCAATTTCTGTATTGACTTCTGCCGGAGAAAAAAGGTATTCGACAAGATTAGCCTCTTCATTGAAAACCATCTCCACTGCAGGAAAGCAAATACATTCGCCTGAAATATTTCTTGAAACAATGACAGATAATTCTTTCTTAAATAATACCATTTCTTCGACGACACAAGGAGCATCGAAGGAGTTTTTGATATCAGATGCCTGCAACACTTTGTAGACTCCTTTTCCGTCATATCCGCCCTTTCTTAATTTTTGAATGAGAGGGAATTTTAAATTGACTTTTAATAGGTCATCGCGACATTCGATTAATTCATATGCTGCAGTCGGAATGTTGTGCATCGAGAAAAATCTTTTTTGATCGCCTTTGTCCTGAACGAGACCAATGACACCGGGTTGTGGATATACAGCGATTCCTTCTGATTCCAGCTTTTTTAATGCCTCAACATTTACATGCTCTATTTCTATTGTAACGAGATCGCAACTTTTTCCGAAGGCATAAACAGTATCATGATCGTTAAAACTTCCGTTAATAAATTCATCTGCAAGGCTACGGCATGGGGCAGAAGGGTCGGGATCAAGCACCTTAATGTTCAATGAAAAGTCGGCAGCTTTTTGTAAGAGCATTCTACCGAGTTGTCCGCCACCCAACATGCCAATCTTCAATGTATTGAAACTTTTCTTCATAAACGGTTGCAAAATAATCATAAATATATGGATGTCACGAGTCTGTTTATTAAAGTGAATTATATCGTTATATCGAATGCTGTTGAAGAGCACTCTGTATCGTTTTATTTTTATTTTTGCCATCCGGCTTATGAATAAAGTAACAATAAGAGACAAGACATTCGAAATTGCTTTGCCGTCAGTTGAAATTCAAAGGAGGATTTCAGAGCTGGCAGCTCAGATCAGTCTGGAACTCAATGGAAAACGACCATTATTTATTTGTATCCTGAACGGATCATTCATTTTTGCCGCCGACTTATTCAAGAGGATAAAGATAGAGGCTGAGATTACTTTTATGAAAGTTTCCTCGTATTCGGGAACTCAATCGACTGGAGTGATTAAGAACGTCTTCGGAATAAACGAATCCTTATCAGGAAGAACAATCGTAATACTTGAAGATATTGTTGATACCGGTGATACTGCCGTTCATCTGCTTGAAGAGATTAAGAAACAAGGGCCGGAAAAAGTGTACTTTGCAAGTCTTCTTCTCAAGCCAGATGCATTGCGTCATGATATCAAGGTCGATTATGTCGGCTTTGAAGTGCCAAACGATTTTTTGGTTGGTTATGGTTTGGATTATGATGGTTTGGGACGAAATCTCGAAGATATTTATAAGTTAATTTAAAATGTTAAACATCGTTTTGTTTGGTCCGCCGGGAGCGGGAAAAGGGACACAATCAGAAAAGTTGATTGATGCATACAGACTTATGCATTTATCTACGGGTGATATTTTAAGAAATGAGATTGCTTTAAAGACTGAATCAGGACTTGAAGCAAAGAAGTTGATGGACAAAGGTCTGCTAGTTCCGGATGAGGTTGTAATTAAAATGATTGAAGATAAAATTGATGCAAACAGGAATGCGCATGGATTTATTTTTGATGGATTTCCGAGAACTACGACTCAGGCAAAGGCGCTCGATGAAATGCTTAATCGCAAGGGTTCATCAATTAATATGATGTTAGCTTTGCAGGTCAATGATGAAGAATTACTAAAAAGATTATTAAACCGTGGTAAGGAGTCCGGGAGACCAGATGACCAGAATGCGGAAATTATCGGGAAAAGGATTTCCGAATACAATAACAAGACTGCACCATTAAAGGACTACTATGCTGCTCAGGGTAAGTTTTGCAGTATTGATGGCATTGGTAGCGTTGACGAGATTTTTGACAGGCTAAAAGCAGTAATTAAAGCTTGTTAATTTTCCGATATTTACATTCGTTTTATTTTTGAAATTATGGCCTCGAACTTTGTTGATTATGTAAAGATATGTTGCAGGAGCGGAGCAGGTGGTGCGGGTTCTGTTCATTTTCACCGTGACAAAAATACAGCGAAGGGTGGTCCGGATGGTGGAGATGGTGGTAGAGGTGGTCATATAATACTAAGAGGAAATAAGCAATTATGGACGCTACTTCATCTTAAATATCGAAAGCATGTTGTAGCTGATGAAGGTGAGAAGGGTGCTGGTGGATTAAAGACAGGTGCAGAAGGGGAAGATATTATTCTTGATGTTCCGGTTGGTACTGTTGCAAAAGATTTTGACAGTGGTGAAATAATGTTTGAAATTACTGAAGACGGTCAGGAGAAAATTATCGTTCCCGGAGGCAGAGGCGGAAAGGGAAATAATTTTTTTAAGACTTCCACAATGCAGACGCCACGATTCGCTCAACCGGGTGAACCAGGACGGGATGAATGGAAGGTATTGGAGCTTAAATTGCTTGCCGATGTAGGCCTTGTTGGTTTTCCGAATGCGGGTAAATCTACATTGTTATCAGTCGTAAGTGCGGCTAAACCGGAGATAGCTGATTATCCTTTTACAACACTTGTTCCTAATCTCGGAATTGTAGCCTATCGTGATGGAAAGTCATTTGTAATGGCTGATATCCCTGGAATTATTGAAGGGGCGCATCTTGGAAAAGGATTGGGATTACGATTTTTAAGACATATTGAACGAAATTCTATTTTGCTTTTTATGATTCCCTGCGATACGAAGGATGTTATGAAAGAATATGAGATTCTGAATAATGAACTAAAGCAATTTAATCCAGAACTTCTCGATAAAGAAGTAGTTTTTGCAATAACAAAATCAGATATGCTCGACGACGTTATGATGCAGCAAATGAAGGCAGGAATTCCTGCTAAGCATAAACCAGTATTTATTTCATCTGTTACGGGACAAGGCATTAGTGAATTGAAGGATATTATCTGGAAAGCTTTGAACAACGAACAAAAAAATGATTGAAACTTTAAAAGACATTGATGCCCGATTGGTATTGTTTTTTAACAGCCTCAATAATCCATTTTTCGATTTTATATTTTATTGGGCCAGTGATAAGTGGATATGGATACCATTTTATGCGATATTGGCTCTAATAGTATACAAGAAAGAACGATCCAATATGCTGCTTGCTCTAATCTTTATTGCAATTGCAGTAGCCGTCAGCGATCAGATATCTTCGACAGTAATAAAAGAATATGTTCAACGGCTTAGGCCTTGTCACGACCCATTGTTAGAAGGAAGGATTCATCTGGTTAACAATTATTGTGGAGGTCAATATGGATTTGTCTCTTCTCATGCAGCAAATGTTTTTACTCTTGCCGCATTTTTGTCAAGGATATTTATGGCATCAAGATTTAAACTTCGGATTATTTTATGGCTATGGGCGATTTTTGTTTCCTTTAGCAGAGTGTATCTGGGTGCACACTTTCCTAGTGATATTATTGGCGGCGCTTTAGTCGGATTAATCTCAGGCGATATATTTGCACGAATTTATATTTATTTAATCAATCATTACAACGAACAAAAAAGTGTCAACAAATCGAATTTATTAAAATGAGAAAAATAATTCTTGTCTCCATTATTGTTATTCTAACTTCTAATGCAATCGCTCAAAGAAAGAATACGATACTGCCAGTTCTTCCTTCTTCACAGGGGCTTATCGTCGGACTAGTAATTGATCAGATGCGTTACGATTACATTTACAGGTATTGGAGTAAATTCGGGAACGATGGATTTAAAAGATTGGTAAGTGAGGGTTTTGTTTTCTCCAATACTAATTACAATTATGTTCCGACTTATACTGCACCGGGACATGCCTGCATATATACGGGGACGACTCCTTCTGTTAATGGAATGATAAGTAATGAATGGTATGACCGGGCAACAAGGAAATCACAATATTGTGTAAACGATACTACAGTAATGCCACTAGGCACAACATCAATTTCGGGAAAAATGTCGCCACGAAATTTACTTTCGACAACAGTAACAGATGAGTTAAGACTTGCAACCAATATGCAATCGAAAGTTATTGGAATTGCATTGAAAGATCGGGGAGCTATATTACCCGCCGGACAATCGGCTAATGCAGCATATTGGCATGATCCATATTCTAATAACTGGATTACGAGTACTTATTATATGTCTTCATTACCGCAATGGGTGCTTGATTTCAACAAGAGAAAATTAGTTGATAGTCTGTTGAGTTACAAGTGGACGACTTTACTTCCCATTAATCAGTATACGGAGAGTACTCCTGATGATAATGCCTATGAAGGATTATTTTCCGGTGAGGAAAAACCTGTTTTCCCTCATGACCTGCCGGCTCTAAAAGCAAAGGAAAGTGAGCTTATCAGAAGTACTCCATTTGGAAATACTTTTACGAAGGAGTTTGCCATTGCTGCTATTCAGGGAGAAAATCTTGGCAAAGGAAAAGCAACTGATTTTCTTGCATTAAGTTTTTCATCGACTGATTATGTCGGTCACATGTATGGAACAAATGCAATCGAATTAGAAG
>JANPNV010000133.1:0-27741 GCA_031427625.1 Bacteroidota bacterium
CTTTTACGAAGGAGTTTGCCATTGCTGCTATTCAGGGAGAAAATCTTGGCAAAGGAAAAGCAACTGATTTTCTTGCATTAAGTTTTTCATCGACTGATTATGTCGGTCACATGTATGGAACAAATGCAATCGAATTAGAAGATACTTATCTTCGACTTGATAAAGACATTGCTGAATTATTAAAATTTCTAGATACATGGACCGGTAATAATTATTTATTATTTATGACTGCCGATCATGGTGCGGTAAATAACCCGATATTTTCTCGCGACTATCATATTCCCGGTGGAAAGTTCGAATCAGGAATGTTGTCTGATTCACTTAAAAAATACATTGCCGGAATTTATGGGACCGATACTTTAATCATGAACGCCAGTTCACACAATATTTATCTGAACAGGTCATATATTGAAAGCAAAAAGATAAATCTTCAACAAGTACAGGAAACTTGTGCTGCATTTGTAACAAATCTGAAAGGTGTTTCAGCGGCAATGACTGCGACAGAGTTAGCTAGAGGAATAAACAGGACAGGAATTTATTCTCTTATGCAAAATGGTTATAACGTTCAAAGATCTGCTGATGTCATGATTCAATTGCAGGCAGGATGGATAGATTGGTATTCAAAGACAGGAACAACTCATGGCACGGCATACAGCTATGACACTCATGTGCCATTAATTTTTTTTGGAAAAAGGATCAAAGCCGGTTCATCGGTTGACCCCGTTTCAGTCTGTGATATTGCTCCAACAATTTCCCAATTATTAAATATTGAATTCCCTAGCGGAAATTCAGGAATACCGTTGTCTCCATTATTTAAATAAATCGGTTGACTATCTTGAAAATTTGAATTTATTCGACGTTTTTTTGTGCTGAGTAAATGACTTGATTTGTTGAAAAAGCAATCAAAAGCATTGGCAAAATAAATTGGTAATTATTACTAAAAATCGCTATTTTTACAATTGTTGAGTATCTAGCTCCATCTACTTGGTAGCCAATTTTGTCCCCTAACTAAAAAGTATTTAATGAGATACCTATACAAGCAAGCAATTTTTGTTGTTATGATTTGTATTATTATTCTGGTTTCTACAAATCAGACTTATGCAAGTCATGCCATGGGTTCGGATATAACCTATACCTATTTAGGTGGCAATCAATATCAAATTACATTTTCATTTTATCGTGACTGCAGCGGTATCCCAGTTTCTGCCTCAACCGATGATATAACAGTTACTAATACCTGCGGATTCCCGACGCAAAATCTTAATTTAACTTTATCCCCAACAGGCCCAACTCAGATTACTCCTATATGCCCAACTGCTTTGTCGACCTGTAACGGTGGAGCATATACAGGAATACAGGAATATATTTATACAGGAATAGTTACATTACCTGGTCAGTGTGCGAATTGGACAATTTATCATTCTGAAAGTGCGAGGAATGGCGCGATCACAAATTTGGCACCGGGAGGTTCAGGAGATCTTTTTGTTTATTCAACTATAAATAATCTAAATGGAATTTCAAATACATCACCGATATTCACTAACAGGCCGGTTCCATTTGCATGTGCGGGCCAGAGATTTTGTTTTAACCATGGTGCTTATGATGCAGAAGGTGATTCGCTTTCCTACCAATTAATTACACCACGTACCGGACCGAACGCTTCCGATACTGTAACCTATGATGTAGGTTTTTCTGCCACACAACCTTTGACTTCAACTCCGCCGATGACATTTAATACGGCTACCGGGGATTTTTGTATGAATCCTTCTATTGCAGAAGTAACCATTCTGGCCGTTCTTGTAAATGAATGGCGCAACGGTGTTTTAATTGGTCGTGTGGAAAGAGACATTCAGGTTACTGTTCTTGCCTGTAATAATTTTATTCCATCATTAACAGGGATCAATGGTTCTCCGATAACCACAGCAACGGTTTGTGCAGGAAATCAACTTTGTTTCTGGATGCGAACAGTAGATATTGATTCAGGGGATTCTACATTTATATCCTGGGATAACTCTATTCCCGGAGCAACATTTACAACATTTGGTACAAAAAGAGATTCAGCAGTTTTTTGTTGGACACCTACTGCAGCAAACATAAGCAACACACCCTATTGTTTCACAGCAACTGTTCAGGATAACCATTGTCCCTATCTGGGAGTTCAGGTTTATTCTTATTGTATAACGGTAATCGGAGTTAATCCGAATGCAGGGCTTGATCAGGTAGTAGCATGCGGAGCATCAACCAACTTGAATGGATCTGCAACAGGAGGAAACGGTCCATATACATATTTGTGGCTTCCCGATTCAGTATTTAATCAGAATCTGAATGGAGTAGGAGTAGGACAATATGTGTTACAGGTAACTTCTGGTGGATGTAAAAACTGGGATACTGTACAGGTATTTCCGGGAGCAGGTGTTCCTGCGGCTAATTTCAGTTTTACAAATAATTGCAGTGGTTCACCTATTCAGTTTACTGATCAGTCAAATGTTGTTGGAAGTACAATCAGTACTTGGTCTTGGGATTTTGGTGATGCGACGGGATCCAATTCACAGAATCCAACACATCAGTATCCGGGTAATGGAATTTACAATGTCACACTTACAGTAAGTACTCCGACAAACTGTGTTACTTCGATCACTCAGCAGATTTCAATAAATATAAATATTCCTACAGCACAATTTGCCGCCAATAATGTTTGTGATGGATTCGCTATGAATTTTAATGATCAATCATTAGGGGGCTCGCTTACAAACTGGTCATGGAATTTCAATGACACGGCGAGTGGTACGAATACAAGTACTTCTCAAAATCCTTCTCATACATTTACTACCCCTGGATTATATCAGGTAACTCTTACTGTAACAAACACTGACGGATGTCAGAATCAGATTGTGAAGAGTGCAACTGTTCATCCAAACCCTGTAATTTTTGTTGCTGATGCAGGCATGTGCGCTGGTACTCAGACAACCTTGAATGGTCCTGCAGGTTATAGCGGATATTCCTGGAGCAACGCTCAAAATACTCAATCAATAACAGTAAATCCTGCCTCTAATTCACCATATACACTTACTGTTACTGATGCAAATGGATGCATTGGATCTTTTACGGCTAATGTAATTGTTGATCCGGTTCCGATTCCTGATGCCGGCGTACCGCAGACAATATGTGAAGGAACAAATGCTTATCTCGCTGGAATCGGAGGAAATACCTATACATGGAATCCAGGAAATTTGACAGGTCAGAATATATCTGTATCACCGGCGTCGACAACAGTTTATACTTTAACAGTTTCTTCGAATGCCGGATGTTCCGCTACAGATTTAGTAACAGTTACTGTTAATCCAATGCCAACGGCTGATGCAGGCGATGATTTAAATATATGTAAAGGAGAATCGATTATTGTAAATTCTGTTGCATCTGCGGGTAATTTATTATGGACTCCCGGAAATTACAATACAGCATCTATCAACGTTACACCAGCGGTAACGACGACATATTACCTAACCGTCAGTGATGCAATAGGATGTTCAGGCACGGATACAATTACGATTATTGTAAATCCATTGCCGACAGCATCATCAATAAATTCAAGTCCCGTATGTGAAAACAATGCCATCAGTTTTACTGATGCTTCAGTTATTCCAACTGGAAATATTGCATTTTGGTCGTGGAGTTTTGGAGATGGTCAGGTATCGAACCTGCAGAATCCTTCGGTTACTTATACAAGCTCCGGAAATTTCAATGTTAAGCTTCTTGTCACTTCGAATGCAGGATGTAAAGATTCAGTAGTTAAACTTGCCGTAGTAAATCCTTTGCCTGTTGCAAATGCAGGTAGCAATTCTTCAATATGTCCGGGATTTAATGGAACTTTAACAGGGGCTGGTGGCGTGTCATATTTGTGGAATCCGGGAGGATTAATTACATCAAGTATTACACTTAGTCCGGCAGCTACTACAAGTTATACGCTAACAGTAACAGATGCGAATGGATGTACCAATACAGACGCTGCCGATATTTTAGTAAACCCGGTACCAGTTGCTAATGCAGGTTCAGATAAATCAATATGTCAGGGACAGTCAACAACATTTACCGCTAGCGGGGGAGACTTTTATCTTTGGACGCCTGGGAATATTAATACTCAGAACTACAATCTGACACCGGCATCCAGCGGAACTTATACAGTTCTTGTTACAAATATTTATGGATGTGAATCAACAGATCAGGTAGACGTAAGTGTAAACCCGATACCAGTAGCAGCCTTGATAAGTTCAGGCGCTATCTGTGAAAAAAATCCCGTTCATTTTACTGATCAATCGAATGTGAACTCCGGAAGTATCATTGCATGGAACTGGAATTTCAACAATGGCATGTCATCGATCATTCAAAATCCGACAGTTCCGTTTAATAGTCCGGGAACATTTAATGTTTCTCTTATTGTATATTCCAATAACGGATGCAGTGATACCGCAAATTTGTCGCAAACAATTTGGGCGCGACCAGCAGCAGCATTTATTCATACAAATGTTTGTTTCGGAAACCCGATCAGTTTTACAAATACGTCTACAATTTCGGATGCATCTGCATTAAACTACTCATGGAATCTGGGTGATAATACTTTGTCGAATAATGTAAACCTGACACATCAATATTCATCGTATGGAGCATATCCGACAACTTTGCTGGTAACTTCAGTAAATGGTTGCGTGGATTCGGTAGCTGGACTTGTAAATGTTTATTCACTTCCAGCTGCTTCCTTTTCTGTAGACTATTCATGTGAAGATGATCCTGCAATTTTTGTTGACAAATCGACGATACCGCAGGGATTAATTAGTACGTGGCAATGGACCTTCGGTGATAATGGAAGTAGTTTTCTTCAGCATGCTGAGCATACCTATGCCGATGCCGGTTATTATGATATTCACTTGTTGATATCAAGCGATCATGGGTGTAAGGATAGTACGGATGGAATTATTCGCGTGGTTCCAAAACCGATTGTTGATTTTACTACTTATAATGCATGTCTTGGATATAATGTAAATCTGACTGACAATTCTCAGCCTGTGACAGGTTCAATAGTCCAGTATTCATGGAACTTTGGTGATGGCATATTAAGCTCAAGTCAGAATCCAGTACATATGTATACATCGCCTGGATGGTATCAGGTAAGTTTAACGGCTACTTCAGACAGTGGGTGCAGCACGATTCTGGTAAGACCGAATGCAATCAATATTTATGCTCCTCCTGTTCCTCAGTTTATAAACAATTCGTCTGAGGCGAATGATATTTATCCGCTTGTGAATTTTATTAATCATACGCCTACGGCAGAATTTTATTATTGGAATTTTGGAGATGGTGATACTTCTACTGCTTTATCTCCTACGCATCTTTATGGTGATATTGGATTTTATGATGTACAGCTTATTGCCATGGATTTGAATGGATGTATCGATTCAACAGTAGTCAGGATTGAAATCAAGCCAACATCAAATGTTTATATACCGAATGCATTTACTCCAAACGGCGACACACGAAATGATTATTTTCAGGTTTATAGTTACAATGTCGTAACAATGGAAGTGCAGATTTACGATAGATGGGGACTTAAAATAATCGAATGGAATTCTCCAAAAGGATCATGGGATGGAATAGTAAATGGAAGTCCAGCCCAGGCAGATACCTACGTATTCAGAGTCTCAACCGTTGACGTCAATGCCAAACGAGAGGTTTTCGTTGGACATGTAAGTTTGGTCCGGTAAATAGAAATATTCCTAATTGAAAACCCGTCTATTTGACGGGTTTTTTTTGTTGAAAACTATGCTGAAAACTACTGAACAGTTATTCAGTTAAATCACTCATTCAATTTAGATTTGTTGCTAGTCCTACGTGTCTGTGCACTCGGGTATTAGTTGTAGAATAGATACACTCTAAAAATGTCAGAATTAAAAAACAAACACGAAATGGTGAACGATATCGTTAACCAGGTCGCAACAATTGCTACCCGTCTGGGGATAGCTTATGCCAGCACAGAAGACGAAGTGCTCGATGGCAGGCACATTACTATAAAAGATAAAAAGTTATTGTATTTCGGCAGTTGTGGTTATCTGGGTCTTGAACATGACCAAAGGCTTAAGGCAGGTGCCATTAATGCAATAGAAAAATATGGCACACAATTTTCATCATCGCGGGCCTATGTTTCATCTTCTTATTATCAGCAAGCGGAAGATTTGCTTAGTAAAATGTTTTTCAATAAACCTGTATTGTTGCTACAGTCGCTAACGGTAGGACATATGTCAAATATTCCGTTGCTTGTTGGTGACGATGATGCTGTTATCATGGACAATCATGTACATGATAGCGTTCAGACAGCTGTTCAGTTTTTGAAAACCAGAGATATTCATATTGAGTTAATCCGTCATAACAAAATGGATATGCTTGAGAGCAGAATAAAAGCATTAAAGGATAACTACCACAAAATCTGGTATATGGCCGATGGTGTATACTCTATGAAAGGCGATTTGGCTCCCGTAAAAGACTTGTATAAACTAGCTGATACTTACGAGCAGTTGCATCTGTATATCGATGATATTCATGGAATGAGCTGGTCTGGACCGAATGGAACCGGCTACGTTACCAGTCAAGGGAAATTCCACGACAGGTTATACCTGTCAACAGGATTAACAAAAGCTTTTGGAACAGCGGGAGGATTGTTAGTATATCCTGACGATAAATCATTTCAGCTGGTAAGGAATGTCAGCAAGGCATTTATTTTTTCGATACAGATGCCTCCAATGGTGTTAGGAGCTACGATTGAATCAGCGAAGATTCACTTAAGCGATGAGATTTACACCCTTCAGGAGGAAATGGCGGATAAGGTCCAATTCTTTAACATGACATCAAAGAAACTTGGACTTCCGTTAATAAGCGAATCTGTTTCTCCGATAGGGTTCATAGGAGTAGGTAAGCCTGACACTGGTTATAACATGGTGAGAAGGATGATGAATATGGGGTATTATTTTAACCTGAGTGTTTTCCCAAGTGTTGCTTATAATAACACTGGACTTCGCATACCAATTAACCGTCTGAATACGTTTGAGGATATTGAAAATCTGCTCAAAGAAATTTCAGTGCAATTGCCGATGGCGCTTGAAGATTCACAATCGAGCATGTCAGAAATTATCAAGCACTTTAAACTTGTTGCTTAAAAAGCTTAGGGTTACTCACAAAGCTGCCAGAAATTGTTCAGAATTGCAATGGCAGAGACAAAGCTTTCAAACGAGATTGGTTTGACGATATAACCAGCAACATTATAGTTGTAAGCTTCAATCCTGTCTTTATCGTCGTTACTTGTAGTCATTACAAACACGCTGATGTTTTGAAGTTTGCTATCCTTTCTGATTTCTTTTAAAAACTCGAGCCCGTTCATCTTAGGCATATTAATATCGAGTAGAATTATTCTGGGAAGAGGGTCTATAATATTGACAGCGTTTGTTCCACGTAGCATATCTAGACCTTCAATACCATTGTGGGCTATAAATAAAGGGTTTGAAATATTACTTCTCTTGAATGCCCGTTGAACATTCATACAATCTACCTCATCATCGTCAATGAGTAGAATACTCACCTGCTTATCCATTTTTTTTTCAATTCAATCCTAATTCAATATCTTAATACGTAGATTTTTGCGTCTGGTTTCTTTACCAGACTACGACATTTTCAAACTAGCTTTTTATACTAAAGTATAATATCCTTGACATAATATCCTTTTTTAAAGCCTTTTACCTAAAACCAATTTCCTGCGATGTAATATGATGCTGTTTCTTACACTTCGGAATCTTAGGTTGATTTTTTCCGTTTTATCACCAAAGAAGGAAAATCCATAAAATAGATGAAAACATTATTCAGAGTAATACTACGGAGAGAAATGAGTGACAGAATTCCGGTTGACGATTTGATGTCTCGACAAAGGTTTGCATTATTCCGCATATTCTCTATTTCGAGTTTTTTGGCAAGCTTCGCAACTGCCATTCAAATATCATCGGGATTTGAAGCAAATAGTCCGACCTCGATATTGATATTGGTTCTTTCATTATCAATTATTGTAAACTTCCTGATCGTTAATCAGGTTGATAGATTACCGCATGCCTATGCCGTATCTGTTATTGCCTGTTTTTTGGTTGTACATCTGCAATCATATACTTCAGGTGGAATAATGAATACGGGTACTATGTACCTTTGCGTAATTATTATGACTGCTTTCATGTTACTCGGGCCTAGAGCAGGAAAATGGTTTACATTCATGGCAATTGGAAGTGTGATTTCATTATTCTATCTCACTGAGTTTACAAGCCTTACGAATTACAATTTACTTAAAGGAGACCTGCACCTCATACATCAGGATGCATTGGCAACGTTTGTACTTGCGCTTTTTCTTGTTGCTGCACAATCGAATTATTTAAACAGCGGAAAGAATGTAATCATAGAAAGAATTACAGAACAAAAAAACCAACTCGAAATAAGTAACAGGAGGTTGCAGAATTATACTGTATCATTGGAAAAGACGAATAAAGAACTGGATAAATTTGCATCGATTGTTTCTCACGATTTAAAAGCGCCATTGCGGGCAATTGGAAACCTTACCGGCTGGATAGAAGAAGATGCAGGTCATACATTTTCCGGAGAAGTCAAAGCAAATTTTGAATTAGTCAAACAGCGGGTTCGACGCATGGAAGATCTTATCAATGCTATTCTTGATTATTCAAGAGCTGACAGGGTACAAAGTGATGAAGTAAATATTGATCTTATTAAACTTGTTGAAGATACAGTCGATTTCATTGGTAAGCCGGCTAATGTTGATGTGAAAATTTCAATTGACATGCCTGTGATATATTCCGATAAAATCAGACTTTCACAGGTATTTAGCAATCTGATTGAAAATGCAATTAAATACAATGATAGTAGTGATAAACGAATTGAAGTATTTTCTGATAAAAATGAAGATGGCTGGACTTTTACTGTAAAAGATAATGGTCCGGGCATCGAGAAACAATATCATGAAAGGATATTTGTCATCTTCCAGACCCTAAACAGACGTGATGATGTGGAAAGTACAGGAGTGGGTCTGGCCATAGTAAAGAAGATTATTGATGACCAGGGTGGTAAGATTTGGGTAGAATCGGAGCCTGGAAAAGGGGCAGAATTTAAATTTTTCTGGCCAAGGGTTAAAAAATACAGGGAACCAGGGCTTATTGCAGCGCCAATTTTAGTGTAAGATTGATCGTGATGTTATAAACTACCTCAACCTTAGTGACTGTATTATTGCTGTATACTTAACTAACGATGAGCAAAGAAAAGAACACAGCACACGCACACGAATTTCAGGCATCTTCAATGAAGGTGGTAGATGTTTCGCAAGACCAGGCTCACCTGGAATTTGAAATAGATCGTCACGTAAAGAGTATACGTGTCCTAATTCAAAAACTAAGGCCTGTCGAACGCAGGAAGTATTTTGATGGCCTGCTCTCTCATATTCTGTCACAACCGGTGGAATATCCGGCAACTAAAGCAAGTACAAATAATTCTTTTGATTATTGCAACTTGTCTGTAAATGAGCTTTCTCTGATCCGCGAATTATCACTAAAGATACATGACTTATATCGCGTGTCAGAATGGGAACTGAATAGTTAAAAAAACTACTATTATCATAGCTAATTAAGCCGGTGTATTGAAAAATATACCGGCTTTTGTTTTTATTAATATTTAATTATTTTTCAAGAATACATTTGGTTTCAGAAATTCAATATATTTACTTAAAAGGTTTTCTGTTTTGAAAAAGTTAATTAACAAACATTCTCTTCCTGTAAGAATTTTTCATTGGGTAAATTTCCCTGTTTTATTTATAATGATATGGAGTGGCACGTTAATTTACTGGGCAAATGATGTATATAAAGTTTCCCTTTCCGGAAAAGTGCTTTTCCGTTTCTATCCTGAATCAGTTTATAAGGCTTTAAATATTCCCTATAGACTGGCAGAAGGCATGTCATGGCATTTTGTATTCATGTGGTTCTTTGCCATAAATGGGTTGATCTATTTTGTTTATTTAATGCTATCAGGCGACTGGCAGCAACTTGTTCCCAAAAGATCATCATTTAAGGATGCCTGGCTTGTATTATTACATGATTTAAAATTGCGGAAACAAAAACCTGATCAGGGTAAATATAATGCAGCACAAAGAATTGCTTACACCATAATTATTTTATTAGGCTTCGGATCTTTAGTCACTGGATTAGTAATTTATAAACCGGCAACGTTTCCAATCCTTACCTCGCTTATTGGAGGTTATGAAGCCGCCCGGCTTGAACATTTTATTATTACAATAATATTCATATTGTTTATAATCGTGCATGTAATGCAAGTCATCTTTGCCGGATGGAATAATTTCAGGGCTATTGTCACAGGTTGGGAAATTCAAAAAGGCAAGGAGGAAACAACAATAGAAAAACCAAATGATGAATAACTCAGAAAAAGATAAAGAGTTTAATAAAATCGTTAGGAGAAAAACTGTTTTTTCTTTTGCTGTATTTTTCTTTTTTATCCTGTGCGCTTTTGGAATATATAAGTGGATAATTTCACAGCCACGGGATGAAAAGGCTTATGCGCCATTTAGAAAAGTTATGAATTTTAATGCAAATGTATTTGCAAGAGGATACAATAATCCGTCGTTGTCGAAGGAGTTTCCGAAAAGTCTGGCAACAAAAAAAGTAAGATTCAATGGCAGCTATGGAATTAAATCACCTCTTGATTCAGTCTGGATGCTTAAGGTGGTAAAATTTTCTTCTTTGTCACCAATGCCATCAGATACTATTATTGTGACCCTGGATGATATAAAAAAACTACCGAAGACGGAAGTCGTTTTCAATTTTAAATGCATTGAAGGATGGAGCCAGATAACCTGGTGGGGTGGAGTGAGGTTTTCTGATTTTGCAAAAAAGTATAAAATAGCTACACACTCAAATCAATCCCCGGATATAAAAAATAATCCAGATGACATGGTTAATTATTGCGGACTAATTACACCCGACGGTGAATATTATGTTGGTATTGATATGCCAAGTATGATGCATCCGCAAACAATTCTGTGTTATGAAATGAATGGGCAACCACTACCGATGAACCAAGGCGCACCATTACGACTTATTATTCCGGTGAAATACGGCATCAAACATATTAAACGAATCGGAACAATATTTTTCTCTGATACACAGCCACCCGATTATTGGGGAGTTCGCGGGTATGATTACTTCGCAGGACTTTAATTCTATTTGATAATCCGAAAAGGCGCTTATTATATATCAGATGGAAATATTCATTAAAACTTTTTTTTATCATCAGTAGATACTGTAAATGGGATATCTCATATATGTTTTTTCAAAATAATCAGAAGACTTGTAAATAAAATTTAATTGAGAATATTCATCAGCTTCCGGATGATCACTTTTCCATTTTTCAAATTTTAATTTCAACGTTTGATCTTTTTGTAATAATTTTTCCGCCAAATCTTCGAAGACATAAGATGAAAACCATTCTTTCTGTTGAAGAATTGAGTCGAAGTATCCTGAGCAGAAGTAGCTGTCAACTGCCCCGGGAATAAGGGCTTCTAGAATATATTTAAAATTTTTTTGCGGAAGATAAATAAGATAATCTCCTTTTCTGATATTTATTTTTTGCTCTTCATTTCTGGTTGTAACATCATAATGGAAATAATGTCCTTCGAAAGGTTCTTTAATGGTTTTGTAATTTTCAATATATGTAACATTGGCTATTGTGGAGGAATCATCCTGTACACGAATCATTTTTACATTATTGATTTCCATTAATTTTATTGCAGAATAAAAGGCCTGCGGAATAATAAATAAACGAGGAATAATTACTGAGTCCGAAGGGAGATAGGTATCATAAAAAGGTATTTTCTTTTTATATGGTTTTGCTTTGTCGTAGTATAACCTCATGCCGCCTGTTACATTACTCTTTTTTTGTTCAGCAGCATAACCATTAAAATTAATTAGCTCTTTTTTACTTGTGTCAAGTGTCCAGTTAAATTTGAAATACTTTTCTTTTTTGTCGGATTCCTCAGCCAGAGAACGGAGTTCCAGAATTTTTTTCCCCTGTTCATCACAAACTTCAATAAGAGAAGTTAGAAGGTTAAATGTAGCATCAACTCTTCTTGGGAAAGGTTTTAACATATGTGATTCCGCTATAAATGAGAATGTATTAAAAAGTGATGTATAGCCACACATATATCTCGGAGTTTCCAGAAATGCAGTAATACCGCTATCAGGTATTTCATTATTGCCTTCTAAGTTTACATAGGAAACCATTTCATCATTTTTCTCCTTCATCTTATTCATCAATTCAGGAGTCAATTTGTCTTTCATATATTTCCCCATTTCGGAATTCATTTTGTTATGCTGCGAAGAAATCAATGTCATCGAATATTGATAATCGGCTCCATCACTAACATGGGTGTCGATGAAAACGTCAGGATCCCACTGTCTGATCATTTGCATCATTGAAAAAGTATTTTTTGAATCGGCTTTCATAAAATCTCTGTTGAGGTCAAGATTTTTTGCATTGCCTCTGAAACCGTACTCTTCAGGTCCGTTCTGGTTTACACGACTGCAACAACTTCTTTCAAGAGCACCGTCGATATTGAAAACAGGAACGATACAAACTACTGTGTTTTCCAGAAGTCTGCGATAGAGTGGTTTGGTTAGCAAATCTGTTGCAAGTTTGATGCTGGCATCTATTCCGTCTGGTTCACCCGGATGAATACCGTTATTGATAAAAAGTATGCATTTTTTTAACTCATGTAATCGTGAAGGATCAAATATTCTCGTTTGAGAAATAACAAAAAGATGTAAAGCTTCTCCACAATCTGTTTTTCCATACGTTATCATTTTCCCTTCCTCAAACATCGAATCAATCGCCTGATATTTCCTCATTACTTCAGGATATTCGGGTGATTTGTTGTCTTGCGCAAAAGTGATCAAAGAAAAAATAAGCAGATAAACAGTCCAAAGGGCTTTCATAAGGTAAGGATAGATTAAAATCTGGCTAAGTTTAAATGTTTTTTATAATCGATCAATCATTTTCTATCTTTCATGCATCAAATAAAATCAAAAACATTCTTATTATGAAAAAGCTGATTGGATTTATTTCAATATTCTTATTTTTTCTGCAGGTAAATGCCCAGGATGATCTCAAGACGGTATTGCCAAAAGACCCAAGTACCTATATAGGTGTGTTGCCAAATGGCATTCGTTATTATGTACGCAAAAATTCGAAACCCGAGAATAGAGCAGAACTAAGACTTGCCGTAAATGTAGGTTCTACATCTGAAGATGATGACCAGCAGGGCTTAGCGCATCTTACAGAGCATATGGCTTTCAACGGTTCTACACATTTTAAGAAGAATGAACTTGTAGATTATCTGGAATCAGTCGGCACAAAATTCGGCCCTCACCTGAATGCTTATACAAGTTTCGATGAAACGGTTTATATGATTCAACTTCCAACGGATAAGCCTGAAATCGTTGAGAAGGGTCTTCAGATTCTTGAAGACTGGGCTCATAATCTATCTTTTGATTCTCTTGAGGTAGAAAAGGAAAGAGGGGTAGTAATTGAAGAATGGCGATTAGGCCAGGGGGCGAATGAGCGTCTGAGGAGAAAATACTGGCCGTTGCTTTTTACGGATTCACGCTATGCAAACAGGTTACCAATTGGAAAGAAGGATATTATCGAAAAGTGTTCTCAGTCCACATTGAAGAGATTTTATTCGGACTGGTATAGAACAGATTTGATGGCTGTAATTGCGGTGGGTGACTTTGATCCGATTATGATGGTTGAAAAAATAAAGAAGGAATTTTCAGATTTACCAAAAAAGAATGATGCTCGTCAATTACAAACCTATATGGTTCCTGATAATAAGGAACTCATCATTGCGACTGCAACAGATAAGGAAGCAAGATTTGCCGATGTAGAGGTCATCTATAAACAACCCAAAGAATCCGAAGTTACCGTTGAGGATTACAGACGTGGCCTTGCTCAACGGTTATTTAGCTCTATGCTTGATACACGAATGAGTGAAATTTTAAGGGAAGCTAATCCACCATTTATTAATGCATCAACCAGTTATGGCAAATTAGTTAGAAATATAAATGCATTTTCTTCGAGTGCAATTTGCAGAGAAGATGGGATAAAACAGGCGCTAATTACATTGGTTAATGAAAATGAAAGAGTACTTCGATTTGGTTTTACAAAGGGAGAGCTTGAGCGCCAGAAATTGGAAATGATGAAAGGAATGCAGACAGCGTATAACGAACGGGATAAAACTGAATCGAGAAATCTTGCAAGGGAATATGTAAGTAATTTTCTTACCGCTGAGTCAATGCCTGGAATTGAATATGAATATAATCTGGTGAAAAAATATCTTGATGGTATATCACTGGAGGAGGTAAATGCATTTGCAAAAAAGTGGATTACTGACGGAAAAAATTGTATCGTACTTATTACTGCGCCTGAAAAGGAAAGCACAAAAATGCCATCGGATGCAGAAATCAAAAGCATTGTACAGTCAATGAATAAACTTGAACTCAAGCCTTACATTGATAAAGTATCAGACATGCCATTGATGTCGGCTGTACTTAAGGGTTCGGTTGTTACATCAACGAATAAAATGGATGAGTTTAACATAACTGAATGGAACCTCCCGAATGGTGTCAAGGTTTTTGCAAAGGTTACTGATTTTAAAAATGATGAAATTTTATTTTCATCCTTTTCATGGGGTGGATGGTCGTTATACTCAGATAAGGATTTTCAATCGGCAGTAATCTCTGATGAGATAGTTGATGAATCAGGCATTGGCGATTTCGATCCTGTTGCACTTGATAAAAAAATGACTGGCAAAATAGTTTCCTGTTCGCCTTACATTTCAGATTTTCAGCAAGGCTTCTGGGGAAGCAGTTCACCCGCTGATCTGGAAACACTTATGCAGCTGATATATCTGTATATTAATGCACCAAGAAAAGACACTACTGCTTTTTCTTCCTGGCTTGAAAAACAAAGAGGTATTTTGAGAAACAGAAACACTGATCCGCAATCTGTTTTTTCAGATACAGTGTTATATCTTATGTCTGGCTACAATTATCATTATCGTCCACGCACAGTTGAATCTCTTGATGAGATAAATCAGCAGCGTTCATTTAATATTTATAAGGAAAGATTCAGTAATGCGAATTCTTCCACATACTTTTTTGTAGGGAATTTTAATATTGATACACTAAAGAAATTTGTAGAGAAATATTTAGGATCGCTTCCATCTACTCAAGCTGTTGAAAAATTTAAAGACATGGGAGTGCGAACTCCAACTGGAAAGGTAGAAAAGACAGTGCGGATGGGTCAGGAGCCGAGAAGTACAGTTATGTTACGATGGAATATGCCATTCGTTTTTGCCCGTCAAAACAGAAGTGAAGTTAACGTACTAAATAAGTTGATGAGTATACGACTTAGGGAAGTGCTTCGGGAGGAAAAAAGTGGAGTGTATGGTGTGAGTTTTAATTCAAATCCACAGCATTATCCCGTTGAAAAATTAGAACAGATGATATCTTTTTCTTGTAGTCCAGAAAATGTTGACATGCTCGTGAAGGCTGCTCTGGAAATTATCAAAGAGGTAAAGCAAAATGGTTGCGACGAAAAGAATCTTGTAAAGATTAAGGAAACGGCAATCAGGGAAAGGGAGACATATTTAAAAGAGAATTCTTTCTGGTTGAATGCTATCAGTTCTAATTTTCAGAATGGGGAAGACTTACACGACATTTTCAAGTACAATGATTGGGTCAATAATCTGAAGACAACAGATTTTGTAGGTTTTGCAAAAAAATATTTGCAGGAAGATAATTATGCGAAGTTAGTTCTTGCACCGGGAGCTGATAATTAAAAGGTTATTGTAAAAAACAAATAAGACTTCAACGGAGAGATATTACTTTTTAATATAAGTAATCATCTTCTCCGTTTCGTCTGTTTCGAACCATTTCATTTCAGGATCCTTCCTGAACCAAGTCATCTGCCGTTTGGCATAATTCCTTGTATTCTGTTTAATGAGAGTAACAGCTTCTTCGAAAGATATTTTTTTATCAATGAATTCAAAAAGTTCTCTGTATCCGACAGTTTGCAGGGCATATTCATTTCTGTAAGGCAGGAGGGATTCCACTTCTTTTAAAAGACCTTGCTCAATCATTCTGTCAACGCGCTTGTTGATTCTATTGTACAAAAGATCACGATCTACCAGAAGTCCTATTTTTTTTATTTTGAAATCTCTTTTCTTATAGGCCTTTTTACGGAGTGTGGAATATTTTTCACCGGTAATCGTAATTATTTCTAAAGCACGCATGATCCGATGTGGATTATTTATGTCGCATTCGGAGAAGTATTCAGGATCTGCTTCTTGAAGTTTTTTCTTAAGAATTTCAATACCTTCTTTTTCGAATAACTTATTAAGGTCTTCGCGGATTTCAGGTTTTGTTTCCGGAAGATCGTCCATTCCTTTGCAGAAGGCATCGATGTATAGGCCGCTTCCTCCAGTTAAAAATACCGTGTCGAGTTTTCTGAAAAGGTTTTCAGCAACAACAAGAGCTTCCGTTTCAAAACGGCCCACATTGTATTTTTCAGTAACATCAAGTGAATTTATGAGATGATGTGGAATTTCATTCAACTCCTCATCAGATGGTTTGGCAGTTCCAATATCCATATTTCTATAAAACTGTCTTGAATCGGCACTGATAATTTCACTGTCAAAAGCCGCTGCAAGTTTAATTGAAAGCGCTGTTTTTCCTGAAGCCGTTGGACCTGCAATTACAATTATCTGGTTCATTTTATTCGACCATCACGAAAAACATTACAGTCATTAAAAATCATCTTTTTCCTGAACACCTTCGTCATCAATAGCATCTTCCTCGGCAGTTTCAAAATCATTGTCAGCACTATCATCTTCCGCTTTCAGAAAAGTATCCTTTTCGACGCTTTCAGGGAGTTCAGATTCTTCAATGCCCAGTTCTTCGGTTTCTTCGGTTTCGATTTCAAGATCTTCATCAATATCGATCTCAAATTCGTCTACAACGGGTGGTGTTGTAATTGTGGAAGTACCATATTGTTTAGGAGCTTCACCAACAGTTTTAACGCATCTTGGATATGTGATTCCTGAAGTTTCTTCACGGGAAATTTTCACCAGTTCGATTCTAAATGACCATGGTGCTGAAAAGTCGAATATGTAAAATATTTTCTGATGAGGGTCAATGATGTAATCACACAGACGAGAATTTTTAGAGAAGTCAATTTTCTCTTTCTCTTCATCCTTCAGGATGCGGGTTGAAATTTCTTTTCCCTTTTTCCAGTTATCATCACTCATGTAAAAGGAAGCTGGTTTAGAAGCATCGAAGCCTATTGAATTATGTATTGCATAATGCAGGTCTTCAAAAGTCTGTGTAGATTTTATTTCGATATCCCTTGTTATATCATCGTGATCATCGAATATAATCCGGAAGCGGTATGTAGCCATATTGTGTGAATGTAATTACTTCTTTTCTCAAAAGTAGAAAAAACTTTTTTATTGCGATCAAAAAAAATAATCTCATTCAGGCCGACTAATTGTGGCCTTTTGAGTAAGGCCTAGTTGTTCCCCTACTTTTTTCATGAACTCATAAGCTTGGTCAAAATCGTTGGTGATCTCTCCTTCCAGAATTGCTTCACGGATAGCATTTTTAATCTGTCCGACTTCCACTCCGGGCGTTAAACCAAAGGTTTTCATAATGTGTTCTCCCGTTATCGATGGTTGCCAGTTTCTAAGGCGATCCTTTTCTTCAACTTCCTTCAGTTTCTGCTGAACAACCTGAAAATTTTGCTTGTATTTTTTTATTTTGTACTCATTCTTCGTCGTAATATCGGCATTACACAAGATCATGAGCGAATCGATGACTTCTCCGGCATCGAAAAGCAATCTTCGTATGGCAGAGTCCGTAACGAATTCTTGTGCAAGCACGATTGGCCTCAGGTGAAGTTGAACGAGTTTCTCGACAAATTTCATTTTCTCATTTAGCGGAAGTTTTAGTTGACGAAAGATTTGTTTAACCATCCGGGCCCCTTTATCCTCATGTCCATGAAACGTCCAGCCCTGGCCTTCTTCGAATCTCTTTGTTGCCGGTTTTGCAATATCGTGAAGAATTGCGGCCCATCTTAGCCAAAGATCAGCTGAATTGTGTGATACATTATCAAGAACTTCAAGGGTATGATAGAAGTTATCTTTATGCCCTTTTCCATTTATATATTCTACACCATGCAGTAAACAAAACTGTGGAAAGAATCGCTCAAGTAATCCTGTTTTGAATAATAAGTCGAAGCCAATGGAGGGTTTTGACGAAAGAATAATTTTATTCAGCTCTTCTGTAATACGTTCAATGGAAGCAATTGAGATTCTATGTGCATTTTTTTTAATTGCAGCAATGGCATTAGGATCAATCGTAAAATGAAGCTGTGAGGAAAACCGGATTGCACGCATCATCCGAAGCGGGTCGTCTGAAAATGTAATCTCCGGATCAAGAGGTGTTTTGATAAGTTTGTTTTGCAGATCTTCTACACCATTAAATGGATCAACCAGTTCTCCATAATTTGTTTTTGTGAGGTGTATTGCCATTGCATTGATGGTGAAATCGCGTCGTTTCTGATCGTCTTCCAGAGTACCGGACTCTACAATCGGTTTCCTGGAGTCGCTTCTATATGATTCTTTACGTGCTCCAACAAATTCTATTTCGAGATGGTCGTAACGAAGCATGGCCGTACCGAAATTTTTAAAAATATTTACAGGAATGTTAAGTCGTGATCCGATTTTTGTCGCAAGTTCTATTCCACTGCCAATCACAACAATGTCGATGTCTTTACTTTCTCGTTTGAGGAATATGTCACGCACATAACCACCAACTACAAAGGTCTCGCTTCCTTGAGCATCAGCTTCTTCGGCGATAATGGAAAAAATTCTATGTTGGAGATGCTTCTTCATTTAGTGGGCCGTAAGTTACAACATCACCGTCGAATGAATTGAATCTGACCATTTGTTTTTAACCGTAGAATTGTTGAAGGCTTTAAGATTGAATTCTCGTTCTGTCGGTGATTTACTACATAATCGACGCCTGATATTATTTCCGGATTAATATCACTGAATGATGATGGATATGGCTCTCCGCTTATGTTTGCTGATGTGGATACAAGTGGTTTTCGAAGGGCAGAAATAAGTCCCTGACAGAACGGATCGCGAGTTATTCGGATAGCAACGCTTCCATCGCGGGCAATTACTTCAGGTGGTAAATTTTTTGCCTGATCAAAAATTATTGTTAACGGCTTTTCGGTATGTTCAATTAACATCCATGCCTGTTCAGGTACATCTTTCACATAGCTCAGAAGTCGTGATTCATGATCGAGCAAAAGGATAAAGGCATTTTCTTCCCGTCTCTTTTTAATTGCAAAGATTTTTTGAACTGCCTCGGGAATTGTTGCATCACAGCCAATTCCCCAGATAGTATCGGTGGGATAAAGTATGACTCCTTTGCTTCGTAAAACTGTTAGCGCACTTTTTATTTCTTCTGAAAATTCTTTCATAGTTCTACTGCATTTGTGACATCAATAGTATGTGCGCATTTGAAATGCGTTAACGGACATTCCATATAACCATGAATACCACATGGTCTGCAATTCAGTTTTTGACGAGTCTCAATAATTTTCGAGATATCAGAAAGTGGTCCGAATCCAAAGTCAGGAATTGTAGAGCAATATATTGCTGTTACTGGAGCATTAACGGCACCTGCCATATGTAACGGGGCAGAATCGTTGGTGAAATTCATGAGTGCATCTTTCATGAGTGCAGCTGATTCGAGGAAGCTGAGAGTGCCGCAAAGATTTATTATGTCTTGATTACCGGAAATGTTTTTGACATATTCGGAATGAGAGAATTCACCTTTTGATCCAAGAAGATAAATCAGTAGTGATGGTTTTTTAAGGCGATGATGATTGATTAATTCCATCCATTTATAAGCAGGAAATGTTTTCGTAAACCAGACAGATGAAGGTGCGATTGTAATAAATTCTCTATGCTTCAGTGGCTTAACTGATATGAAATTCTCAATTGAAGGGTAGAGGCGGGGCTTTTCTGGCCTACCCGGAGCAAAGGAATCAATTAACAGTTGGTTACGGTCAATCTCATGGATACCTTTTTTTACGACATGTTTGATACGGTGAGAATATAGAAATGAAAATGGGTTTTTGTTGAATCCAATTTTTTTATGTGCAGATGAAAAGGCCGTTAGAATTCCCGTACTTGAAAAACGTTGAAGGTTAATAACTGCATAGTATTTTTTTTCCCGAATTCTAAAAATCAATTGTAGTAGATTTTTGTACTTATCTTTTTTTTTATCCCAGATAAGAATCTCATTAATAAAGGGATTGTGATCAAGCAGACTTTCGTTTCCTTTTCTCACTAAAATATCAATCCGGTTGTTTTCGTCGGCAGCATGTAATTTTTCAATGAGCGAGGTGGCCAGAATTACATCGCCGGTGAAAGCGGATTGGACAATCAGAAATGTTCGGCCCATTTTTAAGCAGATATACTATAGTCTCTTAATGCTTCGTTGAGAGAAGTTTTCTTATCTGTGCTTTCCTTCCTTTTCCCTATAATAAGTGCACATGGAACATGGAATTTACCGGCAGGAAAATTCTTTTCGTATGATCCGGGAATAACGACTGAACGTGCCGGTACGACACCTTTTTGTTCGACCGGTACACTTCCCGTCACATCGATTATTTTTGTAGACATGGTAAGAACTACGTTCGCTCCCAAAACGGCTTCATTTTCAACTCTGATGCCTTCTACTACGATACATCTGGAGCCAATAAAGCAATTGTCGCCGATTATTACAGGCGCTGCCTGCACTGGTTCGAGGACGCCTCCGATTCCTACTCCGCCGCTCAGATGAACATTTTTGCCAATTTGAGCACAGCTTCCCACGGTTGCCCATGTATCTATCATGGTGCCTTCGTCTACATAAGCACCGATGTTGACATAGGAAGGCATCATAATCACTCCTTTAGCCAGGAAGCTTCCATATCGTGCTATTCCATGAGGAACTACACGCACGCCAAGTGATGCATAATTTTTCTTAAGCATCATTTTATCATGGAACTCCATTGGTCCGGCATGCATCGTTTCCATGCTGCGTATGGGGAAATAGAGAATTACGGCTTTCTTTACCCATTCATTAACTTTCCATCCGTTAGCAACCGGTTCCGCAACACGTAATTCTCCTGCGTCGAGCATTTTAATTATTTCGTTTATGCATGACTGCGTTTTTTCATCTTTTAAAAGATCACGGTTTAGCCATGCTTTTTCAATAATTTCTTGCATATTGTATAAATCTGTGAGTAAAGAAAGTACTCAGTCTTTCATTGATAAATTAAACTTAAATATATTTGCCGTATGTCGAGAATTCTAGCAATAGATTATGGGTTGAAACGGGTGGGATTAGCAGTAACTGATCCGGGGAAACTAATTGCTACTGCTCTCGATACCGTTCACTCGGCAAAAGTAATCGAATATCTGAAAAAATACATGGAGAAGGAAAGCGTCGAATGTTTTGTTGTAGGAGAACCCCGGCAAATGAATTACGAGCCTTCTTCTATTACTCCTCAAATTGAGGATTTTATAAGGAGGTTAAAAAAGGTTTTTCCCGAAATTCCTGTTTTCAGAATTGACGAGAGATTTACCTCTAAAATGGCTATGGAGTCGATGATAGCAAATGGAATTAAAAAATCGGACCGAAGAAAGAAAGAGTTGGTAGATCAAGTCAGCGCAGTTATCATACTTCAGTCTTATATGGAAATGAATAAAAATTAATAGAAGAATGATTTTACCCATTGTGGCCTACGGAGACCCTGTACTAAAAAAACGTGCGGCCGATATTGAAAAGTCTTATCCCGATATTTCAGGTCTTATTTCAAATATGTTTGATACCATGTATGAAAGTAATGGTGTTGGATTGGCTGCGCCGCAGATTGGATTATCAATCCGTTTATTTGTGATCGATGGTTCTCCTTTTGAAGAAGATGAGGTGAAAGATTTTAAGCAGGTATTTATAAATGCAGTAATCAAGGAAGAAAAGGGGGACGATTGGAAATTTAATGAAGGTTGTCTTAGTATTCCCGGCGTGCGTGAAGATGTAATCAGAAAAAAAATATTGCATATCGAATATTTGGACGAGAACTGGAAGCAACATAAAAGGACATTCAGTGGTCTTTCAGCCAGAATCATTCAACATGAATACGATCATATAGAAGGCATTCTTTTTACAGACAGGATAAGTCCGTTCAGAAAAAGAATATTAAAGAACAAGCTGATCGATATCAGTAAAGGTATTGTCGATGTAGATTATAAAATGCGTTTTCAACTAAAAAGTAAATAAGATGCTAACTAAAATTAAAAAAAGCTTGATCAATATTTTTCCAAAGACAATCATGCTTTCGATTATTACTTACACGAAAGTGTTAATTCTTGTTTTATTGGTAACACTCGTTTTCTCCTGTAAATCTTCGCAAAAGAAACTGGCTGAGGAAATTCTTTCTGATGAGTCCAAACTCTTTAATGATTTGTCAAAATCGCTGGAGAAAGATGTTGCAAACAATTTACTTAAAAAGTATGTTTTATATGCCGATACATACAAGGACGATACTTTATCTCCGGTTTATCTGTATAAAGCCGGTGACCTTGCAAATGGTTTGCGACATCCTGAAGAAGCAATTGCATTATATGAACGACTCCGGGTTTCCTATCCTGACAACAAAAAAGCTCCTACATCTTTGTTTATGCAGGGGTTTATATATGAAACTGTTTTGCAAAATAAGGATAAAGCAAAACAGAAGTACCAGGAATTTATTCAAAAATATCCTTCAAATAAATTAGTAGCAGATGCAAATGCTTCTCTTGATCAGCTCAACGCTAATTTATCGGATGAAGACCTTATAAAGATGTTTGAGGAAAAAAATAAGAATAAATAATTAATAAGGTTATTGCTCAAATTCATCCTTTAGAGTTTTCTCCAATTCCTCCACTGTAAGGTTTACATTTATATGGCCTTCGCGGGCTGTGGAAATTTCTCCAGTTTCTTCAGAAACGACAATTGCAATTGCATCGCTTTGTTCAGTGATTCCTATCGCTGCACGGTGCCGCATACCCAAGTGAGCAGGAAGTTCCACATTTTCAGTCACAGGTAAAACACAGCGGGCAGCCTTAATTTTATTGTTGAGAATAATTATTGCGCCATCATGTAAGGGAGAGTTTTTGAAGAATACACTTTCTATCAGACGCTGAGAAATTTCAGCATCCATATTATCTCCTGTATTTGAAAAATATTTCAGCTGAGATGATTTTGCCAGTACAATGATAGCACCTGTTCGGTCTTTAGACATCTGTCTGCAAGCTTTGACAATTGCTGATACATCTAACGGTGGATTCTTTTGCAATTGCCAGTTCCATGGAAATATCTGTTTCGTAAAATTATTTTTTCCGAATAAATTGTTTGTCCCAAGTACGATTAGAAATCGCCGGATCTCCTGCTGAAATACGATTATCAGTGCAATAAATCCCAGGCTTATAAATTGCCCGAGTATTGTCCCGAGTAATTCCATTTTCAGGATTGTTACACATAACCAGTATAACAGATAAACGGTCAGAAGCCCAATAAAGATATTGATAGCCACTCCGCCACGAAGCAGGTTGTATAGTTTGTATAGAAGGAATGTGACGATTAGAATATCGATCACATCTATAAATCGTACAGAAAGAAACCCGATATGAAATAAATCCATTTAGTAGAAACGCTGTTTTGAATTAATGGGTGAAAATTAACAATAATATCGCTGAGCTTGCTTTCAAAGAATTTTGTTTTTCCCCAATCAGTTCTTTACAAAGTCTGATTATAACGGGTGAATATTTTTATGGCTTCAATGGCCTCTTGTACGTCGTGCACACGAAGAATCGATGCGCCATTCAACAAGGCTATTGTATTTAATACAGTAGTTCCGTTAAGAGCCTGTTCGGGTTTTACTCCAATCGTTTGCGTGATCATAGACTTTCGGCTTAACCCGCAAAGAAGCGGACAATCAAGCATTTTAAATAGTGATAAATTTTTTAATAAAGAGAAATTATGATCTACGGTTTTGCCAAATCCAAATCCCGGATCGATAATGATGTCTTTTATTCCTACTGATCGAAGCAATGTAACTTTCCGGACAAAATATTCCAGAATCTCTTTCACTACGTTTTCATAGGAAGGATTGTCTTGCATTGTTGAAGGAACTCCTTTCATATGCATGGCAATAAATGGGATGTCCCGTCCTGCCACAAAGGAGATCATTCCTGTGTCAAAATCTCCTGCAGATACATCGTTAATTATTGTCACTCCGGAGTCGACTGCGCGGGAAGCCACAATAGAATAAAAAGTGTCAATAGAAAAAACTGTATCATGAAATTCTTTACATAAGAGTTCTGTATATTTTCCGATCCGGTTCCATTCTTCTTCGGCCGGTAATATTTTGGATTTCGGACGTGTAGATTGTCCGCCAATGTCAATTATTGTTGCACCATTAATCACCATTTTCTCGACTGCTTTCAGTATGGACTTGTCATTTTCAAGTTTGCCGCCATCATAGAAGGAATCGGGAGTGATATTTAAGACTCCCATCACAACAGGTGTTGATAAATCCAAAAGCCTGCCTGAGCAGTTTAAGACTTTCTTCATTTGAAATAATGTATCTTCGGTGCCGTTAAAATTCATTATCAGTTGAATATAATACGAAAGTAAAAATACAGTTTAATAAATGGAATTAAAGGTTGAATCGTCATCGATTATGGCAGAAAATACTTCCTCACATTATGACAGGATTATCCATACAGGGAAAGAAATTTTCCTTAAGAAGATGGTCGATTATGGTACAGCATGGCGTGTATTGAGGGTAAGTTCGATTACTGATCAGATTTTTATTAAAGCTCAACGAATCAGGAGCTTCGAGGAGAAGGGGATTCAGAAAATTGATGAAGGCATTGACAATGAGTTTCTGGGGATTATTAATTATTGCATAATCGCATTAATACAGTTAGAGAAGGGTAGTAGTACTGATCTTGAAATGGATCCTGAAGAGGTTGTAAAACTGTATGATCATTATGCATCAGAGTCGAAAAATCTTCTGGAAAAAAAGAATCATGATTACGGTGAGGCTTGGCGGGGGATGAGGACAAGCTCAATGACAGATCTTATTCTGATGAAGCTCATGAGAATAAAACAAATCGAAGATAATAAAGGGTCAACTCTTATCAGCGAAGGTGTCGAAGCTAATTATTATGACATCATTAATTATTCTGCTTTCGCCTTGATAAAATTATCTGATCAGCAGGAAAGCTAAACGATAAAAAAAATATTTTTGTTTCATAATATAGCACGTAAATAAATGAAAATTATAGCACAAATTTCACGGATTCTTGTCGGAATACTTTTTATTATTTCCGGCTTTATCAAGGCAAACGACCCTCTTGGATTTTCTTATAAGTTGGATGAATACTTTGTAGTGTTTCATATGCCATGGCTGAGTAATGTGTCGCTTTTCATGGCCATTGCAATTTGCGCATTTGAAATCGGACTAGGTGTTGCCTTACTATTAGGTGCTAAAATGCGATTCACCGCATGGTCCCTGCTTCTAATGATTGTCTTTTTCACATTCCTTACTTTTTGGTCATGGAAATTTGATGTGGTAAAAGACTGCGGATGTTTTGGAGATGCTTTACACCTAAAGCCGTTTCAGTCTTTCATGAAGGACATTCTTCTGCTTGTATTAATACTTTTCATTTTTATTTATAGAAATGATATAAAACCTCTGTTTGGCGATCGTGCTTCTACATGGCTTGCTTATTTAGGTTTTATCGCCTCATTCATCTTCTCAATGTATTGCTTCAAACATCTACCTGTAATTGATTTCCGACCATATGCAATAGGTAAGAATATTTCGGAAGGCATGAAACTTCCTCCTCATGCTGTTACTGACAGTGTTGTTATGGTTTTCATTTATGAGAAAGACGGACAGCGGCAAGAGTTAAATATGGATGAGCTGAAGGGCATAGATGAATCGTATAAGTTTATCGACAGAGAAGATAAGGTAATCAGAGAAGGGGATAAGCCGCCGATTCATGATTTCTCTATCAGTTCTTCCGATGGAACAGATATTACATCCGATGTATTAGAGCAGAAAAATGTTTTCCTTTTGGTAGCGTACGATATAAATCATTCAAATGAGGATGTTCAATCGAAAGTAAATGATTTCGTAGCTCTTTGTCAGCATGACGGAGTTGAATTTTTAGGATTAACATCTTCTTCGCCTAAGGAGGTGGAAGAGTTCCGGCATAAAAACAATTCAATGTTTCAATATTATTATACTGACGCTACTACTTTAAAAACGATGATTCGCTCAAATCCTGGACTCATGCTGTTAAAAAATGGTACCGTTGTCGCTATGTGGCATCACAATGATTTTCCTACCTACGACGAAGCAAAGCAATTATTAAAAGTGGGCGATAATAATTAATTTTCGTTATTAATTAAAAGTTGATTTACTTTTTCAAAACCAGCTTTTTATTAATAACAGCATCTCCACTGATAATTTTGCAAATATAAATTCCTTCATTAAGATTTCGTGCGTCAAATTGCAGAGTATATATAATGCCTGCTTCGGTTTTTTCGTCGAAGATTTTTGTAATTCGCTGCCCTGAAAGATTATAGATTTCAATAGAGGTATTGGCAGATTTGTCAGTCCTTTCTAATTCAAATGTTATTTTTGTATTAAATGGATTCGGATAGGCGTTAATCGATATTTGATTTATTGTCTGTTCCGGATTTTTTCCTGATAATCGGACAACAGGTTCATTGGGATTACATACAAGCGGAGAACAAGGAGTTCGGGAAACTATTGGCGAATATATTCCCGTATAGTTAACATCACCGCCAGATCTTGCACCGATAACACAAAATGCAGTATAGTTTTCAGGTGAGCCGGCTAGATCAAAATTACTATATAATGAGGATGTATTATCATCAACTGGTTTCACTCCAAGTGAGTCAAGTGATGTTGTAAAATTAGTATATACGGCAGCTGACCATTTCCAGTTAACAGCGCTTAATCCCGGACATGAAGCAGTCCATATACCTTTCCATGCTACTGGATTCAGATTTTTAACAATTGTCGATGTAACTGGGTATGAATATCCTGAAATGAAGTATTGTCCTGAAGGATTTGGCGGAGCTATTGTTACCCATTCTGTCCCATCGAAGTTGGTAGTAGCCTGCGTTACTGTATTTGTAAGAATTAATTTTGAATTCGGCGGCGAAATATTGAATCGTGTGCTTAGGATATTCTGATTTGTAAATCGTATCGTTACCGGATAAGACCCTGTATAGTTAATATTTAATCCTGCATTAAACCAAATATATGTTCCGGGAACAATATCCCTGTCCATAAAGAATGATGTTATCTTAGAATAATCCGCGGTTGATTGAGTTACCGCTACGACAGCCGAGGCTGTGGCTGAGCATCCGTTAATGTCAGTTACCC
>JANPNV010000134.1:0-3774 GCA_031427625.1 Bacteroidota bacterium
CCTTAGTAAACATCCGTCATACTAAATGAACCGCCGTATACCGAACGGTACGTACGGTGGTGTGAGAGGACAGGTAGCGGACTAATCGCTACCTTCCTACTCGATTTTATGAAAGATTCAATTACTTTTTTGGAGGCGCTATAGGGTGAGGTGTTGAAAGTGGAAACGAAATTCCGGCTTGAATAATTATTGCACTCGATTTTGAATTGATTGGATTAGTTGATGTTGATCCAGGAGAGGCCATGTTAGAAATTCCAAACTGATAACGAAAATCGAAAAATACACTGTTAATGCCTAATGGAAATGTCGCGCCCATACCAAAATTCAAATCGACATCTACTCTGTTTATCTGATCATTTTTAAAATTGATGGTTTGTTTATCTGTATTCGTTATGCCATTAGTTGTTGAAGAGAAATAAGTTACTCCAGATATTCCATAAGCTATAGAGGGACCAGCAAAGAGATTTAAATCGAAAGTTTGTTGGTGGAAATTAAATTTGCCAAGGACTGGAACTTCTAAATAATTTATTTTTACCGATGATTCTGCACTAAAACTGTATGTGTACACGCGAAAATCAAATTTGGTTTTGCCTCCTTTAGTAACGTAATTTATTTCTGGTTGAATAGAAAATCGATTCGTTAAAGGAAAAACGAAAAGTACTCCGCCAGTCGGAGAAGTTAATGTTCCTGAACCCGAAGTCGTGCCTTGTTCTGTTGTTTTCATCTTCGAAAACGTTGCACCACCATGAAATCCGACATGAGTTTGGGAGTAAGTAGAATTGACAAAAAGAAGAGGCAAAAACAAGATAAGGTTTTTCATGCAGGAGAATATTAGTCGGTTGGGTTTATGAGTATTAAGACCAAAAGTAAAATAAAATAGGACAGGAGCCAACAAGTCTTGTTTCAATTAAGTTTTGTAGATTTAATATGTATTTCAAACTGATTTCGCATTGTTATTTCTTCAAAGAATAAAATATCGAATCAACACATGCGTTAAACGAAAACACACATGACCAAAGAAAACCTCCGTCGCCGGATTTTTATATTGATTCTTTTTTTTATCGTAGCGCTTTTTTTAAGCGGCATAACAGCTTTTCCTTTGGAGAGTGAACTTGCCTGGCTGAATGATAACAGCGGGATCTTTCCCGCCGATATGCAGAGATGGATTGCCAGGGTCTATGAAGGTATTCATGTTACCGGAACACAATATCCGTTTTTAGCATATGGAACCGACTGGCTTGCATTTGCACACATCATCATTGCCACTGCATTTATCGGCCCGCTTCGGGATCCTGTAAAAAATAAATGGGTCATCGATTGGGGAATTATTTCCAGCGTTCTCGTAGTTCCGCTTGCTCTCATTTTAGGACAAGTCAGGGGTATACCATTCATGCACCAACTCATCGACTGCTCCTTTGGAATCGTCGGTTTAATTCCGCTTCTCATCGTCAGGAGGGATATTAAAAAACTGGAATTGATTAATGCGAATATTAATGCTGAGGTTAATTTTTCATAAACCCATAAACTAAACGAATGATACGAAGCTTTACCTGAACTAAACCACAGATTCATGAAAACTCGTAAATTACAGACTATCTCTTTCTTTCTGTCGCTATTCCTCTATAATTATTTTTTCTGGAAGGAAGGACTTGGAATAAACCTCTTCATTTTTTCCCTGCTGATAATTATTATTCTGATAATTAATTACAGGGATTCATTCCGGTCGCCGAATGTGCAGCTGACTTTTTCCGGAACTGTACTTACTGCAATCATGGTCGTTATTTTCAATTCCGACGAGGCTAAGTTTGCTCACATGTTTTCATTTTTATTAATGGTAGCATTCATTCATGAATCGCAACTGCGTTCAGTGACTTTCGCATTCCTGCACATGGTATCCGGACTTTACAAAGTACCTCTTGATATTTACAGGAGAAAGAACAGGGAGCTTCAGAAATTTCCCCGCATTAATTTCCTTTTTCGGATTGTTCGTTTAAGTTTCATCCCACTTTGTGTGGCATTTATTTTTTACATACTCTACGCAATAGCGAATCCTATTTTCGGTGACTATGCCGGAAGACTCTGGAAAAATTTTATCGATGTGATCAACAGCTTTTTCGAGAACATAAGCTTTGCAAGAATGATGTTCATCTTAATGGGAGCAATTATTCTTTCTGTAGTTTTCTTTCGTAATGAGACAAGAATATTTCTCGACTGCGATTTATCATTTTCAGAGAAGCTTAGTAGAATCCGAAATACACGGAGAAATAAGCCGGCTGCATTCTCGAGCATTACTCGTCAGCCCATCTATGCTGCATCGGTACCACTATTCAGAAGTATCGCATTGAAAAACCAGAACAGGAGGGGAGTGATATTGCTGATACTGGTAAACGTTTTATTGCTGGCCGAGAACATCATTGATATTCGCTGGCTATGGTTTGGTTTTTCATTACCGGAAGGTTTCAGCCTGCAACATTATGTGAGGGAAGGAACGGGTTTTCTGATTGCAAGTATTCTGCTCTCTATGGGTTTACTGTTGTATTATTTCCGGAAAAACCAAAATTTCTATCAGAAGAATAAACTATTAAAGTCGTGGGCTTATGTATGGATTTTTCAAAATGTGATTTTATGTTTTTCCGTATTTCTGAGGAACTATCATTACATCGATTTTCACGGACTTGCCTATAAGAGGATTGGTGTTGACGTATTTCTGATTCTCACCGTATTCGGACTGATGACATTGTATTATAAGATCAAAGAAGTGAAATCTGTTTACTACTTGATAAAGATAAATACATGGGCTATGTATGTGATACTTGTTGGACTAAGTTGCTACAACTGGGATGTGAAGATTGCAGATTACAATCTGGCTCATTGGAATAAAGGAGAGATTGATGTTGACTTTTATTTCGATTTATCCGACAAGGCTCTTCCTTCTATTTATGTAAACCTCGATCTGGTAAAAGAGCAGATAGAGGCTCATGGTCACAATAAGGTAAGATGGATTGCTTATCTCGATTACAACGATTTCAAAACAGACCTCGACCACAAGCGCGACAATTTTTTAAAACGTTATGAGAATCATTCATGGCTTTCATATAATGTGCAGGATAAGCGTGCATTTCAGGAGTTAGCAGGAAGGGAGTTGAGTGAAATGTCTGAACGTTGATTTATTTGAAAGTAAAATCCTGCTATTAACTGCTCGGAGGGATATTCAATGAGGTTGCATAATGCGTGAGGTGATTCCGGCGCACATTGTATTTCAATTTGCGAATATTTCTACTATTAAAACATTCTTTTTATTTAGTCTTTGTGCACATTCACACAGCTATGCTTTTTGCGATCTGAAATCTCAAATCGTACATCTGAAATCTGAGATCATTTTTAAGTTAGGATGTTTGTTGTGCTAAGAAATCGCCCGGCAATTGTCTGAACTCTGATTTGTGTGATTCGAATGATTTAGTTGAAAATAAAAATTTGATATGATCTGCGCAAGGAATTCTTCAATCTTCAATCTTCAATCTTACTTCTTCATTATCTACTGCTTCACCATCTTCCGAACCATCGACTTTCCCGACAACGTAAGAACTTTCACAATGTAAATGCCACTCTCTCCTTTTATCGAAATTGAATTTACATTTTCTGCACAATGAAAAACGAGTTTGCCATCAACTCTGTAAACACTGATTGATGAAATTTTCTCTTTCACATTCGATAGTGTGATGCTGAAGGTTTCATCGAAGGGATTGGGAAATACGTTTAGCATTTCTTTTTTAC
>JANPNV010000135.1:0-5612 GCA_031427625.1 Bacteroidota bacterium
ATATTAAAGCTGTAGACTTGACGAAAAAGGGAAATATGTTATATGCATTTCCTAACCCTGCACAACATGAATCAATAATTTATTTTTCAATCGACGATCCGGCTCTTACAACATTGCAGTTAATGGATCTTAATGGACGTCTCGTGGTAAACACGATAGTACATGCCACATCAGGAATCAATACTTTCCACCTCGACCTGAATAAAATTAATAGGGGTATTTATCTTTTAATGCTGGTTAATGGAAAAGATATAATTCGCACGAAACTCGTGATAGATTGAACTTATTCTGATTTTTTCATTTTCAAATCCATAATTTCAATATGCTTCATTTAATAGTTTATTCAGGAAAGCCGTGACATATTGATTGCCTTTAGATATCTCATGATCGGTTGGATTTAATGAAGTAGAAAGCATCATCACAACGCAATTAGAATTTATCATTTCGGCAAGCAAATCAGTCTTTTCCTTATCTTCCTGCAAACGTAATTATCGTGGTTGATAATTTAAGTAAAACCGTTGATTTGAATGGGAGAGATTTTATTGTAAAAAGTGGAGAATAGAGACAGAGAACAGAGAACAGAATGATTGGTAAATCATTTTTAAGTTTACCAATACAGTTACAATATGCTGCGCTGTGAACAGTACCCTGTTACAATAAACAGTGTACTGTAAAAAAGTACTCCAAGCGGGACTGAGTTCGAACCTTTTCTTTGAAGATTTGAAAAAATTGTGGGATTTGAAGCCTTATTTAGAATATATACCCAGACGGCATAAAATCACCGTTATGCAATGCCGGTAAAATAATGAACTTATTTACCAAGCCGACCATGAACCATATTTGAGAGCTTCTATGCCTACTCTTTTCTTTTTTTCTTGATGCCGGAAAAGCGGAGGTACAGGCTCGTATCAAAAATTATCTGAAAAAATAAAAGACCTACCACATTCAAAGAAACGCATACAAGTTTTTTGGTTCATTTTTTTTCTAACTTTTACAACCAATGGATTCTGATAAAAGTGGATACATTTAGTTTTTACCAGTTCATCACATAGTATTTACGTACATAGGAGATACGTTCGTTTTTTAAAATTGTAATTTCAACCAATTCTTTTATAAAGGATAGGACTTCTTTAATTTCATAACTTTTTGACAAACTCAATCATTTTAGTTTCTGTTCTATTTTCTGTTGAGATACAAAGTAAATAAATTCCATTCTCTACACTTTTACCCTTGTAATCTGAACCATCCCATGTAAGAGAATGGAGCCCCATTTCAAATTCGGAATGCAAGAGCGTTTTAATTAATCTTCCAGCAATGTCATATACATTTATTGTTATTTTTCTTTTCTGAAAAAGTGAAAATGATATTATAGCAGATTGTGTTATCGGATTTGGAGTAATCGTTATAGCTGACAAAAAGTTATTGACTTCTTCTATCCCAACAAATGGACCCAATTTGACAACCCAAAAATCTCTGTTGCCATGATTTCCACTTACATCGCCATCATTTGAAAAGGTATTTCCGGCAACAATATAACCTCCATCGGTTGTTTGTTGAATTTCCTGTGCCCCATCCTCACCACTTCCACCAAAACATTTTTGCCATTGAATAGAACTTGCTGGAGTTAATTTTACCACCCACAAATCACCTCCACCATGATTAAATGTTACATCACTGTCATTTGAAGGTGTTACTCCTGCAACAATATAACCTCCATCCGTTGTTTGTTTTATTGATTTAGCGTATTCAAATTCACTGCCGCCTAAACATTTCTGCCATTGAATAGTACCTGATGCAGCTAATTTTACTATCCAAAAATCTCTGTTGCCATTATTTCCACTTACATCACTGTCATTTGAATACGTATCACCAGCAACGATATAGCCTCCATCTGAAGTTTGTTGAATTGATTTTGCCTCATCATCATCACTGCCGCCTAAACATTTCTGCCATTGAATAGAGCCTGTTGCATTTAATTTCACTACCCAAAAATCTTTGTTGCCATGATTTCCACTTACATCTCCATCATTTGAACTACAAAAACCTGCTACAATATATCCTGTGTCTGAGGTTTGTTGAATTGCTTGTGCCTCATCATCATCACTGCCGCCTAAACATTTCTGCCATTGAATAGAGCCTGATGAAGATAATTTAACAATCCAATAATCATAGTAGCCATGATTTCCACTTACATCACTGTCATTTGAATAAGTATAACCGACAACAATAAAACCACCATCTACGGTTTGTTGAATTGACTGTGCATCATCCTCACCACTTCCTCCTAAACATTTCTGCCATTGTATAGAACCTGTTGGAGTTAATTTTATGACCCAAAAATCATCGTTACCATGATTTCCAGCCAAATTGCTATCGCTTGATAGTGCCTTACCGGCAACAATAAATCCTCCATCCGATGTTTGTCGAATTGAATATGCCAAGTCATGGCTATTACCGCCAAAACATTTCTGCCATTGAATAGAACCTATTGAAGTTAATTTTACTACCCAATAATCATATGCTCCATTATTTCCACTTACATCACTGTCATTTGAAAAAGTAAGACCTGCAACAATATAACCCCCATCAGTCGTTTGTTGTATTGAATTCGCATATTCTTCAAAAGTTCCTCCAAAACACTTCTGCCATTGTATATTCGGCTGTGCCATTAACCCTGTTATAAAAATTAAAATAAACATCGTAAGCGAAAGTTTTTTCATGAATGATTTTTAATTCGGAGTTGAAAAATAAAGATATGTATTATAATGACTTACAATTAAAACATACTAAACGTGTTTCAAATACGATATAAATACATTACATTTGTAGGATGTTTTACTAAATCATTCGATGGAAGAAAAAAGAGAAGTTAGTTTCCCGGATGTTATCGTCATAGATGCGGAGGAAGAAAAATTACTGCACGATAAATTAAGTAAGCCTATTTTTCGTGTGGGCGATACCGGAATATCGTCTAAAAATTTATTGCACTGGAAAAATACTGGTATTCTATTGGATGAACTGCCTACAGAAGCCGGATGGACTCGATTTAGTTTTATACAATATGTCTGGCTTCAAGTAGTAATTCAATTACGAGAGTTCGGAATGTCCATTGAAAACATCAGGAGTTTAAAAGACAACTTAGTATTTCCGTCTGATTTACTTGTAATAGCAAAGGAACATTATAGAGTTAATGAATTTAAAAAGGAAACAGGATTTGAAAATTTCCCAGTGAAAATGTTAAAAATAATGTGCGAAGATTATACTTTCACCTACGTAACTCAAACTTTTAGAAGAATTATACATGAATGCATTGCAAGGCGAGTAAATTTTTTATTAGTAGTTTTCAAATCTGGTGATGGTTATTTCTACGAGGACGGAAAACAAGAACTGTTTAAGCGATACCACGATGATGATGACGAACTTTATAAACTAACCTCTGTATATGTTCTACCTAATAAAAAAAAATCATCAGCAATCAATCGAAGTAAAGAATATAACAACTCCGGAACATTGGACAGAGAGACAATGCGATTTCAAAGTCATATTTCCATTTCTGTTACTCAAATAATTAAGGATTATTTAATGTACAATAATCATTCACTTAAGGTCGATGCTTTACCGATATTAAGTGGCGAAGAACAGGAATTGCTTCGACATATTAAGCGTAATGACGTAAAGAGAATTACAATCAAATATAAAAATCAAAAGCCCAGTATACTTGAAGTAGAAGAAGATAAACGTCCGGTTGATTTGGCTTCTCGATACACCGACCATGTGATGAAACACGGGTATCAAAGTATTGCATATGAAATGGAGAATGGTAAAATGGTATCATTTTCTCGTACTACTAAAACAAAATTACAATGATAAATACCGTATTGAAAACCTCAGGCGGATTGATTACCGGAATGCTTATAGAATACCTCTGGAGCGTTCACATGCGAAATAATAATGCTTTCAATAGAGCAATGCAGACGCATACTGAACAAAGGCGAAAAAAAGTATTTAGATGAACAGGTAAAACAAATCAGAGAATTGCTTTACCTATTTGGAAAATTAGACATTGATAATTTTAAAAAACTAACAAAGAAATGAGAAAAGTTGCTGCATACAGACGAGTATCGACTGATGAACAAGCAAAGACTGGCGGCTCACTGGAAGACCAACAGGATAAAATTCAAAAGGAATGTGAAAGAAATGGAAATAATATTGTGATTGACATGCCGGATGACCACTCTGCTAAAACATTTGAGCGACCCGGCTTCAAAAGACTATTACAGTTTATTAAAAGCAATCCCGGTGCAGTTGATTTACTACTGGTTCTAAAATGGAGCAGATTTTCAAGGAATACTACTGATGCTTACAATATGATACGTGAGCTAAAGAAGTTAGGAGTGGAAGTTAATTCCGTTGAAGAGCCAATCGACCATAAGAACCCACAGGCAAAAATATTACTTGCTATGTATTTAACGGTTCCGGAAGTAGATAATGATATACGGTCAAAGAGTGTTTATGATGGAATGAGAAGAGCAAATCTTTCAGGTCGATATGTTGGTCCGGCTATGAAAGGATATAGGAATACAAAGAATGAAAATAAAATAGCAATTATAGTTCCTGATGATAATGCTTCAATAATACTCCAAACATTTCAAATGTTCAGCGAGAATATTTACTCACAAAAGGAAATCCTGACTTTCATAAGGTCAAAGGGATTAAAATGCAGTAAGACACAATTGTCAATCATTCTAAGAAATAGACATTATACAGGTAAGGTATATGTTAAACCATCGGAGACGGAACCTGCACAATGGATTGATGGCATACATGAGCCAATAATATCAGAGGAGTTGTTTAATAAGGTTCAGGATATACTCAACGGACGTAACAAAAAGAAAAGTGTTTTTAAGATTGCTTCTGCAAAAGATGAGCTTCAACTTCGTGGATTTTTACAATGCACTGGTTGTGGTAATAATTTAACTGGAAGCCAATCAAAAGGTAATGGCGGTGGTTATTACTATTACCATTGTAATGATTGCAAGTTGCGATATAGAGCCGACAGACTAAATTCTATGATGTATACTATGCTCGGTGATGTTCAAATTGAACCGGAGGTAAAAGAACTTTACTGGGCAGTTATTAGAGACTTACTAAAAGGAAGTGACATAGAACGAAAAGAGGAAATAAGGAAACGAGACAATGTGATTACTCAACAGGAAGACAGAATAAACAATCTTATGGATATGGTGGCAGATGGCAATATGAGTCCACCAGATTTCGATAAAGCTAAAAAGCGATACCAAGACACTATAAATAAACTGATACAGGAAAGAACAGAAATCAGTATGATTAGAACTGAGTTTGACGAATACTTAAAGTGGGGATTTAATTTGTTAGAAAACGTTCAAAGTTATTACCTGAACTCTCCGGTTGATGTGAAACAGAAAATTATTGGTTCGATATACACTGGCAAACTGACTATTGCAGATAAAAAACTTCGAACCAATGGAGTCAATAAATTAGTCGAACTTATATGCATTCCAATCAATCAATTACAGGAAAATAAAACAGGACAACCTCCACAAAATGAAAAGTTGTCCCGTCACGTACCCGGG
>JANPNV010000136.1:0-42631 GCA_031427625.1 Bacteroidota bacterium
CACCGCACGCTCGACGACCTAGCGGCAGCGTCGGAGTTGCAACCCGCACGCTTCGATGCGGCTGCGTTCTTGAACCAGGTCGTGGACAATTCCCAGTAATTAACAAAAAGAAAAAAGAAGCAAAAAAGAAAAAGGCTACATCATCAAATAATCTATTAAAAAAGGTCAACACTATTTAGTCTACCTCAACTCTTCACTCTTCACTCTTCACTCTTCACTCTTCACTCTTCACTCTTCACTCTTCAATCTTCAATGTTACTATACATGCCTCTCAACAAATTTCTCCATGTCTTCATTATTATCCTGCTATCGATTAATTCCATGAACGCTCAGTCATCAGCAGAAAAGCTTTCTTTGATTCCATTTCCAAATCATATTTCTGTTTCACCCGGAATATTCACTATTGACGCATCCGTTTCGATTAATGTGGCTGAAAACAAATCATTACCTGATGCTGAAGTTTTCAATAACTATCTGTCAGATATTTTTGGACTGCGCCTCAAAATAAAAGTTCAGTCAGCCAGATTAAAACAAATAAACATTTCCGTTTCACCTGATATGGCTGGTGATGCTTATCTGTTGGTGGTTGATTCAACGGGCATAAAAATTACAGGAGGAAACAATGGCGGCGTTTTTTATGCTTTACAAACATTGATTGAACTCATTCCCCCGGCGAAAACAAAAGATATTAAAATACAATATGTCGATATCGATGATGCTCCTCGTTTTTCATATCGTGGAATGCATCTCGATGTGGCAAGGCATTTTTATAATGTTGCTGCCGTAAAAAAATACATCGATCATTTAGCACTTTATAAGATGAATTATTTTCATTGGCATCTGACCGACGATCAGGGTTGGAGAATCGAAATAAAAAAATATCCAAAACTTCAGGAAATCAGCGCATGGAGGAAAGGTACATTGATTGGTCATCTGGGCGACAAGCCTGCACAATATGACACGTTACGCTATGGTGGATATTATTCGCAGGAAGAAATAAAAGATGTAGTTAATTATGCTGCACTTCGACACGTAACAATTATTCCTGAAATAGAGATGCCCGGACATGCTCAGGCTGTTCTTGCAGCATACCCCGAATTATCCTGTACAGGCGGGCCATTTGAAGTTGGACGAACATGGGGAGTTTATAAAGATGTCTTTTGCACGAAGGATGTAACATTTGAATTTCTTGAAAATGTGCTTGATGAAGTTTGCCAGTTATTCCCCGGAAAATATATTCATATTGGTGGTGATGAATGTCCGAAAGACAGATGGAAAGCATGTGCCGAATGTCAGAAGTTGATAAAGAAATTCGGACTTATTGATGAAAACGGTTTGCAGGGATACTTCACCGACAAAATTGCTGCTTATTTAAAATCGAAAAATAAAATTGCAATCGGTTGGGATGAGATATTAGTTCCGGGGCTTGACAGCGACGCAGTGATCATGTCATGGAGAGGTTATAAAGGCGGTACGGATGCTGCAGTAAATGGTCACGATGTCGTGATGGCTCCGGCAAGCCATGTTTATTTCGACATGTATCAGTCGAGAAATACAGGAGGAAGAGTTGCCATCGGCGGTTACCTTCCGCTTGAACAAGTCTATCGATTCGAACCTGTTCCCGATGTTCTGAATGCAGATCAGGCCAAATACATTTTAGGTGCCCAGGGCAACGTTTGGACTGAATACATAAATAACGAAGAGCAGCTTGAAGAAATGATTTTCCCCAGAATGTGTGCCCTATCAGAAGTTTTATGGTCAGCACCTCAGGTTAAGGATTATAATTCTTTTTCGTTCAGGTTGCTTTTGCATTTTAAGTTGCTGAATTTATTAAACTTGAAATATTCAACAGCGATATTTGATATTTCATCAAGGGTTTTCCCAAACGGAAATAATGGAATATTTATAGAATTGTTAACTCATTATCCAAGAGGGAAAATTTATTATACCTTAAACGGTTTAGCGCCGACATTAGCATCAGATGTTTATTCTCAACGAATAGGAGTAGATCAGACTGTTGGAATTCAGGCTGTATTGTATGAGGGTGTTCAGCAACGAGGGAATATTTTTTCACAACGTTACAATGTAAGTTTGTCTACAGGAAAAGAAATCGTACTTGTAAACAAACCACATGAAGAATACAGCAGAGGTGGTGGTTTTTCGCTGGTTGATGGAGTAACAGGAAACTTACCATGGATTCCTTCGGAGTGGCTTGGGTTTTCAGGTACCGACCTGGATGCAACAATCGATCTGGAAAAAGTACAAACAGTTTCTCGTATTAACCTGGATGTTTTAAAGGATGAAGAGGGTAGAATTTTCCTTCCAAGAGAAGTAAAAGTTTCGCTTAGCGTGAACGGTAAGGATTTCAAAGAAGCAGGTACATTGGATAGTTTACAGATAGAAAAGATGAACAGGAAACTTATGATTCAGTTTCCGCAATCCCAAGCTCGTTGGGTTAAGGTTGTTGCGAAAAATGCCAATGGAAAAAACTGGCTGTTTATTGATGAGATTTCTGTAGAATAATTTTAATTGAAGAATTAATATTGAAGACTGAAGAATAATTGTACGCACGTCAAAAATATTTCAATTTCAAAATTGCTACATGCTAATAATTGTAATACTTCGAATTCCAATTCAACGAACTAAAAGTTTTGTCGAATGAAAGTCCTGCCCACAAGACCAGTCCTAACAGACCAATAAACGTATGAATACTCAGCCAGATTCGAAGATAGATTTCACTTTGAAGACTGAAGATGTTCATGACCGATGACGGAATACTGAACGAAAAAGCGAAGCAGAAAAGGAATAAGGTGATGAGTAGTGTTTTGAAATTCTGTAACGGCCAGGTGAGTAATTTCCGGTGCCATGATAACTCAGTGCCCCATTGATGCAGCAGGTAGAACTTATTGTTGCTAAGTTCTGCGAACAGAATCGGATCTTTGTTTATATTTTCCAGGTCGAATGCTTTTGATGGTGCTATTATCTTGAACGATTTAATTTTAATTCCGGACTTTTTCTCGAAATCATTTATTTCTGAAATTGCAGTGTAAGGATAAGGCGGGCGAAAATATGATGTATCTAAAAAACGAAGCCGATATCTGATACAAACTTTTTTTATTTCCTCAAGCGAAAAAATATTTTCCGAATTAATCAATTCCGAAAAATTTATTTTTTGATCTGAAGATTTTTTTAACCGTTCCAGAGTTTCTGCATCATTTCTGAATGAAGCATTCAGAATATCATTGGCTTGTCGTAGAAGGCGTTGTTGACTGTTTCGTTCCCTGACTAAAGAACTACGAATATTTATCCTGTTGAATAGCATGATTGTCGAAAATGAATGCGGAGGCGACAATTAAAATTAAGAAAAAATCTTGACTCTTACTTCATTGCTTTGATTCTTCATTCTTAAATTTTCCTTCTTCAATAAAAAAGCCGGCGGTATAAATACCGTCGGCTTTTTTTAAAGCAATAGAGAATGGTCTTATTAGTAGTCCATTCCACCACCCATTCCACCTGGCATTGCAGGAGATGGTTTGTCTTCTTTGATTTCTGCAAGAACACACTCAGTAGTGAGTAGCATTCCGGCTATTGATGCTGCATTCTCAAGGGCAACGCGGGTTACCTTTGTAGGATCAATAACACCTGCTGCATAGAGGTTTTCATATTTATCAGTGCGTGCATTATAACCGAAGTCATCTTTGCCTTCACGAACCTTCTGAACGATAATCGAACCTTCAAGGCCTGCATTGGCAACAATTTGGCGAAGTGGCTCTTCGAGAGCACGCTTAATGATTGCCATTCCTGTAGTTTCATCTTCGTTATCTCCGGTCAACTTCTCGATAGCGGCAATCGCACGAATATATGCAACACCACCACCTGGGATGATTCCTTCTTCAACAGCAGCACGTGTAGCATGTAATGCATCGTCTACGCGATCTTTCTTTTCTTTCATTTCAGTTTCAGTAGCCGCACCGATATAAAGAACTGCAACACCACCAGCTAATTTCGCCAGACGCTCTTGTAATTTCTCTTTATCATAATCAGAAGTCGTGCTTTCGATCTGAGCTTTTATCTGGTTTACGCGGGCAGTAATGTCTGCCTTCAAACCTGCTCCGTTAACGATAGTCGTATTGTCTTTGTCGATAGTGATTTTCTCAGCCTTACCAAGGTAGGATAGTTCAGCATTTTCAAGTTTGAATCCACGCTCTTCACTAATCATTGTTCCACCAGTAAGGATTGCGATGTCTTCAAGCATTGCTTTACGACGGTCACCAAAACCTGGAGCTTTTACAGCAGCAACTTTCAATGAGCCACGGATCTTGTTTACAACAAGTGTAGCTAATGCTTCGCCGTCAACTTCTTCACAAATGATTAGAAGTGGACTTCCTGTCTGAACCTGCTTCTCAAGTAATGGAAGCAATTCTTTCATGTTGCTTATTTTCTTGTCATAAATTAGAATATGCGGATTCTCAAGAACAGTTTCCATTTTATCAGCATTCGTAACGAAATACGGAGAGATGTAACCACGGTCGAATTGCATTCCTTCAACAACTTCAACAGTAGTCTCAGTTCCTTTTGCTTCTTCAACTGTAATAACTCCTTCTTTCTTTACTTTCTCCATAGCACGTGCTATCAGTTTCCCGATTTCCATATCGTTATTAGCTGATATAGATGCAATCTGCTGGATTTTGTTGTTATCGTCTCCTACCTTCTGGCTGATTTTATTTAGGAATTCTATAACCTTCGTTACTGCCTTGTCAATTCCGCGCTTCAGATCCATTGGATTTGCGCCTGCTGCTACATTCTTTAATCCTGCAGTAACAATCGCCTGTGCAAGCACAGTAGCTGTTGTAGTTCCGTCACCGGCTACATCAGCAGTCTTAGAAGCAACTTCTTTAACCATTTGAGCACCCATATTCTCGATAGGGTCTTTTAGCTCGATTTCTTTTGCTACAGTTACACCATCTTTAGTGATAATCGGTGAACCGAATTTTTTATCGATGATTACATTACGGCCCTTTGGTCCCAGTGTAACCTTTACTGCATTTGCCAATGCGTCAACGCCTTTTTTAAGGCGGTCGCGGGCTTCAACGTTAAAGTTGATATCTTTTGCCATTGTTGATGTTTGTTTTAGAGTTTAGTTTTTATTGATAAAAAAAATACGAAAGCAGATAAATCTGGTTTCGTTTAGAGGATTGCGAAAATATCGCTTTCACGCATAATGAGGAATTCTTTTCCTTCGATGTTGATCTCTGTTCCAGCATATTTACCATACAGGACGCTGTCTCCGATCTTTACTGTTAATGGCTCGTCTTTTTTTCCGATGCCAACAGCAATAACTTTTCCGCGTTGCGGCTTCTCTTTAGCTGTATCAGGAATAATGATACCGCCGGCTGTTTTTTCTTCTGCCTGTGCAGCCTCAACAAGAACTCTGTCTGCTAAAGGCTTTAATGAAACTGATTTCATGATGTAGCTTTATTTGGTTAGTTAATAATTATGATAAGAATTTAATGTGCATTCAGAAGTCAGAAACAATGCCATAAAAGCGAATGTTGTTTATGTCTGACAACTTTGCAATTCTTTAGTCAAGATTTTACCGGATTGTCAGATACCCGGTGTCATCGTGACACAAAAAAGTTTTACTTCTTTTCAGGTGTAGGACTGCCTTGCTCTTGAGCAGGAGCTGCTGGTTGCTGCTGTGCAGGTGCTGCCGGCTGTTGTTGGGCTGGCTGCTTTTGAGCAGGAGCGTTTTGAGCAGGAGCTGCTGTATTATCTACCTGCTCCTGTAACGTAGTTCCTATTCCTCTATCTTCTTTGCTGGGTAATGCAATTCCGGCAATCAGACATAAAAGTACAAGAGTCAATGCCAGGCCCCAGGTCAGTTTTTCAATAAAATCTGTCGTTTTTTTAACCCCCATTACCTGGTTAGATCCGATGATTCCGGAAGAAATCCCTCCTCCTTTTGGATTTTGAACCAATACAACGAGCACAAGAAGCACGCAGGTGAGAATAATTAAAATGGTAATAGCCGTATACATTATAAGTCCTTTTTATCCAGGTTATTAATTTCCTTATCTATATCTAAAATATGGGCGGCAAAGTAAGCCATTTTTTCAGGAAATAGCAAGCTTAATTTTTGATAGGATGAACGGGCTTTTATCAAATTGCCCTGCATTCTATAAATTTTTGCAAGTGTCTCAGAAACAAGGTCCTCGTCTTCAGTAACACTTTTTTTAGCTTGAGAGGCAGGTGAATAAAATTCTACTTTTGAAGGAACAATCCGAGGTTCAGTCTTAATAAACTGATCAATTATATGGCTTACGCCCCCCAATTTCATTTCAGTGATCTCAGATTGAACGGATGTGATTTTTGACGATTGGCTCTGATCCTTATCAGCATTATCATAAGCATGAACTTCTTCTATTTCTCCAAAACCCGATGTCGATTTTACTCTTAACCAATCATAAAATGAAAAATGGGAATCATCTTTTGTTATTATTTCTGCTTCCTTCTGCCGCTCTATTATTGGCAGTTTCTCAAGCGAATGAATTAAGGTACTCTCTAATGCATATTCAAGTTCAGCCCTATCAATAAAGTCAAGTTCTTTATCAGATTCTGCCGTTAATTTTTCAATAACATCTTCTACAGATGTTTTTAATGGTTCACTGGAAATTATTTCAGGAACATCATCCGCATTTGCTGTCTCTTGAACCAACGAGATAATTTCTTCTTGCAAGTTTTCTTCAACAACAGGAACAGAAATAGGCTCGATTTTCTCGTTCGGTTTTTCCTTTTCAGCTGGCTTTAAGCCAAGGATTTCATTAAGCCGTTTCCTTATGATCTCATGTGGATCAGCAACCGGAGTTTCATTGTCTTCCAGCTGATCTTCCTCTTCATTTATGACGGATTCTTCATGTGAAACTGAAGGTGTCTGGCTGACGATTTCAGAATCATGAGCAAATTGAAAAACATCTATGTCGGGCGGAATTACCTGCTCAACAGAATGATCGATAAACAGATTTTCAATTTCGTTTTCAACTACTGTTGAATCTTTAAAAGTACTTTCAGCAGGCTCAGTGCTTTTACTGAAAAGTGGTTTATGTTTCTTATGAATCAGGTTGTAAAGCGATTTCCTGTCACCTGAATAGGATGATGCGATTTTTAATTGTCTCTCATACCTCACATGCTGGTTGTCGTGCATAGCCTTTGCTAATAGGATCTGAGCAGTCTGGAAGTATGGGAATTCTTTAACAAAATCTTGCAGCAGATTCACGGAGTCTTTTCCCGAAAACTCTTCCGTTTCCATCAGGTTTTTGAATTGCTTGTAATCCATCACCAGTTTATTACTGCTTTATTGAATATGTCATCTACTAACTGATCATTGATTTCAGATATTAATGTTTCTTCAACCGATGACAGGTTCTGACTCGAATCATAATCTGAATATCGTGAAAAAGTAGTTTCAAAATTTTGTTTTTCGTCTTTCAGATTTGTGAATTTAACATTTACAGAAATAGTAAGACGATTTTTTTGCGCCGTTTCATTAAGTTGGATAACCTGTGGTGTTATTGCATACGATGTAATTGATCCCTCAAGAGTGAGATCGCCGCTGGAATTTACAATGGCAAGATTTGTCTGCGTTAAAAATTTATCTTTTAATCGCTCCGTAAATGTCTGACTCATCGATGGCGGTCCCAGTGCTGCTGTTTTGTTAAAATATTTGATAACAATAGTCTTGACTTCTGGAGGAATAGAGGCACCCGACATTGAGTAATTTACCTTACACGATGACTGTATAATTAATAGTGAAATAATTAGAAAAAAAGATTTTTTAAGGCTCATATCCATCAATCAATGCAGTCCGTATTCATTCATTTTTCTGTACAATGTCCGCTCAGAAATTCCAAGTTCCTTGGCAGCATGTTTTCTTCTCCCTTTGTGTTTTATGAGGGCCTTCTCAATAAATTCTTTTTCCTTGTCCGAAAGCGAAAGCGATTCTTCTACTTCAACATGAGGCTGAACAGGTGATACGGTCACGCCGGGATGAATAACAGATGCCTTCTTAGGAAGATTCTGTTCGGAAAGCTGACTCAACGGATGATCTACATTAATTTCACTATAGGGTTGCAGATTTTTTTCCTGCCATGCGATATCGGAAGGGTTTTTCTGCATAATCTCATTTATCAGCACCTTCATATCGTTCATGTCTTTTTTCATTTCGAACAATACTTTATAAAGAAGCTCCCGTTCCATAAACTCACCTCCGTTTTTCTGTGCGCCTCTTACATGCACGGGCAACGTATTCAACGGCGACGGAGGCAGGTAATTCATAAGGGTTTCGGCACTTACTTCGCGACTCTTTTCAAGAATAGACATTTGTTCCGTAATATTCTTCAGCTGTCTGATATTTCCGGGCCAACGGTATTCCGTTAACAATGCTTGTGCATCGGGCGACAATGTCAATGCCGGAATCCTGTATCGTTCAGCAAAATCATGAGCAAATTTTCGGAATATAAGATGGATGTCCTCTTTCCGGTCTCGCAGCGGTGGAATTCTAATTGGAACAGTATTCAGTCTGTAATATAAATCTTCTCTGAATTTCCCATGTTCAATGGCCTGCAACAGATCAACGTTTGTCGCAGCTACCACACGTACATTTGTTTTTTGAGATTTCGATGAACCTACTTTGATAAATTCTCCTGTTTCGAGTACTCTCAATAGCCTCACCTGAGTGTTTAATGGAAGCTCGCCAACTTCATCAAGAAAAATTGTTCCTCCATTGCTTACTTCAAAATATCCTTTGCGCGCTTCATGAGCTCCTGTAAATGATCCTTTTTCATGACCGAATAATTCTGAATCGATCGTGCCTTCCGGAATCGCACCACAATTAACAGCTATGTATGGACCGTGTTTTCGAGAACTTAACTGATGAATAATTTGCGGAAATACTTCCTTCCCTACACCACTTTCACCGCTTATCAAAACAGAAATCTCTGTTGTCGCTACTTGGCGCGCAACATTGATTGCATGTTCCAGCAATGGAGAGTTTCCTATTATTCCGAAGCGTGCTTTTATTTCCTGTACTGTCATAATAAAAATTGAGCTATCAACTTATTTCTGTTAAACAACGTCGCCAATTAAAGTGGCAGGAGTACATTCGCTAACCGTAACCATTACATAGTCGCCGGGCATGTATTCTCCCTTTGGGAAAATCACAACTTTATTTTGACTGTTTCTTCCTGAAAGGTGTTTATTGGATCGTTTAGAAACAGAATCGGCAAGTACTTTAAATATTTTTCCAAGATCTTTTTTATTGCTTTCATGTGATTTCTTCGATTGCATAGTAATGATTTCGCTTAACCGTCTCGCCTTTATTTCTTCAGGAATGTCATCACTGAATTTTTTTGCAGCAGCTGTTCCTGGTCTCTCCGAATATTTAAACATATAGCTGTAGTCATATCCTGCCCAGTCGATCATCGATAATGTATCAGCATGTTCTTCTTCTGTCTCTGAACAAAATCCGGTTATAATATCAGATGAAATACCGGCTTCCGGAAGTATTCGCCGTATTGCATTTATCCTGTCCATATACTGTTCGCGAGTATAACCTCTGTTCATCTTTTCCAATACTCTCGTATTTCCTGATTGAACCGGCAGGTGAACTGATTTGCAAATGTTTTCATGTTTTGCCATCACATGAAGCACCGAGTCTGTCATATCACGCGGGTTCGAAGTTGAAAATCGTATTCTTAGATTCCCATCGATGAGTGCAGTCTTCTCCAATAAATCTGCAAACGTTACATACTTACTTTGTTCTTCTGCCGATAATTTATTTTCCAATGCTCCATGCACAGTCTCTTCAGAAAGATCTTTTTTTAATCCACCACCGGACCATAAGTAGCTATCAACATTCTGTCCGAGTAATGTGACTTCTTTATATCCCGATTCGAAAAGCATTTTGGCTTCATCGATTATTGATTGAGGATCACGGCTTCGTTCGCGTCCACGCGTAAATGGAACTACACAAAAGGAACACATATTATCGCAACCTCTCATAATTGAAATGTATGCCGATATTCCATTGCTGCCCAATCTCACCGGACTAATCTCTGCATAGGTTTCTTCGCGCGACAACAATACGTTCACGGCTTTCTGACCGGTCTCAGCTTTTCTAACAAGATTGGGAAGATCGCGATAAGAGTCAGGGCCGACAACAATATCAACTAGTTTCTCCTGATCGAGAAGTTTTGTTTTTAATCTTTCAGCCATACAACCGAGAACTCCGATAAGCAGATTTGGATTTTTTCTTTTCATCTGCCTGAATGACTTTAGTCTGGCCCAGATTTTCAATTCTGCATTATCTCTGATTGCACAGGTATTAAGAAAAATCAGGTCAGCATCATCAGTCGTATCAGTCGATCGGAATCCATCTGCCTGCATTATTGAGGCAATAATTTCGCTATCGGCAAAATTCATTGCGCATCCATAACTCTCCAGATAAAGTTTTTTATTCCCTATCGAATTATTGAGAATTAATGGTTCTCCCTGACGAGTTTCGTCAATCATTTTATCGTCTTCACGAAGCATTCTTCTGATTTTGCGCTAAGATAACCTATTGAGGGAAGTATGACAAGATGACACATTAATAATTGAAGAAGACAGATTGAAGATTGAAGAAATAGGCATCCGCTGTTTTCAAAATGCAATCTTCGTTTTTAGTTCAAAATCGGCAAAATTTGTATGAAAAATAAAATGCTTTTATTTGTGGCCTGCGAAAAACTGTTTATGGCTAAAAACTTAGTGATTGTTGAGTCGCCTGCTAAGGCGAAAACGATAGAGGGGTATCTCGGAAAAGAGTATGTGGTTCGGTCGAGCTATGGGCACGTAAGAGATCTTGTAAAAAGTGGTATGGGTATTCAGGTTGAAAACAACTTCGAACCTGTGTATGAGATAAGTCCTGATAAAGAGAACGTTATACAGGAACTCAAAAAACTTACAAAAAAGGCCGAAGTAGTATGGCTGGCAACGGATGAGGACCGTGAAGGAGAGGCCATTTCATGGCATTTATTTGAAGCGCTTGGTCTCGATGAGAATAATACCAAACGAATCGTATTCCATGAGATCACTAAAAAAGCCATTACCGAATCAATAAAAAATCCAAGAAAGATTGATAAGAATCTTGTCGATGCCCAACAAGCGCGAAGAATTCTTGACAGACTTGTTGGATTTGAATTGTCTCCGATCCTCTGGAAAAAAATAAAACCACAATTATCTGCAGGTCGTGTACAGTCTGTTGCTGTGCGTCTGATCGTAGAACGCGAACGTGAAATTGATGTGTTTAAAATTACGGCTGCTTATAAAGTAATCGGGCTTTTCGAAATTGATGGAAAATCATTTAGGGCAGATGTGCCTAAAAAGTTTACCTCGAAAGAAGATGCAGAACAATTCTTAAACAATTGTATTGGTGCAGATTTTAGCGTAGAGAATCTGGAAGTAAAACCAGGCAAACGATCACCTTCAGCTCCATTTACAACATCAACACTTCAGCAGGAAGCGTCACGAAAACTTGGCTATGGTGTTGCTCAAACAATGGTATTGGCTCAAAAGCTTTACGAAAGCGGAAAAATATCATACATGAGAACGGATTCTGTCAATCTCTCTCAGGATGCCCTTGATATGGCCAAGAAAGCAATCATCACGAATTACGGTGAGAAATACGTGGAAATACAACAGTATAAAAATAAAATTGCATCAGCGCAGGAGGCTCACGAGGCGATTCGTCCAACTGATTTTGCAGTTGATGAAGCCGGAAATGACCCGCGCGAACAGCGTTTATATAATCTGATCTGGAAACGTGCCATTGCCTCACAGATGGCCGATGCACAGCTGGAAAAAACAGTAGTAACAATAACATCAAAAAAAACAAAAGAAGACTTTGTAGCAACCGGAGAAGTTATTCGTTTCGACGGCTTCCTGAAAGTTTACATGGAGAGCTCCGATGAGGAAACGCCGGCAGAAGAACAATCAGGGCTTTTGCCAGCCATGAAAAAAGGTGATGCACTTGATCTGAAAGAAGCGACAGCAACAGAGCGTTTTACATATCCTCCGGCGCGATTTACAGAAGCATCGCTTGTAAAAAAACTCGAAGAACTTGGAATAGGAAGACCGTCAACATATGCACCGACGATATATACAGTTCAGAAACGCGGATATGTTGTCAAGGAAGAGAGAATGGGAAAAGAACGGGCCTATGCGGTGATGACGATTAATAACAACAAAGTCGTTCATGAGACTAAGACTGAAATCACCGGAGCAGAAAAGAATAAGTTGTTCCCGACTGATATCGGAATGCTTGTAAATGATTTCCTTGTTGCTAATTTCAAAGAGATACTTGATTATAATTTTACCGCTTACGTAGAAAAGGAATTCGATGATATTGCCAATGGAGAATTGCAGTGGCAGAAAATGATTACGGAGTTTTATAAACCGTTTCACATTACTGTTGAAACCACAGAAAAAGAAGCTGTGCGTGTAACAGGTGAGCGGATTTTGGGAAAAGATCCGGTATCCGGCCTTACTGTACTTGTTCGTGTAGGGCGTTTCGGACCGATGGCACAAATTGGAGCTCAGGGCGAAACAGAGAAGCCCCGTTATGCCAAGCTTCGCAGTGAACAACGACTCGATCAGATCGTTTTGGAAGACGCTCTTGAACTTTTCAAACTTCCGAGGAATCTGGGGCCATTCGAAGATCATGATGTCATGATTTCTATCGGACGGTTCGGTCCTTATATACGCCTCAACGATTTTTTTATATCACTAAAAAAAGAAGATGATCCGTATACAATCGCTTATGACCGGGCAGTTGAGCTTATTCATGAAAAGAGAAAAGCGAATGCTGAAAAAATCATAATGACTTTTGAGGAAGACAAAGAGATACAAATTCTGAATGGACGATGGGGGCCATATATATCCTATCGTGACAGGAATATCAGAATTCCGAAAGACAAGGATCCAAAATCGTTTACTCTTGCTGAAGTTCACGAACTGGCAGAGAAAACTCCAGATACCGGAAGGAAAAAAGGAGGCTTTAAGAAGCGTACTTTTAAAGCAAATGTTCCCGCTGCACCGAAGGTAAAAAAAGCTAAAAAAGCGATTAAAAGTGAAGAGGCCACTTCTGAGCCAATCGAAAAAAAAGTAAGTAAGGCTGGAAAAGTAAGCAAGGCAAGTAAGACGAGCAAAGCGAGCAAGACAAGCAAAGCGAGTAAAGCAAAAAAAGCGAAGAAGTAATAATTATGGGATCAATCTAAATGGATATTTCTGTTTTTCTGGAGCCGCTTGATCAAAGAAGGTATGATCAATTTGAAAATCTGAAATCATCTTTCGGTAGCGTTACGAAAAAGTATACGCAGGAGGGAAAATTTCCGGACTTTGAAGGTTACCATATTGCATTAATCGGAGTTGGCGAAGAACGTGGTTGTGTTAATAATGAAGGGTGCAGTACTGCACCAGACGTTATCAGGGAAAAATTTTATGCGCTGAAGATTTCTGACTATCCGTATAAAATTGTTGATCTTGGAAACATCCGATTAGGAGAATCACTTGCTGATACATTTTCAGCATTATCATCTATAATTGTCGAACTTCTGAAAGAAAGAATATTGCCTGTTATAATAGGTGGTAGCCAGGATCTGACCTATGCTCAGTATATAGCATATCAGAAGTTGGAAGAAACAGTGAATATTGTTTCTGTAGATGCTTCTTTCGATCTTGGCACAACCGATCAGCCGGTTAATGCTACATCCTACCTGGGGAAAATAGTTTTGCATGAGCCTAATTTTTTATTCAACTTCAGTAACATCGGCTATCAGACTTATTTTGTTGGCAGCGAGCAAATCGAATTAATGAATAAGTTGTATTTCGATGCTTACAGACTCGGACAGGTTAGAAGTGACATGGAAGAAGTCGAACCGATCGTCAGGAATGCCGATATTCTATCGTTCGATATAACTGCAATAAGACAAAGTGATGCTCCGGGAAATGGGAATGCAACTCCAAATGGATTCTATGGCGAAGAAGCATGCAGGATTGTACGATATGCAGGAATGAGTGATAAACTTTCTTCATTCGGAATCTATGAAGTTAATCCTCTCCTTGATAATCATGGGCAGACTTCACACCTGGCAGCCCAAATGATCTGGTTTCTGATTGATGGGTATTATAACAGGAAAAAAGATGTTCCGCTTAAAAGTAAAACAGGATTTGTTAAATACAGCGTGCCGATTACAAAAGATGAACAGGAAATAGTTTTTTATAAAAGCAATAAAAGCGAACGTTGGTGGATGGAAGTCCCATATAATTCGAATAAGATGCGTTATCAGCGACATCATCTGATTCCCTGTTCATACAAAGACTATGAAACGGCCTTGCGAGAAGAAATGCCGGAAAGATGGTGGCAGGCATTTCAGAAAATAACCTGATTAGTGAAGAATAAATTTTATTTAAATATGAAATTGGATTGAAACAAGCGTTCTGTCTATATGCTCGAAAGAATAAATTTATTTTACCTTTTGCTGACAAAACGAATTTAAAATTATTCCCTCGAATAGGAGTGGTCTGATTTCTTCGATCTTCAATTTTCCATCTTCAATTTATTGCAACTTTCTTAGCCTCAGGCTCGTTAAAAAATTTTGTTTATAGATTTAATTTTTCATTACTTTACCCACGTCAAATGATTAACCGCTAACCTCCAGAACAAATCGATGCGTAAAAATTTTACCGTTGTTTTTTCTATTGTATTCTTCATAGGCAGTCTTGGCTGCCTTGCACAACAGGATCCACAATTCAGTCAGAATATGTTTACTAAGTTACCTACGAATGCGGGGTATGCTGGATCAAATGATGCTATCTGTGCAACTTTGTTATACAGAAATCAATGGACAGGTTTTGGTGGTGAGCCAAAGAGCATGTTAGTAACTGTCGACATGCCAGTAGATGTTCTTCACGGTGCTGTTGGGTTGTCAATAATCGCTGCAGATCAGCTTGGAGCCGAAAAAAACATGAATATCAGAGGAGCTTATGCTTACCGCATGGATTTAGGAGCGGGACGTCTAGGACTTGGATTGGATTTCGGATACCATCAGAAATCGATCGACGGATCAAAATTTATCTATAATGATCCGAACGATAATAATATTCCTACCGGCAATGTGAGTGGCGGAACCTTTGATATGGGTTTTGGCGCTTATTATAATGCTGAAAAACTCTTTGTCGGACTTTCTTCTACGCATCTGACAGCAGGTAAAATAAAATTCAGTGACATCAATACTAAAATGGTCAGGCATTATTATATGATGGCTGGTTATGGTGTAGATCTTACTTCATCATTAACTTTAAAGCCGATGATTCAGCTTAAAAGTGATGCAGTTTCCACACAGGTCGATATCAATGCAAATCTTCTGATCAATAACAGATTTTGGGTAGGTGGTTCATATAGATTGCAAGATGCAATCGTTATACTTGCCGGGCTAGAAATCATACCAAATCTGAAACTTGGTTACGCATACGATCTTACAACTTCCGATATTAAAACCTACAGCAGTGGCTCTCATGAGATCATGCTGGGATATTGTTATAAACCCACAAAAGTTACTAAACGGCAATTTCACAGGAATGTAAGGTTCCTTTAATAATTGCTTGCTAAAAATCTGAACATAACATAGATTTGGAGGAAACCAATATAGTGTAGTCACGTAATATCGTGATCATGCTGCATTGGCTTCAATAATTTAAGTCATGTTCCGTTAATACGAAACTAGTTTTATTCATATAAATACGATGAATTATAAGACCTTCGGAATAAAGAGAATCAGTTTTCTTGCATCCATCGTTCTGTTAGTCATTACCGGTTGCGGTAGCGGTAATAAAGGGGAATTAACAGGCGTAATGAACAGGGAACATTGGTATCAATCCGACCCATACGGTATGGTATTTATTCCTGCCGGATCCTACACAATGGGTGCCAGCGATCAGGATGTACCTTATGCCGTTACTTCCCAAGGTAAATCAGTTACGATTCCTGCTTTTTACATGGATAATACTGAAATTACTAACAATGAATACAGGCAATTCGTTTATTGGGTGCGCGATTCTCTCGCTCACCGTCTCATCGGCGGAGAGCATATTGTTGATGAAGGCGAATATGGTGAGCGCATAAACTGGCGACAAAAAATTAAATGGGATGATGAGACCAATGAAGAGACTCTTGCTGAATTATTCCTCCCTGAAACTGAGCGTTTTTACCGCAGAAAAGAGATAGACAGCCGTAAGCTGAATTTTGAATATTATTGGATCGATCTGAAGGCAGCAGCTCAACGCGATAACCGCGAGCAAGGCTTACGTGATCGTTCTGTATTCATCAAAAAGGACGTAATTAATGTGTTCCCGGATACATTATCTTGGATACATGATTATACATATGCTTACCATGATCCAATGACTCAGATGTATTTTTGGCATCCGGCATATGATGATTATCCTGTCGTTGGTGTTAACTGGAAACAAGCGCGTGCGTTTTGTATCTGGCGTACACAGCTGCTAAACAGCTACCTTGAGGAAAACGGAAATGCCTATGTACAGGACTTCCGATTACCTACAGAATCAGAGTGGGAATATGCCGCTCGTGGAGGTCTTGACCTATCTCCATATCCTTGGGGAGGTCCATATATCAGAAACAGTCGTGGTTGTTTTCTTGGTAATTTCAAGCCGATGCGCGGAAACTACATGGATGATGGCGGTGTTTATACTGTAAAGGCAACATCTTACTGGCCAAATGACTATGGCTTGTATTGCATGGCAGGAAATGTATCAGAATGGACAAGTAATGCCTTCGATGAGTCGGCGTACAGTTTTACCCACGATGTCAGTACTGATTATGAATACGAAGCGAAAGATTCGGATTCTCCGGCATTAAAACGAAAAGTGATTCGCGGAGGTTCCTGGAAAGACGTAGCCTATTACCTCCAAACATCTGCAAGAACATACGAATATCAAGATACTGCGAAGTGTTATATTGGTTTCCGTAGTGTCATGAGTTTCCTGGGCAGAGATAAGGCCGATTTCTAATTATTATTAATCACATATTTCCCTGTTCCCGTCTTATTGTAATTCACCAACAAAGTAATATTCATCAATTGTCTAACCAACTAATTTATCTTAACTAAACACTATGGGAATTTCTGAAATGACACAAGGCAAGAGCTTTAAAAAGTTCATGGCTAGGTTATATGGATGGGGTGCATCAATCGTAATCGTTGGAGCCCTTTTTAAAATTCAACACTGGCCAATGTCAGGCTTCTTCCTTGTCCTTGGATTAGGTGTTGAAGCAGTCATCTTTTTCTTTTCGGCATTCGAACCACCACATGAAGATGTAGATTGGTCACTTGTATATCCTGAATTAGCAGGAATGGAAGATGAAGACCATCATTCGAATAAAAAGGATCGCAACAAGAAAAAAGATCCTATCGCACAGCAACTTGATCGTTTGATGTCTGAGGCTAAGATCGGTCCTGAACTTATTGAAAGTTTAGGCAGCGGACTTCGTTCTATCAGCGATTCGACATCGAAACTTGCCGATATGACTGATGCTTCTGTTGCTACAGAAGACTACGTTAAAAATGTTTCCAATGCATCCCGTTCAGTAAGCGCGATGACTAATTCATATACTAAAGCAGCTCAAGCTGTTGATCAGCTTTCTTCTTCTACTGAAGAAGTACGCGTTTATAAAGATCAGGTTGTTGCTGCAGGAAAAAATCTCGCAGCTTTGAATGCTGTTTATGAGCTTCAGCTTCAGGATAGCAACGAGCACCTCAAACAAACTACGAAATTCTATGACGGAATTAACGAGCTTATGTCAAATCTTAGCTCTTCTCTCGACGATACGAGAAAATATCGTGAAGAGGTTTCCGCTCTTGCGAAGAACCTTTCTCAGCTCAATACAGTTTATGGAAATATGCTCTCTGCAATGACCATTCGTAGCTAATATCTGTTTTCAAACAGTCTAACCTAAAAAAAGAAACCAGATGGCAGGAGGCAAATTATCACCAAGGCAGAAGATGATTAACATGATGTATCTCGTGTTAACAGCACTGCTTGCACTGAATGTAACCAAAGAAGTTATTAATGCATTCGTTACAATCAACGAAAGTGTCGTACTTACTAAGGATAATATCGATAAAAAAAATCAACGAACTTACGATGCGTTTGCACAGGCAATGTCTGTTGATGAAGCCAAGTATGATGTTGTAAATAAGCATGCTCAAAGCATACGTAAAGCATCAGACGATATTAATAAATTCATCGACGCAACTAAGATCACTTTAATCCGTGAATCTGACCGACTCGATGCGAAAGATTCGACACCCACATTACCTCATATGGATAATAAGGAGGATTATGATACTCCAACTCGTCTGATGATTGGGAAGGATGATCATACAGGCAAAGGAGCGATTGCAAGCGACTTGAAAAAGCGACTTGAAGATTTCAAAAATCTTATTATCTCAAATGTGCCAGCAGAATCAAAAGCAGATTATCAGAAACGACTAAACACTCTTTTAAATACTTCTGATCCGGATAAAGTAGAGGATGGTAAACGAACTTGGGAGATGATGAGTTTTTATCACAACCCGGTTGTTGCAACAGTTGCGCTTCTTTCAAAGATTCAGACAGACATACGCAGTGCGGAATCACAGGTCGCAGAGGATCTTTTTAACTCTGTCGGTAAATTTGATTTTCGTCCTGATCGTTTGGCACCAAAGGTTATTGCAAATAGTACGGTAGTAACGAATGGAAGCAATTATGAGGCAGATATATTTCTTGCTGCTACATCATCTACATTGGCACCTGATGTTTTTGCCGGTGCTACATACGACTCTATTTCTAAAACCTGTAAGGGATGCGAAGGACAACCACTTGCTGCCGTTGGAGGGTATTCAAAATTCGTTCAACCATCTTCAGGTGAAGGCGAAAGAAAATGGGGCGGTGTAATTCGTGTTAAAAAAGGTGATGGCTCGATGGACTACTATCCATTCAATGCCTCTTACATTGCTCAGAAACCGAATTCAGTTGTATCAGCCGAGAAGATGAATGTGCTATACATTGGTGTAGATAATCCTATGGCCATTTCTGTGCCTGGAGTATCAAGTGATAAGGTAAAAGTATCTGCTAGCGGTTCAGGGCTTTCTCTAAAACCGAATCCGGAAAAAGGTCAGGGCCATTACATGGCAACTGTTACCAGCGTTGGAAAGTCGACGATTGCAGTATCTGCAGAGATTGGTGGCAAAGTAATACCTATGGGTTCTTTTGAGTATAGAGTTAAATTAGTTCCTAATCCTGTGGCAACAATTGCCAGCTTAAAAGGCGGACCGGCAAATAAAAATTTAATTGCAGCAGGAACGTTAATTCCTATGCTAGAGAATTTCGATTTCGAATTATTCTTCAGGATTACTGGCTTCAAAATGACGATTGCAGGTAAAGGAAAAGATCCACTTGAATTCGAAACACAAGGTAATCAGCTTACACAACCTATGCGTGATCAACTTGCAAAATCGCGTCCGGGCGACAAAGTGTTCTTCGAATACATTAAAGCGAAGATGGCTACCGGTGCAGATCAAAGCACAAGGAGTCTTTCACCAATGGCATTCACAATTCAATAATAAAAATAGATATCATGAAATTAAGGATCCTGTTTCTGCTGATGTTTTCCCTGATAGGGGGAATGGCATTCTCTCAGAATGTACTGGATGGTGTGTATGTAAAGGAGCACACTGTTACTCGTCAGGTAGTTCCTTATCCATATCTGCGCGAAGCAGATGTGATGTGGTCCAAACGCATCTGGAGAGTTATCGATCTTCAGGAGAAGATTAATCTTCCGCTTAAATATCCAAGCAGCAAACAAACGACGAACAGGAAAAATCTGATCGATGTGTTTATGGATGCGATCGAAGAAGGATCATTAACTGCATACAGCTATGTAGATGATGAGTTCACACTCCCTCTGACTACTAAGGAAATTGTTTCCCGCGGTGGAGCACGTACGGATACTGTTCAGATGCAGCGACCCGATCCTCCTTATGATACCTATGATACAGTTATTGCCCGTGAGTTCTCGCGTGATAAAGTCATTGGCTTCCGTGTAAAAGAAGACTGGTTCTTCGACAAGCAACGCTCTGTCATGGATGTTCGTATCATCGGTCTGGCTCCACTCATGTTTGCCATTGATGAAACCGGAACGGTTCGTGAGGGAAACCTAAAGATGCCTTTGTTCTGGATCTATTATCCTGAAGCTCGTAAGCTTTTATCGAATGCAGAAGTTTTCAACCGTGAAAATGATGCAGCGAGACTTTCTTACGACGACATGTTTCAGAAGAGATTATTCGGCAGCTATATTTACAAGGAATCAAATGTATATGATAGACGTATCGAAGATTATAAGCAAGGAATCAACGCTCTTCTTGAATCAGAGAAAATTAAAGATGTCATCACAAATTTCGAACATGATATGTGGGAATTTTAGTTCACATAATCAATCATAAAAAAGGTCACCTTTTTGGGTGACCTTTTTTATTTATAGCATATTTTTCTCCCGTGTAACTATGCTGAAGTCAAATCTTAAATCTTACTTCTTCAATATTACTTATTACATAACAAAGGCTTCCATAAGAACGGCATAGTTCTCTGTGAGATGATGAACTTCTAAGGGCTGCAGAAGTTTGAGTTTCAGCTTGAGTGTGTAGTTCGCGAGTTCCTTAAAACGTAAATGGAGTTTGAGCATCACACCCAAACTTCACACTCAAACTGAATTAAGTGGTCTCACCAGGAATCGAACCTGGATCTTAGGTTTCGGAAACCCACATACTATCCGTTGTACTATGAGACCAGAACAATTTAAATAAGTTGTTAGCTGCTTTTTTTCGCCTTGCTTCTGAAAACAATGTTGAGTGGGACACCTGTGAAGTCGAATCGTTCCCGGATTTTATTTTCTATAAACCGTTTATAAGATTCGTTTATGTACTGAGGCAGATTACAGAAAAATGCAAACTGTGGAGTAAGAGTGGGCAACTGAGTAATGTATTTTATTTTTATATACTTCCCCTTGATAGCAGGAGGAGGCGTATTCTCAATAATAGGGAGGAGAAAATCATTTAATTCAGAAGTCTTGATCCTCTTCTTTTTATTTTCATAAACATGAATAGCCATTTCTAATGCCTGAAATACTCTTTGCTTCGTTTTTACTGAAGTAAAAATAATTGGAACATCAACAAATGGCGCTAGTTTGCTTTGAATCTTATCAGTGATATTCTTTGTGCTCTGACTATCTTTTTCAACGAGATCCCACTTGTTTACTACAACTACGACTCCTTTGTTATTCTTCTCTATAAGATGAAATATAGCAAGGTCTTGTGCAGTGAGGCCCGATTCTGCATCTATCAACAGCAAACAAACATCTGATTCTTCAATTGCTTTTATTGATCTCAATACTGAATAGTATTCAAGATCTTCTTTCACTCTTGCTTTACGTCTTAGTCCGGCCGTATCCACAAGAAGAAAGTCGTGACCAAATTTGCTATATCGTTGATGAACTGCATCTCGTGTGGTTCCTGCCAATGGCGTTACAATACTGCGTTCTTCACCAATCAGCATGTTTAATAACGACGACTTGCCTACGTTCGGCTGACCGATTATGGCAAACCTTGGAAGTCCTTCTGTTTCGTCGACAAATTCTTTAGGCAGGTTAGCTACGATTTCATCGAGTAATTCACCTGTTCCACTACCATTTATTGAGGAAATTGCAAAGGGTTCACCTAATCCAAAGCTGTAAAATTCAGCGGCCTGACTGATACGTTGAGGATTATCGACTTTGTTGGCAACAAGAATAACTTTCTTTCCAGATTTACGAAGAATCCGAACAACTGTATCATCAGAAGAGGTTATCCCAATTTCAACATCTAAAACGAACAGAATTATATCTGCCTCATCAATCGCTATTTCTACCTGGGCACGAATTGCACCCTCAAAGGCGTCTTCTGATCCACGCACATATCCACCGGTATCGATTACTGAAAATTTCTTACCACACCATTCAGCATGCCCGTAATGACGATCGCGGGTAACTCCGCTTTGCTCATCCACAATGGCTGAGCGTGACTCTGTTAGACGGTTAAACAGTGTCGATTTACCTACATTCGGACGGCCTACAATGGCGACTATACTTGACAACTTCTTATATCTTAACTGGTTCGAAAATAATAAAAGCCGAACAAATCCGGCTTTGCGCAAAGGTATAATAATTAATCCTTTAAATGCACTTTTCTAGCATCTGCAGCCTGAAAAGGTAAATGTATGACGCAGAATATGCATGGTGCTCAGCATAATCAGTCGTATTCATTATAGAATTTAACAGTAGTTAATAGCAAAAAAAAGTGTGAGTGAAAAGGTGATTGATCAGAAGCCTATTCCTGTTCACTCACACTGTTCACTCACACTGAATTTAGGTAGCGGGGACCGGACTCGAACCGATGACCTTTGGGTTATGAGCCCAACGAGCTACCAACTGCTCCACCCCGCACTATATTTTTAACGCAAATGCGTATAAATCAAATTTTGGTCTGCAAAGATATAATTCGTTCTTTTACTATACTAATATAATGAATATAAATTATGGAGCATAAAGCGGGTTTTGTTGGAATAATAGGGAAGCCGAATGTCGGAAAATCAACGCTTATGAACAGGCTTGTTGGTGAAGGTCTGTCAATTGTTACTTCAAAAGCACAAACAACAAGGCATCGGATTAAAGGAATATTGAATAAGGAAGAATATCAAATTGTATTTTCTGATACTCCGGGAATTCTCGAGCCTAATTATCTTCTTCAGGAGAAAATGATGGACTTTGTGAAAGCTACATTAGCTGATGCAGATGCTGTACTTTTTATTTCTGATCTCAGTGAAACATACATGGACGAAGCTATTTTATCAAGACTGCAGTCCATTACTAAACCTGTTATCGTTGTTATAAATAAAATAGATCTTTCTTCTCAAGACGAAATTAATAAGCTTGTGCATGCATGGAAAAAGAAACTGAAGCCTGCAGCAGTAATTCCTGTTTCTGCATTAACTGATTTCAATATCGAAAAAATTATCGAAACGATTATCGAACATCTTCCTGAAGGTCCTGCATTTTTTCCGAAGGATGCATTCAGCGATGCAAACGAACGATTCTTTGTCAGCGAGATGATCCGTGAAAAAATTATGCTTCATTATCAACAGGAAATTCCATACTCTTCGCAGGTGAGTATTGAGTCATTCAAAGAAGATGATAAAATAATTAAAATAGCAGCAACGATTTATGTTGAGAGAGATTCACAGAAAGCCATACTGATTGGAAGCGGCGGACAGGATATAAAACGTGTGGGAACAGAAGCAAGAATTGATATGGAAAAATTTCTCGGCAAAAAAGTTTTTCTCGAATTGTTTGTTAAAGTAGAGAAAGAGTGGAGGAAAAATGAAAACAAACTCCGCCGATTTGGTTATTCACTTTAATAATGATCCGATTTCTTCGAAACTTTTTTCTAACATTATTTTTCTTGGTTGCAGGAATTGTCATTCTTGTTTACTTATATTTTCAGATGCAGAAGCCTGTATACTCGGGCACTCAGGAAATTTCTGATCTCGATTCCTCTGTAGTCACCTACTTTGATAAATTCGGTGTGCCACATATCTATGGCAAAAATGAGGAAGATGTTTTCAGGGTTCTCGGATATATTCATGCCAAAGAAAGACTCTTCCAGATGGATATGATACGTCGCGTAAGCGCAGGACGGCTTTCAGAAATTTTCGGCAGTAAAACTCTTGAAGCAGATAAATTTTTTCGCATGCTAGGCATAAACCGCAGAGCGGATGAATCTGCAAAGGCTTTTATGCAAAATACAAATGTGCCCTGGAAGAAAGATGTTCTCGCTTATATAGCAGGAGTGAACCAATATATTGAAAAACGCAGGAAGCGATTTGAGTTTTTACTCTTGGGAATTCCCAAAGAAAAATTTACCGTAAAAGATATTTACCTAATTGTCGATTATATGTCTTATAATTTTCAAATGGGTATAAAGACAGATCCATTAATGAGTCGTATCGGAAAAAAATGGGGGCAGAAATATCTTAACGACCTTGGCATTAAAGGAACTGTTACCGAATTTGATACAACAACAAATTACAATACTGATTCTCTGCTAACGTATATGGATGATATTCTTCCCGTCAAAATATGGTCTGGCAGTAACTCCTGGGCAGTAAGTGCGGAACGAAGTAAAAGCGGAAAAACACTTTTTGAAAATGACACACACGTTGGAGTTCAACAACCAGCAGTTTGGTATGAAGCACATCTGGAATGTCCCGGCTTTGGATTTTATGGAAGCTTTCTCGCAGGGTTTCCATTTCCGGCTCTGGGTCACAGCAGGGTGCATGCATGGGGACTTACCATTCTAGAAAATGACGACCTCGACTTTTTTGCAGAACATGTAAATCCTGCCGATACAACTCAGGTTTTGATTAATGGAATTTGGGAAAATTTAAAATATCATACTGAAATAATAAAGGTGAAGGACAGTGTCGATATCATTATGCAGTGTCGTTCTACTTCGCACGGACCGATTTGCAGTGATGTTCTACCTGAGTTTAAAGCATTAACTAAATCGCCAGTAAGTCTCTGCTGGACATTTTTAAAATTTCCTGATAATCTACCGGAGGTTACTTACAACATGTCCCATGCTAATTCAATAGTTGAATTTCGTGATGCTGTATCAATGATTTCAGCGCCCGGTTTAAATGTGGTTTATGCCGATATTCATGATAACATCGCCTGGTATTCCGCAGCTAAATTTGTAAAAAGACGAACAGGAATAAATTCAAACACACTCCTCGATGGATCCGGCGTTGATGATTGGCTTGGATTTTATGACTTCAAAGAAAATCCCCGCGCCGAAAATCCTTCACGTGGCGTGGTTCTGTCTGCAAATAATCCTCCATCTGATGATAGTACACATTATTTTCCCGGATACTACCTGCCAGCGGATCGATACATAAGAATCAATCAATTTTTTCATAGTAAAAAGGTTTTTGATTTGAGAGATATGCAGCTGATGAATACTGACGGAGTAAATGTGCTCGCTGCTCAACAGGCCCAGATCATGTTGAAAAAGATGCCCGGTGTAGCAAAACTGAAATCACAGATTCATGAACGCGCAGCAGAAATTCTTGATCATTGGAATGGAAGCCATAATCTAACAGACATTGCTCCCGTAATTTACTATAAGTTGCTTTATCATGTTCTTCATGACGCCTTTGCCGATGAAATTGGAGAAAAAGATTTTGATGCACTTCTTAAAACGCATGCTCAAAAATCTTCGCAGAAATCATTTCTTCTGAATGACTCTTCAGTTTGGTGGGATAATATTAATTCGAAGCATATCAGAGAAAATGAAACTAAAATTATCAGTGATGCATTCGACCGGACTATCACTGAACTAATTGAACAGTTCGGGCCGAATCCTGAAAAATGGTTATGGAAGAAGGTCCATACCCTTGAGATCGAACATCTGGTCGGTAAGCAAAAACCGTTTGATAATTTTTTCAATATTGGTCCATATCCCGATTATGGCGGAATAGAAACACTTAACAACCAGAGCTTCGATCTGAATAAGAATGGCGTATATAAAGTTAATCTTGCTCCGGCACTTCGACGTACACTCGATTTTGCAGATCCTGAAAATGCATATAGCGTCAGTCCAAGTGGTCAATCGGGAAATTTCATGAGCAGATATTACCACGATCAAACGAGAATGTATATTAATGGCAGTGTCAGAAAAGAGATGATGAATAAAAAGGAAATAGAAACAAATAGTAATTCCAAATTGACTTTTGTTCCTCTTAAATAAACGCTATGACTCTTCGTTTGTATGTTGAATAATCATACCTTACTTTTACACCTAAATTAAATTTAATGAAATCATTCATTCAGGCCTTTGTTATTGGATTTATATTAATTGATTGTGCATTTGCCCAAACAAACTTCAGTATATCAGGAAACCTTCCTCCGGAAGCGCAGGGTAGTATTCAGCTGGTTATTGACAAAAACTTTTTGCATAAGAATGCGGAGACACAATCATCACAAATCACAAATGGTCACTTTGAGATTAAAACAAAAATAGACAGAAGTTATATTGTTGAACTGGTAAGTAGTTTTTTCAGATTCCCATTGTATGTAGAACCCGGAGATGATTTGATACTAGATGTAAAACCGGGAGCAGCAGACCTTGCTAATTCACTAACAGGTAAGGGATCGTTGCACAATAATTTCCTGCAAAGTTTTTTCGCTCGCTTCGGTGCTGATTTTAACGACAGCCTGAATGAAGGACAAATGGGGTTAATGACCATAGATGCTTTTGAATCAATGATGTTTTCCAAGAAGAAAGAACATCTTCAATTTATCAATGCTGACGAAAAAATGAAAGGTTTCTCACCTACTTTTGTTTCATTTATAAAGGATGAGATAAATTATCATTATTGGAGAGAACTATATGCCTATCCGATTATCAATGCAAACAAGGATCAGAAAATATTAAAAGTATCACCATTGCCACCGATTATGTTGGAGAGTGCAGCCTCATTAAAAATCAATAATGAGCCCGCAATGATTTCCACCTCATACAGAGATTTCGTAAAGTATTTTATTATTTACGCTTCTTCAAAATCGAATGGTTATAACAAGTTTACAGATGGGACTATGTCGGCCGACAGGAAATCTTCTATAGCAAGAGAATTACTTGAAGGAAATATATTTACTTATTGGCTTGCCCGATATACTATCGAAGAATGCGGAAACCTGAGCGCCTTCATGGTAAAGAAACTAATGGAGACATTAAAGAGCGTTGATAAAAATAAAATGTACTTTCAGTTAGTGAGTGATGATTGTGCGGGTCGGGTAAATATTTCAAATAACCCGGGAAATAAGGACACGAAAATCGAGAAAGCTTCAGATGCCGATCCCGGATTGCTCGATATTAATTTTAAGCCTGTTTCATTATCTTCCTTGAAAGGAAAGATTGTCTATATCGATTTCTGGGCAAGCTGGTGTGGTCCATGCCGGATGATGATGCCCTATTCGAAACAGATGCATGCTCAGCTTACGGAAAAACAAAAGAAGGACATTGTCTTTTTATATATTTCTATTGATGGCGATACGGCCGCCTGGAAAAAAGGAATTCACGACATGGAAATGGAAGGCACACAATTTATTTCTCCCGGTAACTGGAGCTCGAAAGCCTGCCGCTATTTTCAAATTAACAGCATTCCTCGATATATGATCATGAACCGGAAAGGCGAAATCGTCGACGTAAATGCAAAGCGTCCCGCTGATCCTGCTGTGCTTCAGGAACTAATTAAACTTTCTGAGGAAAAATAAGCTCACCATTGATTTTTTGGATAATTCCTAAAGAGTATGGATTTTGGCTTGAATATGAATTTTTATTCAGCATGTTATTATTCCTGTTCAACACTTTTTATTTTGATTTATGTGGTTGTATATTGACCTTTAATTAGCAATTAGGGTGAATAAACAATTTAATCAGTATTGAAATGACAAAAGAAATTAATGATGATTGCATTCTGCAATCAGAAACAGAAAATAGTGAATCGTACAATCCTATTCAGTTGTCACCGGATTTTTTCGAGTCACCGGTTGTAAAGATTGACTCAAACGGAAAGATATTATATGCTAACCGTGCATCTTTTGAGTTATTAAATGAATGGTTAACTACTTCTAACGATTGCCTTCCTGATTATTTTTTAAAAGGTAATCCCGGCATACTTAATCCCAATGCTGATTTTTCAGTTCCGTTTAATACCGGAACGAGAAATATGAATTTCGATGTTATCGGTTTTAAAGAAAGCGGTTACATTGGTTTATATGCTATTATGAAGAAATCTGTCAGGAGTAATAATTGTTAAAAGAAATTAGATTCTAAATACACGAGCAGCTAATTTCAATTATTATTGTCGACAGACTGAAAAAACAAATGCCTTCCTGTTAGAGAAAGGCATTTGTTGAATAATTATTTTTTGTTTCAAATCGGATTCTTGTCCAAATCAGATAAATTGAAAAGTGCGTTAGAGCCCCTACAGTTCTAATGCATTTTCTTATGCCATAATTAATTCTGAATTCTTAAGAGGCGTTTTTTTTTCTTCAATACGAAAAGCGCTTTTAAGTTTTTCAACATAGTTGAGTTCTTCCCATGGGAAAAGTTTTACTTTTATTTTCTTTTCGTTTTTCTTTCCCTTGTTGAATACTTTTTCTTTCACTTCAGTCTTTCTTCCCATATGTCCGTAAGCGGCCGTCTCGAAATAAATTGGTGTCCGTAAATTAAATCGTTGCTCAATAGCATATGGCCGCATATCGAATATACTCCTGATTTTTTTAGCGATTTCACCATCACTTAAAGAAACCTTGGCTGTGTTATATGTATTCAGATAGAGTCCGACAGGCTCCGCTACGCCGATTGCATAAGCAACCTGAACGAGAACTTCATCACAGATTCCGGCAGCAACCATGTTTTTTGCAATGTGACGTGTAGCATAGGCGGCAGAACGATCTACTTTCGAAGGATCTTTTCCTGAAAAAGCACCACCACCATGTGCGCCTTTTCCTCCATATGTGTCAACGATAATTTTTCTACCTGTTAGTCCTGTGTCGCCATGTGGTCCACCTATGACAAACTTACCGGTAGGATTTACGTGATATTTTACCTTGTCATTAAATAATGCCTGCACACGCTTAGGAAGTTTTTTCATAACACGTGGCACGAGGATGTTTATTACATCATCTTTAATCTTCTTAAGCATGATGGCATCTTTATCGAAGTCGTCATGCTGTGTAGAAATAACGATGGTATCTATTCTTACCGGCTTATGATTATCATCGTATTCGATCGTTACCTGAGATTTAGCATCAGGACGCAGGTAGCTAATTAATTTGCCTTCGCGGCGGAGGACAGCTAATTCTCTTAGAAGTGAATGTGCCAATTCAAGAGGAAGAGGCATAAAGTTATCCGTCTCTTTGCATGCATATCCGAACATCATTCCCTGATCACCGGCTCCTTGTTTCCATGGGTCGTTTTTTTCAACACCCCGGTTTATATCAGCCGATTGTTCATGGATGGCCGATAGGATGCCACAAGAATCAGCTTCGAACATGTATTCGCTTTTTGTATAGCCGATTTTCCGGATTACATCGCGTGCAATATCCTGAACATCAAGATAAGCATGCGATTTAACTTCTCCACCAAGCACTACTTGTCCGGTAGTAACTAATGTTTCACAGGCGACCTTTGCATTCGGATCGTAGGCGAGAAAGTTGTCAATAAGTGCGTCAGATATCTGATCGGCAATTTTGTCTGGATGACCTTCTGATACAGACTCAGAGGTGAATAAATAGGACATGGTTTATGAGTTTTAGGCAGGCAAAAATTTGATACGGGAAAAACCTGCATTAGCATTTTTTCCACCTTTTTATCCGATAATCGCTTACTGGAAAGGCTTTCGTGGTTGCAATATTGCGGGTAATATCCGTCAATCAAATTTTTCCACTTGCGAAGGCAAATTTAGGGAAAAACTTTGGAAACAATAAAAAAAAAGAGCAGAGAATAAAGAGCCAAGAGCCAAGAATCAAGAATCAAGAGCCAAGAATCAAGAACCAAGAGCCAAGAATCAAGAGCAAAGAATCAAGAATCAAGAGCCAAGAATCAAAAGCCAAGAGCCAAGAATCAAGAACCAAGAGCAAAGAACCAAGAATCAAGAGCAAAGAACCAAGAGCAAAGAACCAAGAATCAAGAGCAAAGAACCAAGAGCAAAGCATCAAGAGCAAAGAACCAAGAACAAAGAATCAAGAACAAAGAACAAAGAGTCATGAGACGGGAGCGGGTTGAGAGCCATTTTTTTGACTTTTGGCTTATCAATAATTCTTTCCATTATAAAAAATCAGGCTTGTATTGTTCCCAACCTCATATTTAAGGACGTTTCCGTTTAGGTTGTATTTATTAATCACTTCATAGGAAACCGTGTAGATTTTTCCTTTATGAAAAAGTTGAAGTCTTCCGCTGTCATCGAGCCAGGCAACACCTTCGTTCCCGACTTGAAAATCTTTTGGCGTACGGTTTTGTAGGGTAGTTACCTCGCCATTGTAATATACATTGAATGAATAATTGTAACTGTACACAACAACATTTCCCTTCACATAGAAAAAATCGGGGCGATCGGATAATAGTTTCTTTGTAGCGCCATTATTGAAAACTCTGAAGCTACCAAGATTGTCTACATAAGCCATTATTCCGAAACCGACTTTAAAGGAATCGGGAACAAAATCTTCTACTACTGCTTTCTCGCCCTTGTAAAAAAGTCTGAAGCGTCGTTCATAATCATCCACATAGGCAACGATATCTCTTCCTGCCTCATATTTTAGCGGAGCGATATTGTCAAGAGTGATTGTGGTTCCATGGTAAAAAATAGTAAAATAGTCCGACTGGTTTACCCATGCGACTATATTGGATCCTGTTTTTATTGACTTAGGTTTTGAAAGGAATGCATCTTCAACGTTGGCAATTCTTCCATTGTAATAGATATTTAGTGATGATTGTGATTCGTCAAAGTAAACAAGGACGCTGTCGTTTACAACCATGATGGAATCATAATAACAGAGTGTTTTTTTCTCGCCCTTATCAAAGGCATATAATACTTGTCCGACACGAAATGCAGTTATATTATCGGTTACGAAGTATGAAAAATCAGCAGCATTTACGAGTGGAAATGTCTGGCCGTCGTAGTATATTTTAAAATCATTTTTGTTGTCGATAAAGGCGACTGAGTTTCCGCCAATCTTGTAACTCTTCACAGGAAGATATTCAATTTGCCGGTATAGTCCTTTGTCAAACACCTGCAGGTTTCCTCTATAATCAGTATATGCTGATAGATCCTGCGAAAATGTTGCTTTGACAGTGCATATTGCGATTAGAAAAAATAACAGTCGACAGATACCGGTCATAATGATTTAATTTAATTACCGGTTAACTGATGAAAGATATCTTCCAGTTTTTGTTCTTGCTTCTGCATTGATAAAACGGTATGATTATTTTCCACGGCCCACTTAAATAGATCGGCCCGAACATCCATATTCTCTTTCCCAACAATCTTCCACATATTTTCTTTGATTAGTATTGCATCGGCAACACTTTCAATCTTAATGATAGAAATTTTTTGAATATTTTTTTCGAACTCAATAACTATTACATCATTATTCAATGGCATCCCTCTTAATACTGATGTATTTTCGTCTGTTACTATTTTCCCTTTATTAATGATGATGACCCTGTCGCTTATCGCTTCCACTTCTTGCATTATATGAGTAGATAGAAGAACGGTTTTTTCTTTGCCTAGGGATTTAATCAATGTTCTTATTTCCGTTAGTTGATTTGGATCCAGTCCAGATGTTGGTTCATCGAGAATCAGTACTTCGGGTTGATGGATTAATGCCTGAGCAAGACCGACTCGCTGCCGGTAACCTTTCGACAGAGCGCCGATCTTTTTTTTCTGTTCCATGCCGAGACCGGTTATGTCTATCATTTCATCGATCCGTTTTTTGATATTGCCTTTTAGTTGATAAATACCGGCGACGAATTCGAGGTATTCCTTTACATACATGTCAGGATACAATGGATTATGTTCAGGAAGATACCCTATTCGCTTTCTAACTTCAAGCGGTTCCTCATTTATATCGAAGCCACAAACGGTAGCCTCGCCCGAACTTTGAGGAATGAAGCATGTCAATATCTTCATCATTGTCGATTTGCCAGCACCGTTTGGACCCAGGAATCCGACGACCTGTCCGCGACCAACATTAAAAGACACATTATCGAGTGCCTTTTGGGAGCCGAATAGTTTGGAAATATTATTTACAGAAATTGACAAGAAGTTGGAATTTTGTATTGTTCGAACAAATTTAGAAATTAATACTTAGCTATCTTCGCCTCATGCAAGGAACAGTAATTAAATCGACAGGTAACCAATATAAGGTATTGCTGGAAGACGGAAAGACTGTTATGTGCAAAATCAAAGGTAATCTGCGGCTGCGTGATTTCGAGGCTACCAATCCTCTTACAGTGGGTGATAAAGTGGAAGTTGAAACGGCTGATGACACTGACAACGATTTTTTATGGATTACGAATATATCAGACAGGAAGAATTACATCATCAGAAAATCGGTAAAACTTTCAAGTCAGGTGCAGATTCTTGCTGCAAATATGGATCAGGCTTTTGTTGTAGCAACACCTGTGCTGCCAAAAACCTCGCTTGGGTTCATCGATCGTTTTCTGGCAACGGCTGAAGCATATAGTCTTCCTGCGGGCATTATCTGGAATAAGAGTGACATTTACGATGAAGAAGTCTGGAAGCTGGTAGAGGAAGTATCAGAATTATATACTTCCATCGGATATAAAATTTTTGCTGTCTCCGCCTTGAAGGGAGAAGGACTTGATAAGTTGAGGGAATCAATGAAAGGTAAAGTGACACTATTCTCCGGACATAGTGGAGTAGGCAAGTCGTCGCTCATCAATGCGCTTATTCCGGGGAAGGAATTAAAAACGGCAAAGATTTCCATTCAGCATATGAAGGGAATTCATACCACAACATTTGCAGAAATGCATCATTTGCCCGGTGGAGGATTCGTTATCGATACTCCCGGCATTCGCGAATTCGGAATGATCGATTTCAATAAGCATGAAGTATCGCATTTTTTTCCTGATATATTTAAGTTTGCAAAACAATGCAAGTTTAATAATTGCCTTCATTACACAGAGAAAGATTGCGCTGTGAAGCCAGCTGTAGAGAGCGGCGAAATAGCAATGAGCAGGTTTGAAAGTTACCTGAGTATTATGAGCGGCCAGGATATTTTTAAATAACCATCAGAATTATGCGGGTATTATTGCAACGTGTTTCAAATGCATCAGTAAAAATTAATGGCGAAATAAAATCATCCATTGGAAATGGCTTGCTAATATTTCTTGGAATTGAAGAAGCAGATGCTGCCGATGATGTTGAATGGTTAACGGGGAAAATATGTCGTCTTCGGATTTTCAACGATGAGAATGAGGTAATGAATAGGTCGGTTCAGGAAGTTGAAGGAGAGATACTCGTCATCAGTCAGTTTACGCTTCATGCCAGTGTCAAAAAAGGAAACCGGCCGTCATATATCAATGCTGCAAGGCCGGAAGTCGCTGTTCCGATTTATGAGAAATTTCTGGAGGTGCTGACAACTTCATCAGGATTGAAAGTTTTATCGGGAGAATTCGGTGCCGACATGAAAGTGCAGTTACTGAACGACGGACCCGTCACCATATTTATCGATTCAAAAATCAGGGAATGAATACATCCATTACAATAAAAGAAGCACAGGATACCGTCGATGCCTGGATAAAGAAATACGGAGTAAGGTATTTTAATGAGCTCACCAATATGGCAGTGCTTACTGAGGAAGTAGGGGAAGTCGCCAGAATCATTTCGAGGGTATATGGTGAGCAAAGCAGCAAAGAATCCGACCTGAAAAAAGAATTACCTGATGAACTTGCAGATGTAATGTTTGCGCTTATCTGTATTGCAAACCAGACAGGAATTGATCTTACAGAAGCATTCAAAAAAAACATACAAAAGAAGACTGAAAGAGATTCTACAAGACACCTTGGACTTTAGTCTGCTGTAATTTTTGTTTTGACGACAGGGAAAAAGTAACGGAGATCGATCGTAAGATAACTTCCCGAAAGTGGATTGCTTACTACAACTTCTTTATTGTTCCTGAAGTAGCCAATTACTGAATCATAGATTGGCGAGAATGGCCGTTGATAGGAAGCCCCCAGATAGATTGTTCCGCTATTCTCTGTTCTGTATTCGCATCCGACATTTGCTGCTATTGCCGGCTGAAAAATTTTTCTTCTGAATGACACCTGATTAAAATAGTAGTCGCTTGTTTGAATGTCGCTTGCAAACATATCTAGTGTTGGACCCATCGATCCGTTGATGTATATTTTTTCGCCAAGCTGAGAGTAAATCATCAGCATCGCCGGAATTTCATAACTGATAATTCTGAATGATGAATTGCCGGTAAAATCACCATCGCTGATGCTTAACGAATACTTTCGTTTCACATAGTTGATGCCGCTTTCGAATGCAATAAGGTCTGTAAAGTTGTGACGGATAATTAGTCCACCACTGAATCCAGATTTAAGAATTGTTTCGAAGTGAACACCATCCTTATCGTTCGTTATCTTCCCCGTGCCTAAAAATGAAAAAGGGAAAATTGGCTTCACTTGTATTCCTACAGTAGTCAATCCTTTCTGAGAAAAGCAGGAGAAAGGGATGAGCATTAGGATGATGATCCTGAAAATTCTAAGCATGATAAAAAAGAAACGCCTATTCAGAGGTCTTTATTCTGTCGAGAAAGCTCATAAGAGCAATCCAATATTCCTGATTGTCGGGCATTGAAGGCCAAAGAACTTTTGATCCGTGATCGCCGGCTGAAGATGGAATGTATTGAAGCTTAATTCGGGAATTTACATCCTTAAGAAGATCTGTAACCTGTTCTGATTCTGCCTTTGATGAGGTGGCAAATATGGGTTTGCTAAGCTTCGAAATATGATTGGCGACATAATTTTTATCATCAAAATATTCGCCAGGACTAAATACGACTATTGATGAGATCTTCGGATTTTCGGATGCGATTATTAGTGCTAGTGAGGCAGAATAAGAGCTTCCTAAAATCACAATGGGTTTTTGATATTTTTCATAAAGAAAATTAACGGCAGCAATGATATCGGTGCTTGCATCAAGATAGCCGGGAGTTGTTTTTTTTGTGACTGCGGCATTGGCCGTTTCATTTGTAATGCCGTTTATCTCAGAACCTACCCGAAGATCAACAGCCAGGCAGTTGAATCCGAATTTATTCAGACGTAGCGCAGTTTCTGAAAATTCACCTCTGCTCGAATTATTCTGATGGCAGAGAAGTATGACAGGAAGTCTGCTGCTCACAGGATACCAGTCAGCCGTAACAAGGAGGCCATCTCCTGAAGGGAAGGTAAGCTTCAGCTGTGCATAGGATGCGAGCGTAGGCAGTACTAATAAAATGAGGGAGAGAACTTTTTTCATGACCCGAATTTGCGGCAAGTTAATGAATGAATTCAGAAAAATCATTATTAACGAAAGTAACTATTCACAGATTAATTAACAGAAGGATTCCTGATAAAACATAGATCAATTTCTGCTGTAGACCAATGTCGATATTGACTTTGCGGAAATCTTTTTGTTTTTATTTCGGCGCTATGTGTATAAAATCAGACGATGAACAGCCGGTTTCCAATTGTACGAGCATTGTCATAAAATATTTTTGATATGGAATTTGAAAATGGCAGGAGTCGTCGTCAAAAAATAAATTATGAAAACGAAAGAACCTATTCCTCTCTGGGACGATATAGTCTTCCAAAACAGAAATAAATTGTTTGGTGCTTATGAGCTTCGCAAGAATTATAATTCCCGACTGACGCGTTCTTTATTAATTTTACTGTCAGGGATTTCTTTGATCATAGTATTTTTATTTTTCACGAATACAGTAGCTATTGATCATCCGCAATTAAATGTTACCGATAGTGTAGTGTTTTCCACTTTTATTGTTCCCGAAGCTATCGTTCAGGCAAAACCAAAATTGGCAATGCCCGTAGCAATTCCGTCAGGAAAGCCCATTGATAATATTTACATTGCTGTTATTGATTCAGCCGCTGCAAATAAACCTGCAGACACCATGATGCTTGCGGCAAATGTAAACCCATCAGCCGGGAACAATCCTGCATCGCAACCTTTAGGTGGAAATGTAACCGGAAAAAATCCTGAAACATTTACCGACACGTTCTCATCAGCATTTGTAGACAAAATTCCTGAATATCCCGGTGGCATGAATAGGTTTTACCGGTTTATATCCGACAACATCCGATTTACAGACGAAGCAAGAGTAGGAAAGTTGAAGATGAATGTATTCATACGTTTCGTAGTCAATCAGAGTGGCCAAATCAGCGATATCAGGATATTGAACAAAGTTGGTTACGGACTGGACGAAAGAATAATGACGACACTATCGACGAGTATGCAATGGTCGCCGGGTATGGTAAGAAACAAACCTGTAAATACTGAAATGATTCTACCACTTTCGTTTAATATTATTCAATAATTACCTCAGGATCGTCGTTCACTAACATAGGTTTGTTTAAAAGTACATACACCGCTGGCTGTTCATAGAGAGGTGTTGTCTATTTTGCCGACTATATCAATTATACAAAATGTACGGAATCATTCTTCAGATAACTCAAAACCTGACAACTGCGATCGACTCAGTTCAGGCAGTAACACCAACAGCAATCAAATCTATAACCCTATGGGATATGGCAGAGAAAGGCGGACCGATTTTAATTCCCATCGCTGCACTATCAGTTATTGCCCTTTATATATTCTTCGAGCGTCTATTCACTGTTCGCCGCTTTTCAAAGATTGATATGAATTTCATGCATCAGATAAGAGATTATGTCCACAATGGAAATATTGAGGCCGCAAGAATGCTTTGCAGAAATACAAAATCACCTGTTGCGAGAATGATCGAAAAAGGGATTATGCGCTTGGGAAAACCGGTTCGGGAAATTGAAGTAGCCATCGAAAATGTCGGCAAACTTGAAATATACAAGATGGAAAAGAACATGAATATTCTGGCAACAATTGCAGGTATTGCTCCCATGTTTGGTTTCCTTGGAACAATTTTCGGAGTTATAAAAATCTTCTATGAAATTGCTCAACAAAACAGTCTTGAGATAAATACCATTTCGGGTGGACTATACGTTAAAATGATTTCAAGCGCTACCGGACTTTTAGTAGGAATGGTAGCTTATGGTGGTTATCATTATCTCGTTCACTTGATCGACAGAGTAATCAATAAAATGGAAATAAATGCCGTTGAGTTTATTGATCTTTTAGAAGAGCCAGCAAAGGCCTGATAATACATCAGGAGTAATAATAATTAACAAAACAAATATTCATGAATCTAAGGCGAAAAAACAGGGCAGTCGGTGAGGTTTACTCGGCTTCATTGAATGACATTATGTTTTTCCTTTTGTTGTTTTTTTTGATAACGTCAACGATGGCAACGCCCAACGTACTTAAGCTTCTTTTGCCAAACGCTAAGAGTAGTACCCAGTCAGTGAAACATCCCATTACAATTTCCGTTACGGAGAATCTACAGTATGCACTTAACAACAATCCGGTAAGCGCAGATGAACTGGAGCCGGCACTTGCAAAGATTATCGCCGGACAACCCGACCCAACTGCATTACTTAAGGTTGATAAGACTGTTCAAGTGCAAAATCTGGTCGATCTACTCGACATCGGAAATCGGTTAAAAATAAAAATGGTGTTGGCTACTCAGTCATCGAAGAAATAAAATATGGATGCCTCTATCCGTTCGCGGTCAGTAATAATTACGATTGCCATTCACGTAGCACTTTTTTTAATTCTGCTATTCTCTGTAATGACAATTTCGATTCCTCCGTTTCCTGAAACAGGCGGTGGTGGCGGCGTGCTTGTAAGTATTGGAACCCTCGAAGAAGCCTCAGGAGATGTTCAACCCATGGCTGATAGAGTTACAAAAGATCCCGTTGCTGATAAAGTAAAAGTTATTACAAGTTCACCCGATGAAAATTTCGCGACACAAGATCATGAAGAATCGCCTATTACGAATGAAGTAAAAAATATCAAAAAGATTACTCCGGTAAAAACAGAACCAAAGCCAGTTGAGGTAAAAAAAATTGTCGAGCCGGTAAGAACGGTCAATCAGCAAGCCATCTATAAGGGAAAAGCCAACGATAGTAAGTCGCAGGGAACAGGAGCAGGAAAAGGTGATCAGGGCGATCCGATGGGCGATCCGAACTCAAAATACAGTGGGAAAAATGGAAGCGGATCGGGTGGTCCCGGACAAGGTGATGGCGGTCCCGGTTCAGGTGGTTCAGGAAAAGGCATATCGTTCACACTTGCAGGACGCCACATGATACGCTCTCCTCAGATTAGTGATCGTTCGCAGGAAACGGGCAAGGTTGTGGTGGATATTACCGTTGATAAGGATGGAAATGTAATTTCTGCTGTACCTGGTGGACGAGGATCTACTACTACATCAACTTATCTTTTCCGACTTGCTAAAGAATCGGCAGTAAGGGCAAAATTTAATGTCAGCACCGATGAAGCTGACATTCAGAAAGGGACGATTACATTCGTTTTTGTTGTTCAGTAAGAACTGTTTTTCGAATCTTTTTTTCAAATCTTTCCCATTCGTACTTCGGCATCTCCCGGAAAATTCTAAATTTAGCATCTGTGAATGTCAATTCTGATTTTGTTTTCATCGGGAAATTCAAAGACAAAATTTATTGTCAGGGTCTCGTCACATCAAATTAATATCTGAATGCTCTGTTTATCGAAATAAAATTTTAAAACGCTGAACTACGCTCAAACTCTTTCTTATTTATACAGCCTTCTGCCTATGTTCCACCGTATAGGAGCAGCAGCTTACAAGGACAATCTGGATAATATTAATGCACTTGCGGAAGTGCTGAATCATCCTGAGAGAAAAATTAAAACCGTTCATGTTGCGGGAACAAATGGAAAAGGTTCCGTGTCATCCATGCTTGCTTCCGTTTTTCAGGAGTCGGGGTATAAGACAGGATTGTTTACCTCTCCACATCTGAAGGATTTTCGGGAACGAATCAAAGTAGATGGAAATATGATTGATGAGGATTCGGTTATTAGTTTCGTAGAAAATCATAAACAAACCTTTGAAGATATACAGCCCAGCTTTTTTGAATGGACAACAGCGCTCGCATTTGATTTTTTTGCCCGATGCAATACAGATATTGCAATAATAGAAACCGGTCTTGGCGGCAGATTGGATTCGACGAATATTATTTTTCCTGAACTATCCATAATTACCAACATTAGTTTCGATCATAAAAATTTACTTGGTGATACACTCGAAAAAATTGCTTCTGAGAAAGCGGGAATAATTAAAAAAGGCATACCGGTTATAATAGGAGAGAGGCAGAAAGAAATAGAGAATGTATTTATCAAAAGGGCAAAGGAAATGGAAACTGAGATTGTTTTTGCAACAGATACTTATTGGGCAGAAGCATTGTCTGTTTCTATGACAGGGCAGCACTTTCAAATTTATAAAAACGGAAATCAGCTATCCGGATTATTATTTTCTGATCTCGCAGGAAATTATCAGATTAATAATATATGTACGGTATTAGAGGCTGCAGGTTATTTGAAAAAATTATTTCCTTTAATAAATGATCAGGCAATACATGCTGGATTATCAAGAGTAAAAATTAACACCGGTTTAAAAGGTCGATGGGAAGTTTTAAAGGAGAAACCATTGGTGATTGCAGATGTAGCACATAACGAGGCAGGAATTAAATTTGTCATTCATCAGCTTTCTTCTCTTCCGTTCGAAAAACTACACATTGTTTTAGGGATGGTGAACGATAAGGATATAGTTTCTTTATTGAAATCATTTCCTGATTACGCACAGTATTACTTTTGTAAAGCGGATATCCCTCGCGCTTTAGATGCTGATGTTCTTCAAGCAGAAGCATCGCAATTTAATTTAATGGGAGACGTATATGATTCAGTTGAAAAGGCGAGACAGGCGGCAGAAAAAAATGCTGGTAAAAATGATATTGTCTTTATCGGCGGAAGTACATTTGTTGTGGCTGAGGTAATTTGAAAATGTTAGTTTTTTTTCAATGACGAGTTAAGAGCTTAATTGAAAAAATTGAAATTTTATTTTGTCAAATCAATTAAACACATTCACTTGAAATTAATTCAGGCTTTCTTTGCTTGATCCCCGATATTCTTTTTCAGCTATTCGTATATCTCTGGCCCAGTGTAGTGCTTCAGAAGGTGAATCAAAGTAATGGGTGGTGATTAATACATCATTGTACTGATTGCTGATTTTCTTGACCGATAACTCATTGAATGTATTCTTCGATAGGATTAATCCCTGATAACGAAATCCAGCTTTAACAGCTCTCGGATACCAGTCATTAATCGTCCATTCCTGATCAGCTGCAGTTATAATGAGCATTTCTCTGGCATCGGCGACTATCATATCCGTTTTCTTTAACTCGAGCATGATGATTAGCATGTTGAAGATTTCCTGAAGGCGGGCGCCTTCAACGTAGATTCCCTTCCAGCGCGAATGTATAAGATGAATTTCTAGATTATAGTAAATGTCGCATTCTTTACTGGAGAATAACTTTTCAAGGTTTGCCATAACGTAATACCAATTTATAAAAATAATTAATGTCCGGATTCTCTCAAAATTATTTAAAAGATTTGTTTGTTGTTTTTGAAGGTTAAATAAGTCTTTTATGAATAATTGGTAATTTACTTTATTATTCCCAAAACATGAATTATTGATAAAGGCAAGTATTGCCTAAATTACAGCACCAGATTATTAATTTGTTTAAACGAAAAATATGTCAGAAATACGCGGATATGCGGTAAAACATTCAGCAGATTCCTTAAGTCCTTTTAATTTCATGCGTAGAGAACTCCGGACGCATGACGTACAAATTGAAATACTTTATTGTGGCGTCTGTCATTCCGATATCCATCAGGCGCGAAATGAATGGGGTAATTCCATTTATCCGATGGTTCCCGGACATGAAATAGTTGGGAAAGTAACTAAAGTAGGCAGCGAAGTTAAAAGATTCAAAATTGGTGATACGGCAGGTGTTGGTTGTCTTGTAGATTCATGCAGAGAGTGTAGTAATTGTAAGAAGGGTCTTGAACAATATTGTAGAAATGGTAATGTGGGTACGTATAATTCATATGAAAAAGACAAAAAGACGATTACTTATGGAGGTTATTCCAAAATGGTTGTAGTAGAAGAGGATTTTGTGCTGCACATATCAGATCATCTCAATTTGTCGGCAGTAGCTCCGCTTCTTTGTGCAGGCATTACCACCTATTCTCCATTGATGCATTGGAAGGTTGGTAAGGGGCATAAAGTTGGTGTGATAGGTCTTGGAGGTCTTGGTCATATGGCTGTTAAATTTGCGGCAGCTTTTGGTGCGGAGGTAACTATGCTGAGTACTTCGCCATCAAAAAAAGTTGATGCACATAGACTGGGAGCGAAAAATTTTGCCCTTACTAAAGATTCCGAAGAAGTTGCAAAATTGTCATCTTACTTCGATTTTATTATTGATACCGTTTCTGCTCCACACGATTATAACATGTATCTGAAAATGCTCGACACAAATGGAGTGATGATTTGTGTTGGTGTTCCTCCTACTCCGATAGAGATGAGAGGATTCAGTTTGCTTGGCAACAGGAGAAGTATAGCAGGTTCAGGAATTGGTGGAATTCCTGAGACACAAGAGATGCTTGATTATTGTGCAGCGAATAATATTGTATCTGATGTTGAAATAATCAAAATGGAATATATTAACGAAGCCTATGAAAGGATGTTGAAAGGCGATGTGAAATATCGATTTGTAATTGATATGGCTACGCTGTAAGGGGTTAATATTTCAATTGGCGGAAGTGTGAAATGAAGTATTGGCTAACTAAGCTACTATTCCTACTCATATAATTAATGCATAAACGACAAAACCCGTCAAGTGGCGGGCTTTGTTAAGAAGGAGTAATAGGGTTCGAATCCCGTTAAAACGGGACAGGCTCTGCTACCCTCCCGCCTGAAAAGCGGGATGCTCTTAACTGTCGATGAGCTTTTTAATTCTTGTTTTAGATTTCCAGTTTTTAATTTCAATTTCTCTCGCATAAGCTTCAGATTTGCTTTCATAATTTTCGAAATGAACTAGCTCCCAGTCTTTAGCTTTTGCAGTAAATCCGTGATGGTTGGAGAGGTGTTTTCGAATTCTTTCATTCAGGCTTTCTCCGGTATGACCGATATAGAACCGGTCAGCAGATAAGCTGTATAATATATAAACAGTATACATAAACGACAAAACCCGCCAAGTGGCGGGCTTTGATTTTGATGTGGGAACAACAGTTCTATTCTCTTTTCTTCTGTTTGCATTCTTTTGCTCCAATTACATTGACTGTTAGCTGATTACTTCAATCTACTTTTGTAAACGAAAGTAAGTGAAAGCATTGTTGTGCAAGCAATGTTTTACCAATGTTTTACCAAATCAGTCTAAATAATTAATAAAGAAACCACATGATAACTGTAAAAATCATTTTAAGAAAGGATAAATCAAATAAGCTCGGTGAACACCAACTATATCTACGCATTACCAAAAACAGGAGAACGAATGATTATCATTCGGTTTATTGCCAAGGGGGAGAAATGAAGACTCATTCCTTTCTCACCGCTAAAACGACTATTATCTGTTTACTGTTCTTGGCAACCCGGTGTGTTGCCGCGGACCCGCCCCGCGAG